>JAJYNP010000144.1 GCA_021786265.1 Chloroflexota bacterium
GATCCCGTGGCGAATCGCGGCGGCGGGCGAGCGGATGTCCGCCGGCCGCCCGTTGATCCGGATCTCGCCTTCGTCGGGCCGGTACAGCCCGTAGAGGACGCGCATGAGTGTGCTCTTGCCGGCACCGTTCTCGCCGAAGAGGGTATGGACCTCTCCGGCGCGCACGTCGAAGTCGACGCGATCGTTGGCGACCACCCCGGGAAAGCGCTTGGTGATGCCCCGCATTTCCAGGATCGGGGCAGCGGGGCTGCCGGTCGCGCCCCCCGGGGCGATCGCCTGCTGGGTCATTCCTGACGGCTCACGCTTCCTGGGCACTCACGCCAGGAGGCTCACTGGGGGACGTTGACCGACCCGTCCGTAATTCCCTTGATCAGGGCGTCGCCCTTGGCCTTGACGTTGGCCGGCAGGTTGAAGCCCGGGTTGAACTGGACCTGCTCGCCGCCGTTTCCAAGGGTCAGCGTGTAGGTGGCACCGCCGAGCTTGCCGGCCCGGATCTCGGTGATGATCTGCTCGAGCGTGGGGGCCCAGTTGTAGATCTGGCTGGAGACCACGTTCTTGGGCGCCAGGGAGACCTGCGTCCACTGCGTGCCGAACCAGGGGAGATTGTCGTTACGGGCTACGCCGATGGCACCCACCACGGCCTGCGCGGTTCCGGTGAGCACGTCGGCCTTGTTCGAGACGAACGTCTTCGCCGCGGTGGCGAAGAGGCTCACGTCGCTGAACGAGCCGGTATAGACCGGGATGCAACTGATCGAGGGGGCTACGGACTTGGCCCCCGCGCAGAACCCGTCCACGTACAGCTTGGCATCGCCGACCGCGATCGGGCCGATGACCCCCAGCACCTTGGATGTGCTGAGCATGGCCGCCATGGCGCCCTGCACGTAGCCGCCCTCGTTCGAGTTGGCCTGATAGGCGAACACGTTGGGCAGATTGAAGGTGGACCCCGCGGTGCCCCAGGCGAAGGAGACCTTGGGGAACTGGGGGGCCAGCTGCTCCAGCGTCGAGCCGTACTGGGAGCCGTGGGCGATGACCAGGTTGTAGCCCTGGGCGGCGTAACTGCGGATCACGTTGGCGGCGGTGGACACCACGAACTGGTTGTCCGAGATGGCGATCTGCAGGTTGTACGACGTCTTCAGGGAGTTGACCGCCTCCACCATGGACTGGGTGAAGGCCAGATCGTTCACGGCGCTGGGCGCGACCAGTGCCACCTTGAGGGTTGGGGCCGACGCCGCGCTGGACGCGGCGGGCGCGGCGCTGGCGGGGGCCGCGGCGCTGGCGGCCGGGGCCGCGCTGGCCGGTGCGGGCGAGCTGCCGCCGCAGGCCGCGGCGACGAGCGCCACCACGGTGAGCAGGACGGGCACCATCGCCCGGTTCACGTGTCGTTGCATGGTCTCCTCCTTCGGGATCCTGGCCTGGCTGTGGCTCCTGGAGACGGGCGCTCGGCTGGCTCACCCCTCTCGTTCGTATGGCCTGCCGAGCACGGCCGGCTGCCGGAAGCGCCGGGCGATGAACAGCAGGGCGAGCACCGTGATGATCGCTGGCGCGGTGGCGGCCAGGTCGGACGCACTCAGGGGGATGATCCCGAGGGACTTCCAGGTCAGGATGATCGCACCGACCAGCCCGTACAGCAGCGATCCCCCCATCACGCCCACCGGTCTCCACGCTCCGAAGTAGACGAGGGCGACGGCGATGAACCCCTCGCTCTGCGTCAGGTTCACCTGGAAGATGCCGTCGTAGAGCAGCAGGCTCGCGCCGGCCAGGCCGGCGAAGGTGCAGCCCAGCAGCACCGTGGACCAGCGGATGCGGGCCACGCTGACGCCGAGGCTGTCGGCGGCCGCCGGGTTCTCGCCGGCCGCCTTGATCTTCAGTCCGTACGTGGTTCGGTTCAGCACGAAGGCCACCACGGGGACCAGCAGGAAGGCCAGGTAGACGATCACGCTCTGGTCGAAGAACATCCCGCCCACCACGGGGATCTGGTCGAGCAGCGGGATGCCGACCGACGGCAGGGTGGCGATCGGGAGCGGGGTGCCGACCAGCTTCTGGAACAGCAGATCGCTGAACCCCAGGCCGAAGAGATAGACGCCGATCCCGCTGACGCCCTGCTCCGCCTTGAGCGTCACGCTGACCAGGGCCGTGACTACTCCCATGATCGTCCCGGTCCCGGCGCCCGCCAGGACGGCGAGGAGGAGATTGTTGGTCTGCAGCGCCGTGTAGTAGGTGGCGAACGCGGCCAGCAGCATGATGCCGTCGACCCCCAGGTTGATCACCCCGCTTCGCTGGCCGATGGTCTCGCCGAGCGCGGCCAGCAGGAACGGAGTGGCCAGGGCGACACCGGAGGCGACGGTGGTGGTGAGCACCGCGACCGTGAGGAAGTGGTTCATCGGTTGTCCCCGCCCACGGCGGCCAGCGGCGGATCCAGGCGGGGCATGCCCGGCGGGTTCCCGGTCCGGTTTGCCGCCAGCGCGACGGACTGGGCGCGAGCGCGGCGGCGGAGGTACTCGAGCGAGACGACCAGCACCACCACGATCCCGCTCAGCGCGGTCACGAGGTCGGACGGCACCCCGGTCGCGACCTGCAGCGACGAGCCGCCCACGATGAGACCCCCGAAGAAGAACGCCGAGACGATGGTCCAGAGTGGGTTCAGGCCGCCGAAGAGCGCGACCACGATGCCATTGAACCCGGCGGAGCCGGTGAACCCGGTGAGGCTGCCGTCCGTCACCATCCGGTGGGAGATGCTGCCGAAGACCAGGATCGCCCCGGCCAGACCGCACATCGCCCCGCTCAGGGTCATCGCCGCGACGATCGTTCGCTTGACCGGCATGCCCGCGTAGGCGGACGCGTCGCGCGAGAGCCCCACGCTGCGGACCTGGAACCCGAAACTGGTGCGCCACAGCAGGAAGTACGCGCCGATCGCGACCAGCACGGCGATCGGGACGCCCAGGTGGAGCTGCGTGCCGGCCACCAGGATGGGCAGCCAGGAGTTGGGGGAGAGGAGGCGGGTCTCCGGGATCAGGCCGCCGACCGAGAACTGCGAATGGTCCACCATGGGGCCGGCGAGCAGGTAGTTCATGACCTGCACCGCCACGAGGTTCAACATGATGGTGCTCAGGATCTCGTTGACGTTGTACTGCGCCTTGAACACACCGGGGATCGCGCCCCAGGCCGCGCCGCCCGCCGCCCCGGCCAGCAGCACGAGCGGGATGAGCACGGGGCTGGGCAGGTTGGGGAGCGCGAGCGCGGTCGCTGCGCCCGCCAGTCCACCCATCGCGATCTGGCCCTCGCCGCCGATGTTGAAGACGTTGGCTCGGAACGCAATGCAGATCCCGACCCCGACGAGCAGCAGCGGCACGGCCTGTACCGCGGTGCTGCCGAGCGCGTAGCTCCCGCCGAAGGCTCCCGTCAGCAGCGCCTGGTAACCCACGAGGGGGTTGGCGCCGAGCGCCAGCATCATGACCGCCCCGAGCAGGAGGGCGATGACGAGAGCGGAGGGGATCGCGAACCAGGTGAGCAGGAACCGACCGAGGTCCACGCCGCCGCCGGCCGCTGGCTGCCCCGGCGACTCGTCGCGTTCACGTCCGCTCATGCCGGACTCCCCGTTGGATGGGACGCATCGCTCCGGGAGGGCATTCTTGCGCCTCGGCCCCTCACGACACCTCGGGGCCTTCCGCTCGTCGCGCGGGCGTCCTGAGACACATCGCTGGAGTCGCGACCTGGAACCTGTGCCGCTGCGAGCCGTTGGACCACTGCGCTGTCTTTCCAGGCGTCAGACGCTAGTCATCCGACATCACCTCTGATCGCGGTTTCTTGCATAGTGCGACGCCATTGTTCAAGTGCCGTTCGGCGTGTTTTGGGAGTTGATCCATGCTGGTGAGCCGCGTGCCTGCTGTCAACCCGGTCCATCGAGAACCGTCGGGGTGGGTCTGAGCGCCATCGCGCTCCACCGCGCGCACTCGACCTCCCCGACCAGGCACGGCGTTCACAGACCAGGCACGGCGTGCTTGACGGACCAGGGCGCGGTGGCCGACCATCCCATGTGCGCGGCGAGCGCGGCGAGCGCGGCGAGCGCGGCGAGCGCGGCGAGCGCGGCGAGCGCGGCGAGCGCGGCGGCCATGTCCCGGTGGGCCACGTCGGACCCCGGGCCGCAGGGCACGACGGTGGCTCGGTGCCCCACCGGTGCGCCTGCGCTACAGGCCAAATGGCCCTTGTCACGCGGCAGTGTTCTGTGTGACAAAATGGGATCGGGCAGATGTCAGATGACTAGCGTCTGACACCTGGGGTGGTCGCCCGGCAGTCCGACGATCCGCCCCGGTGCGGGTGGCAGGCCCCGGGGCGGCTGGCCCGGGCGCTCCGGGACGTGGGAGAACGACAGGCGAGGCAGGTCGATGGTTCGCCGTAATGTGACCCTGGCCCGGCAGGCGGCGCAGGAAGTCGTCGAGGGGATCCAGTCGGGTGCGCTGGCCAGCGAGGATGGGCTGCTGCCGTCGGAATCCGCCCTGAGCCAGCGCCTCGGCGTCAGTCGGGCGACGCTGCGTGAGGCTCTCTCACAGCTGGAGCATGGCGGGCTGATCATCCGTCGCCATGGCATCGGCACCTTCGTGAGCCCTGATCGCCTGCTGGTGGAATCGGGACTGGAGGAGCTTGAGAGCATCGAGACACTTGCCCAGCGGACCGGCGTCGAGATTCACATGGGCGAATGCAGCATCCAGGAGCGAGTGGCCGAGCCGGACGAAGCGGAGTCGCTGCAGGCGTCCGCAGCGACCCAGGTGCTCGCCGTCGAACGCGTGATGATGTCGGGCGATCAGCCGATCGCCTTCCTTGTCGACGTGGTTCCCACCGAGTTCATCGGCCGTGACGATCTCGGGGACGATTTCCACGGTTCGGTATTCGACTTCCTGCTGCGGCGGGGCAACCCTCCGCTCAGGCACTCGTACACCGAACTCAGCGCGGAGGCGGCCGATGCCGAGCTGGCGCACCGGCTGCATCTGCGGGTCGGAGACCCGCTGCTGCGATTCGTGGCTCAGCTGTACACGGCGAGTGGGCGCATCGTCGACTTCTCGATCAGTTACTTCCGTCCCGGCCATTTCCGTTTCCATGTCATTCGTCGAGTCAGCCAGGCGCTGCCTCAAGCCCCCGAGAGTGCGGCCGCCGAAAGTGCCGCGCCTCCCCAGGAGCTCGCGGTGCCGCGGTAGTCACAGGAGTCATCGGCCAATTGCGCATGCGAAGAATCCTCGAGCGAACCATGTCGCCCTGGTAATCCTGCCGTGAGCGAGGCCGTCCCCAGCGGTCTGTCCGCTGGTCGGCGGGAAATCCAGGGTCTTGAACCTGTGGTGCATCAGGCGCATTCAGAGAGAGGTGGCAGATCGTGCGGAGCTTCATCGGTCGTGACATCCTGTCGCTCAAGGACTTCAGTCGCGACGAGTTCTTTCGCGTCTTCCAGGTCGCCAACGACCTGCGCCCGTTCGCGCGGGATCGGCGGAACACCGACCTGCTGAAGAACAAGACGATGCTGACCGCGTTCTACCAGCCGAGCACCCGCACGCGGCTGTCGCACGAGGCCGCCATGCTTCGGCTCGGCGGCAGCGTGCTGGGCTTCTCCGACTCGAAGATGACCCGGGCCGGCGACTTCTACCAGGAGTCGATCAAGGACACCTTCCACATGCTGGAGTACTACGCGGACGTCATCGCGATCCGCCACTTCCAGCAGGGCGCGCCGGCGGAGGCCGCGAAGTGGGCGTCGGTGCCGGTCATCAACTGCGGCGACGGCTGGGGTGAGCATCCCACCCAGGTCCTCACCGACCTCTACACGATCCTCCTCGAGAAGGGCACGCTCGACGGCCTGACCTACCTGCTGGTCGGCGACATGCGCATGCGGACGATGCACTCGATCCTGTACGCGCTCAGCCAGTTCGATGCGAGGGCGATCGTGATCGGCCCGCCCGACATGAGCCTGCTGCCCGAGTTCAAGGCCGAGATCGACCTGCTGAACGTGGACTACGTCGAGGCCGGCGACGTGCGGGACGTGATCCAGGACGCCGACATCATCTACATGGAGCCGGTCGTCCAGGCCGACTACACCGCCTCGCGCCAGGAGCGGGGCGACAAGGTGGGGCTCACGCCGCCGGAATACTGCGTCACGCGCGAGTTGCTGCGCGAAAAGGCCAAGCGCAGCTCGATCATCCTGCACTCCCTGCCGCGCATGGACGAGCTTCTGCCCGACGTCGACCAGACCCGCCACCAGCGCTACTGGGCGGAGGCCTTCAACGGCGTCGCGCTCAAGATGGGGCTCCTGGCGCTCATCCTCGGCGCGGCCGAGTAGCCGGCACGCGAGGCGAGGAGGCGTTCGATGCAGACGAACCTTCGCGGCCGCGACCTGATCGGCACCCAGGACTGGACGAAGGAGGAGCTCGAGACCGTCCTCGAGGTGGCAGCCGAGCTGAAGCGCGACCGCGCGCTCGGACGGCCGCACCCGTACCTGCGCGACCGGGTCCTCGCGATGCTCTTCTTCTTCTCGAGCACCCGCACCCGGGCCTCGTTCGAGGCCGGCATGGCGCAGCTGGGCGGGCACGCCCAGTTCATCGAGAGCCGCACCACGCAGATCGCCCACGGCGACACGGCCAAGGAGATCGGCGAGATCCTGGGCCGCTACAACGACGGGATCGCGATCCGGAACGTGGACTGGGGGTTGGGCAACAAGTACATCAACGACGTGGCCGCCGCGAGCCGGGTACCCGTCCTCAACATGCAGTGCGAGCTCTTCCACCCGTTTCAGGTTCTCGCCGACCTCTTCACGATCTACGAGAAGTTCGGGGATCCGCGCGGCCGGACGCTCACGGTGAGCTGGGCGTACGCGTCCAGCTACCAGAAGCCGATGAGCGTCCCGATCGACCTGACCCTGCTCGCCACCCGGTTCGGGATGAACGTCCGGCTGGTCCACCCGCCGGAATTCAAGCTCGTGCCCGAGCTCGTGGACCAGGCGGCCGAGAACGCGCGGCGCTCGGGCGGCAGCCTGGAGCTCATGGACGACTTCGACGCGGGGATCCGCGGCTCCGACGTGGTCTACGCCAAGAGCTGGGGGCCGCTGCTGGTCGCGAAGGACGACGCCGAGGGCGCGGCGATCTCAGGCCGGTACACCGACTGGATCACCGACGGGCGGCGCATGGCGACCGCCTCGGCCGACGCGATCTTCATGCACCCGCTGCCGGCCGACCGGAACGTCGAGGTGGCCGACGAGGTGATCGACGGCCCACACTCGGTGGTCTACGACGAGGCCGAGAACCGGCTGCACGTCCAGAAGGCGGTGATGGCGCTCACCATGCGGTGACCGCGGTGTGACGCTCGCTGGCAGAACGCGGCCGTTCGCCGCAACCATTGCGTCGAGGGACGGTATGAGCAAGATCGCGGTTGTCGCCGTCGGCGGCAACTCTCTCATCAGGGATTCACAGCACCAGTCGGTCCCCGATCAGTATGCCGCCGCTGCCGAGTCCAGCAAACATGTGGCGAGCATGATCGAACGCGGCTGGGACGTGCTGTTGACGCACGGGAACGGACCGCAGGTCGGGTTCATCCTGCGCCGCTCCGAACTCTCACGCGGAGAGCTGCATCCCGTGCCGCTCGATGCCTGCGGGGCGGACACGCAGGGCGCGATTGGCTACATGTTCCAGCGCGCGCTGCGGAACGAGTTCAGGCGCCGGGGCATCGCGAAGCAGGCCGCCACCATCATCACCCAGACGCTGGTGGACAAGGACGACCCCGCGTTCCAGAAGCCGAGCAAGCCCATCGGCACGTTCATGGACCGGGACACCGCCCTGGCCCATCAACGGGACGAGGGCTGGCGCGTGGTCGAGGATGCCGGGCGCGGCTGGCGGCGAGTCGTGCCGTCGCCGCTCCCGCTGAAGATCGTCGAGTTCGACGCGATCATGGCGCTCATCGACGCCGGATTCACGGTGGTGTCGGCGGGCGGCGGCGGGATACCGGTGATCGAGCAGGATGGCCAGCTCACGGGCGTCGAAGCGGTGATCGACAAGGACTATGCTGCATCGAGGCTCGCACGCGACCTTCATGCCGACCTGTTCCTGATCACGACGGCGGTCGAGAAGGTCGCGCTGAATTTCGGCAAGCCGGACCAGCAGTTGCTGGACTCGCTCACGCTGGCGCAGGCCAGGGAATACCTCGCGCAGGGCCATTTCCACAAGGGCTCCATGGGGCCCAAGATCCAGGCGATCATCTGGTACCTCGAGGCGGGCGGCAAGGAGGCGTTGATCACCAGCCCCGAGAACATCGAACGCGCGCTGGGCGGCGAGACCGGCACCCGGATCGTCCCGTGAGGCGCAACGGCCGGATCGACATGCACTGAGGCGGGACCGCGGATGGCTCGCAGGCCTGCTCTCACCGGCCGATGTCCCGTGACCGGAGCTGGCGCGCCTGCACGGCGGTTGATCGGAAGGACGTGGTGGGTGACGTGGCAGAGATCGAGCGACAGCCGGGGGGCGGCCTCATGCACGTTGACTTCACGCTGAACGGGAAGCCGGTGGGGCTTGACGTTCGGCCTGATATGACCATGCTCGAGCTGCTGCGGGAGGCGTGCGGGATCACGTCCGTCAAGGATGGCTGCGCTCCCGAGGGGTCCTGCGGCGCGTGCACCGTGATGATGGACGACCGGGCAGTGGTGTCCTGCGCCCAGCTCGCCACGCGGGTGGCGGGGCGGAGCATCCTCACCCAGGAGGGACTCTCCGCGGACGATCGCGAGCGGTGGGCCGACGCGTTCGTCGTCTCGGGCGCGTCACAGTGCGGGTTCTGCTCGCCCGGCATCGTGATGAAGTCGGAGGCCCTGCTGCGCCGGAACCCCGACCCGTCGCGCGCCGAGGTCGCGCACGCACTCGCCGGCAACCTCTGTCGCTGCACCGGCTATGTGAAGATCATCGACGCGGTGCACGTCGCCGCCGCGGCACGTCGCGGCGAGCCGATCCCCGCCATCGACACCAGCGGCCGGGTGGGGTCCCGCTCGGCGCGCCTGCGCGGCCGGGAGCTGGCGCTCGGCGACAAGTCCTACGTCAACGACCTGGCCGCAACCGGCATGCTCCATGGGGCGGTCCGGTTCTCCGACCACCCCCGGGCGCGGGTGCTGCGCGTCGACGTGTCGAAGGCGCTGGCCTATCCCGGCGTGGTCACGGTGGCGACCGCGCAAGACGTCCCCGGGGAGCGCATTCAGGGGCTGATCACCCTGGACTGGCGGCAGTTCGTCGCCGAGGGCGAGACCACCAGCTACGTGGGCGACGTGCTGGCAGTGGTCGCCGCCGAGACACGGTACGCGGCGCGGGAGGCCGCGAGGCTGATCGATGTCGACTACGAGGTGCTCCCGCCGGTCACAGACCCGTTCGCGGCACTGGAAGCCGGCGCTCCCGTGCTGCAGCCCGGGGGTAACGTGCTGTCGGTGTCGCAGGTACGGCGGGGAGACGTCGACGGCGCACTCGCCTCGGCCGCGCACGTCCTCACCGAGACGTTCCGCACCCAGTTCATCGAGCACGCGTTCCTGGAGCCGGAGTCCTCGCTGGCGGTGCCCCAGGACGACGGGACCCTGCAGGTGTACTCGCAGGGGCAGGGCATCTGGGAGGACCGGCGGCAGATCGCCTCGCTCCTCGGGGAGCCCGAGGAGCGGGTCCGCGTGACGCTGGTCGCCAGCGGCGGGGCGTTCGGCGCGAAGGAGGACCTGAACGTCCAGGGCCACGCGGCGCTGCTCGCCCGGGCCACGGGACGCCCGGTGCGCATCACCCTCAGCCGCGCGGAGAGCCTGCGCTTCCACGTGAAGCGTCACCCCATCGTGATGGAGTACACGGTCGGGTGTGACGAGGACGGACACCTCGTCGCGGTGCGGGCACGCATGGTGGGCGACACCGGAGCGTACGCGAGCGTCGGCGCCAAGGTCCTCGAACGTGCTGCCGGCCACGCCTGCGGCGCGTACAAGGTCCCCAACGTCGACGTCGAGGCGCGCGCCGTCTACACGAACAACCCGCCGTGCGGGGCGATGCGCGGGTTCGGGGCGAACCAGGCGAACTTCGCCCTGGAGGGGATGCTCGACCGGCTGGCCGAGCGCGTCGGCATCGACGGATGGGAGATCCGCTGGCGCAACGCCGTGGACGTCGGCGACCGGTTCGGCACCGGGCAGAAGCTGGGGCCCGGAGTCGGCCTGAAGCAGACGCTGCTCGCCGTGCGGGACGCGTTCCGGGGCGCCCGGTACGCGGGCATCGCCTGCGCGGCCAAGAACTCGGGGGTTGGCAACGGCATGACGGAGTACGGGCGGGCCGTCCTGCGGCCCGAGGCCGACGGCACCGTCACCCTGTACCACTCCTGGACCGAGATGGGGCAGGGGGTCGATACCGTGCTGGCGCAGATCGCCTGCGAGGAACTCGGACTTCCCGCCGACCGCATTCGGGTCCGTGTCGACACCGCACACGAGCTGGACACGGGCCAGACCACGGCCTCGCGTGCCACGATGCTCGGGGGTCGCGCGGTCATCGACGCGGCAACGAAGCTGCGCACGGCGCTAGGTGGCGGCCCGATCTCGTCGCTTGCCGGCCGCGAGTTCTACGGCGAGTTCAAGGTCGACTGGACCACCTCGCCGGACGATCCGGGCGTCGCGGAGCCGGTGACGCACTTCGCCTATGCCTGGGCCACGCAGGTGGTGGTGCTGGACGACGAGGGTCGCCTGGCGAAGGTCATCGCCGCACACGATGTCGGCAGGGCCATCAACCCCACGCTGCTGGAGGGCCAGATCGAGGGTGGCGTGCACATGGGCCTGGGTCACGCCCTGACCGAGGAGTTCGCTGTCCAGGACGGCGTCCCCACCACCAACACGCTGAAGTCGCTCGGGATCATCCCCGCGTCCGGCATGCCGCCGGTGGAGTGCATCTTCATCGAGGTGCCCTCGCCCGAGGGACCCTACGGTGCAAAGGGCGTCGGTGAGGTGGCCCTGGTGCCGACCGCCTCTGCCGTGGCCGGCGCGCTGTACGCGTTCGATGGGGTGCGCCGGACGCGCCTCCCCATGCGGGACTCGGCCGCCGCGCGGGCGGCCGTGCCGCGGCTGGCACGGCGGGCGGAATGAAGCGGATGGTGTCCGTGCGTCAGGCGATGCCCTGAGCGTGAAGGCGAGGGGAACGTCGGTGGCGGTGTGTTCGCTCGACCAGGACCGCTCGAGGGCGCTGGACCGGGCGCGGGCGCTGCTCACCCAGTATCCCGACCAGCAGCCCCACATCATGCAGGCGTCGGGGGTGGGCCAGGACCCGCTCGGGGACGTGCCCGCGACGATCGAGGCGTTCGCGGGAGGGAGGTTCTGAGCATGGAGGTCTTCCGGCCGGCGTCGCTTGCCGAGGCACTTGAGGTTCGGGCCGCGCATCCCGAGGCGCTCCCGATCGCCGGCGGCACCGACGTGATGGTGGAACTCAACTTCGGCCGGCGCCGTCCGGAGGCCATCCTGGACGTCTCGCGCCTGGCCGAGCTGCAGGCGATCCGCAGGGACGGGACCACGGTGTTCCTCGGGGCCGGCGTTCCCTACGCCCGGATCATGCGCGAGCTGCCCGACCAGGTGGCGCTCGTGCAGGCCGCCCGCACGGTGGGATCGCCGCAGATCCGCAACCGGGGCACGGTGGGGGGAAACCTTGGCACGGCCTCGCCGGCCGGTGACGCGCTCCCGGTGCTCGCCGTCTACGACGCCGAGGTGGTGCTTGCCTCGTCCGCCGGATCCCGCCGGCTCTCCTGGCGCGACTTCCTGGTCGGGCCGAAGCGCAACGCGCTCGCCTCCGACGAACTGATCGTGGGGGTCGAGTGGAACGTTCCGCGTGGTCCCGGGTCGTTCTCCAAGATCGGTACCCGCAGCGCGATGGTGATCTCGATCGCCGGGATCTGCCTCCAGGTCGACGAGCGGCCGCGCAGTCTGCGGGTGGCCCTCGGGTCCGTCGGCCCGACGATCCTTCGGGCCCCTGAGGCCGAGGCGTTCGGGGCCGGCGTGCTCGAGGAAACCGGCGCCTGGGCCAACCCGAGGGCAACCGTTCCGGAGAACGCGGTCGCGCGCTTCGGTGAGCTGACGGCCGCCGCCGCGCGCCCCATCGACGATGTCCGGGGGACGGCCGCATACCGGCGCCACGCCTGCGCCGTGCTCGCACGGCGGGCGCTGACGTGGGCGCTGGCGGATCGTCGCGCCGTGGCGGGCTGAGGCGTCGCGGGCCGAGGCGCAGGGAGGAAGGGGCAACGATATGCTGGTGCGGCTGAACCTGAACGGCGAGTGGCGCGAGGCCGACGTGTGGCCTGGTACCAGCCTGCTGTCGATGCTCCGCAACGACCTGGGCCTGTGGGGATCGAAGAACGCCTGCGAGCAGGGGGAGTGCGGCTCCTGCTCCGTGTGGCTCGACGGCGAGGTGGTCTGCTCCTGCCTGGTCCTCGCGGCGCAGGCCGAGGGCCGGCGCGTGGAGACCGTGGAGTCGCTGGCCGGCGAAGGCCTGCTGCATCCGGTGCAGCAGGCCTTCCTGGACGCCGGTGCGGTGCAGTGCGGGTTCTGCACGCCCGGCCTGGTGGTGACGGCGAGCGACCTGCTGCGCCGGGATCCCGAACCGCCCGACGAGGTCATCCGGGAGGCCTTGTCGGGGAACCTGTGCCGGTGCACCGGCTACCAGAAGATCCTCGACGCGGTGCGCCTGGCGGCCGGCCGGATGCGGGACGGGGCCGCATGAGCAGGCTCCTCGTCTCCGGCTGCGAAGCCGTCGTCACCATGGACGACGCCGGCACCGAGCTGCCCGGGGGGTCGATCCTGCTCGAGGACGGCGTGATCCGCTGGGTCGGTGCGGGCCTCCCGCCGGCAGAAGCCCGCGCGGGCGCCGACACGCTCGACGGCCGGGGATGCGTGGCGATCCCCGGCCTGGTGAACACCCATCACCACCTGTACCAGACGCTCACCAGGGCGCGCGCCCAGCAGCATGGCCTGTTCGGCTGGCTCACCGAGCTCTATCCGGTGTGGGCCGGGGTCGACGCCGAGTGGGTACGGGCAGGGGCCGCGGCCGGGCTCGCCGAGCTCGCGCTCTCGGGCTGCTCGACGTCCACCGACCACCATTACGTCTTCCCGGCCGGCACCGGCGACCTCCTCGGTGCCGAGATCGAGGCCGCCGCCTCGCTGGGCCTGCGGTTCCATCCGTGCCGCGGTTCGATGGACCTGGGGGCGTCGGAGGGCGGTCTCCCCCCGGACGGGGTGGTGCAGGACATCGACGCCGTCCTCGACGAGACCGCGCGAACGGTGGAGCGGTTCCACGACCCGTCGCCGGGCGCCATGCTTCGCGTCGCGATCGCGCCGTGCTCGCCCTTCTCGGCCAGCGAACGGCTGATGCAGGAGTCGGCCATGCTGGCCCGCCGGCTCGGGGTGCGGCTCCACACCCACATCGCGGAGACGGCGGACGAAGAGGCGTTCTGCCGGGAGCGCTTCCGGTGCCGCCCGATCGAGCTGCTCGAGCGACTCGGCTTCCTCGGGGGCGACGTGTGGCTCGCCCACGCCGTGCACCTCTCGGGGGAAGACATCGTCACGCTGGCCGCGACCGGCACCGCCATCGCGCACTGCCCCACCTCCAACCTGCGGCTCGGTTCCGGCGTGGCGCCCGTTCGCGATCTCCTGGACGCCGGCGTGGTGGTGGGGCTCGGGGTCGACGGGTCCGCATCGAACGACGGCGGCCACCTGCTCGGCGAGGTTCGCCAGGCCCTGCTGGTGGCACGCGGCCGTGGCGGCCCCGCGGCGATGAGCGCGCGCGAGGCGCTGCGGCTCGGCACCCGTGGTGGCGCGGCCTGCCTCGGTCGTGACGAGCTGGGCTCGCTGGAACCTGGCAAGCGGGCCGACGTGGCGCTGTTCGACGTGACCGGTCTGGCAGGCGCCGGGGCGGAGGCCGATCCCGTGGCCGGCCTGGTCCTGGCCTGGCCGCAGCGGGTCCGGCATCTCCTGGTGGAAGGCAGGTTCGTGGTGCGGGACGGGACCCTCGTGACCGCCGACGAGGCGGCGCTGGCGGCGGACGCCCACCGGGTGGCCCGTCGCATCGACGGGCGGGTCGAAGGAGGCCGATGACGATGCAGGCCGCAACCCGCGGAGCGGACCTGGCCCGGCGGGCCAGGAGTCGTGTCGGCACATCGGCGCCTCGTATCGACGGTGTTCCCAAGGTGCTGGGATCCTTCGTCTACGGCAGCGACCTGTGGATGGAGGGGATGCTCTTCGGGGCCACCGTCCGGAGCCCCCACCCCAGCGCGCGGATCCGTTCGATCGACACGTCGGCGGCCCTGGCGATGCCGGGCGTGCGCAGCGTGCTGACCGCGGGGGACCTCCCGGCAAAGCGCACCTACGGGCTGGAGTACGCCGACCAGCCGGTCCTGGCGTGGGACGTCGTCCGGTATGCCGGCGAGCCGGTGGCCGTGGTGGCGGCCGACCATCCTGAGCATGCCCGGCTCGCGGCCGCGGCGGTCCGGGTGGCCTACGAGCCGCTGCCCGCGGTCACCGACATGGAGGCGGCGCTGCAGCCGGACGCCCCGAAGGTGAGCGATCTGGGCAACGTCCTGCGGCACGTCCACATCGTGCATGGCGACCCGGACGCCCGGGCCGACGTCTGGGTCGAGGGTTACTACGAGGTGGGCATGCAGGACCAGGCGCCGCTGGGGCCGGAGGCCGGGCTCGCGATCCCGGCCGGCGACGGCGGCATCGACCTGTACGTCTCCACCCAGTGGCTCCACGTCGATCGCGCCCAGGTCGCTCCGTGTCTCGGCCTCCCGGAGGAGAAGGTCCGCCTCTACTGCGCCGGCGTGGGCGGAGCGTTCGGGTCCCGCGAGGACGTGCACATGCAGATCCACGCGAGCCTGCTGGCGCTCGCCACGGGCCGCCCGGTGAAGATGTCCTACGGCCGCGAGGAGTCCTTCTACGGCCACGTGCACCGCCACCCCGCGCGGATCTGGGCCCGCACGGGCGCCCGCCGCGACGGCACACTGGTGAGCGCCCATGTGCGTCTGGTCATCGACGCCGGCGCCTACACGTCGTCGTCCCCGGCCGTGATCCTCAACGCATCCACCTTCGCCGCCGGCCCGTACGAGGTGCCCAACGCGCTGATCGACGGGACGGCCGTGTACACCAACAACCCGCCGGCCGGCGCCATGCGAGGGTTCGGGGCGGTCCAGGTGTGCTTCGCCCACGAGGGCCAGATGGACAGGCTGGCGGCCGCCCTGGGCATGGACCCCGTGGAGCTGCGCGCGAAGAACGCGCTGCACACCGGGTCGGTGCTCCCCACCGGGCAGGTCATCCACGGTTCGGCGCCTGCCCTCCAGGTGATCGAGCGGTGCGCGGCGCTCCCCATGCCACCGGACGTGCCGCCGGACGACCGGGACCCGGTGACGTTGCCCGGAGGTGCCGGGAACGTCGGCCGTGGTGAGCACGTGCGGCGCGGCGTGGGGTTCGCGCTCGGCTACAAGAACATCGCCTACAGCGACGGGTTCGACGACTCGTGCGAGGCGGAGGTGCGCCTCGAGCGCGGGGCCCGGGGACCGCTGGCCACGATCCACACTGCCGCCGTCGAGGTCGGGCAGGGGCTGCACACGGTCCTGGCGCAGATCGTCCGCACCGAGCTCGGGGTGGACGACGTGGTCGCCCGGCAGCCCGACACCCAGATCGGGTCGGCCGGCTCCACCTCGGCGTCGCGCCAGACCGTCATGGCCGGCGGCGCGGTGGCCGCCGCGTGCGCCACGCTCCGCGGGCGTCTCTTCGACCGCGTGGCGGCCCGCGCGGCCGGGAAGGGCTCGCTTCCCGAGGTACCGCTCCGGCTGGCGGAGGGTCGCGTGTTTGCCGGCGAGGCTCCGCTCGGCGAGATCGCCGAGTTCCTGGATCCGCCGCTGGAGGCGAGGGAAGTCTTCCGGCACCGGCAGACGACCCCGCTCGACGAGCGCGGCCAGGGAGACCCGCATGTCATGTTCGCCTTCGGTGCCCAGCGGGCGGTGGTGGAGGTGGACGACGAGCTCGGCCTGGCACGGGTGGTGCAGCTGGCCGCGGTGCAGGACGTGGGACGCGCGATGAACCCGCGCGGCGTCGAGGGGCAGATCGAGGGCGGCTCCGCGCAGGGCCTGGGGCTGGCGCTGTTCGAGGAGGTGCGCCTCCGCGAGGGGCGGATCGAGAACGCCTCCTTTACCGACTACCTGCTGCCCACCTTCCTCGACATGCCACCGGTGGTGTCCGACGTGGTGGAGGAGCCCGAGCCGGGCGTGCCGTTCGGAGCGAAGGGCGTCGGCGAAGGCGCCACCATCGTCGCTACCGCCGCCATCGTGGCCGCGCTGCGCGATGCGACCGGCAGGGAGCTGAACCGGGTCCCGGTGTCCCCGGACGACCTCTGCGGGCTCGTGCCGCCGCGCGACACCGCCGGTCCGCCCCCGGTGCCCGACGTGCCCGGCCCGCGTCCTGTGTTCGAATACCTCCAGAAGACGTGACGGCCGAGCTCGCCCGTCGCATCGCGGTGGCTCGCGGGGACGAGCCGGCCGACCTCGTGCTGAAGGGCGGCCACGTCTTCTCGGTCTTCACGGGCGAACTGCTGGAGGCGGACCTCGCGATCGCCGGCGACCACGTGGCGGGGCTCGGCCGCTACGCGGGGCGCCAGGAGGTGGATGTCTCCGGGCTCATCCTGCTGCCGGGGTTCATCGACGCGCACATGCACCTCGAGTCGACCAAGCTCATGGTCGACGAGTTCGCCCGCGCCGTGCTGCCGTGGGGCACCACGACGGTAGTGCTCGACCCCCACGAGATCGCGAACGTCTTCGGGCTGGACGGGGTGCGGGCGCTGCTGGCCTCCGCCGACGCGATGCCGCTCGACTACTACGTGATGGCTTCGTCGTGCGTGCCGGCGAGTCCGTTCGAGTCGAGCGCCTCCACGGTCACCGCCGCGGACATCGCGCGCTTCCTGGCCGACGAGCCGCGGGCCCTGGGCCTCGCCGAGCTGATGGATTACCCCGGGGTGGTGCGCGGCGATCCCGCGGTGCTCGACAAGATCGAGGAGACCCGTGCGGCCGGCGGCCACGTCGACGGCCACGCGCCGCGCCTGTCCGGCCTCCAGCTCAACGCGTACCTCGCCGCGGGCGTGGGGAGCGACCACGAATGCACCACCTGCGAGGAGGCGCTGGAGAAGCGCCGCCTGGGGATGCAGATCATGATCCGCGAGGGCTCGGCCACCCGGGACGTCGCGGCGCTGATCCCGCTCGTGATCGAGTACGGGCCGGCGAACTGCATGCTGTGCACCGACGACCGCGAACCTCACCATCTGCTCCAGGCCGGCCACATGAACGACGCGGTTCGCAAGTCCGTGGCCCTGGGCTGTCCGCCCGCCGACGCGGTGATCATGGCGACCCTGAACGCGGCCCGCTGGCACCGGCTGTGGGAGCACGGAGCCCTCGCCCCCGGCTACCTCGCCGACATCGTGGCCGTGGAGGACCTGGAGCGCTTCCGTCCGGTCAGGGTCTGGAAGCGCGGCCGGCTCGTTGCCGCGGACGGCGTGGCGCTGCCCGTACCGAAGGCCTCGGTGCCGGACTGGATGCGCGGGAGCGTGCACATCCCGGTGCTGGGGCCGGAGCACTTCCGCGTCGAGGCGCGAGGACCCGTGCGCGTGATCGGCGTGGAGCCGGGCACCGTGGTCACGCGGAGCATGGTCTTCGAGTCGCCGCGGACCGGGCCCGTGGCGGCCGCCGATCCCGCTCGAGATCTCGCCAAGGTCGCGGTCATCGAACGGCATCGGGGAACCGGGCGCACGGGCGTCGGATTCGTCACGGGTTTCGGGCTCCAGTGCGGGGCCCTGGCCTCCACCAACGCACACGACGCCCATAACCTGATCGTCGTGGGGGTGGACGACGCGGACATGGCCGTGGCCGCGAACCGGCTGGCGGAGATCGGCGGGGGCCAGGTGGCGGTCGTCGGTGGCCGCGTGATCGCCGAGATCCCGTGTCCCATCGGCGGGCTCCTGGCCGACCTGCCGGCCGAGCAGGTCGCGGCCGCCGTCGAGGCACTCGAGGAGGCGGCCCGCGGCGAACTGGGCGCGACGCTGCCGGCGCCCGTGATGGCGATGTCCTTCCTCGCCCTCTCGGTGATCCCCGAACTGAGGATCACCGACCTGGGTCTCATCGACACGGTCGCCTTCGAGGTGGTGCCCCTCGAGGTGCAGCCGGCCTGAGCGTCAGCCCTCGGGCCGGGCCGCGCGCTGCAGGGCTCGGCGTTGGGCAGCGGGTCATGCCACCTGCCCGGTCGGTTCCGGCGGGACGCGCCGCGCTCAAGACTCCTCGCGGACGTATGGGACCCCGAGGGCGGCGGGCGTACCGATACGGCGTCTCGCCAGGGTCGTGGATGCCGCGGCGAGCACCACCACGGTCATGATGTACGGAAGCGACGAGAAGAACTCCGACGGGAGCTGCACGCCGTTCGCCTGCAGGGTGAACCCGAGGCTGGACAGCGCACCGAACAGGTAGGCGCCCACCACGAGCAGGTCGGGCCGCCAGAACGCGAAGATCACCAGCGCGATGGCGATCCATCCCGCTCCGGCCGTGAGGCCGTCCGTCCAGATGGGGGCGATCGCGAGCGTGAAGTAGGCCCCACCGAGGCCGGCCAGGGCTCCACCGACGACGGTGTGCACGTACCGGTAGGCGGTCACGTTGATCCCCATCGCGTCCGCGGAACGGGGCGACTCGCCGACCGCGCGCAGGTACAGGCCGACCCGCGTCCGGTACAGGTAGTACGCGACCAGCACGGCCAGCCCCCAGGAGAGGTAGACGAACGCGTCCTGGTCGAACAGGATCGGACCCACCACCGGCAATCCGGAGAGCCCCAGGAGATCCATCCTGTTCAGCTGGTGGATGCCGTGCTGTCCGCCGATGTTCCAGACCTGCCCGGCGTACGAGGAGAGCCCGGCTGCGCCGGCGAAGATGGTCAGGGCCAGCCCCGACACGATCTGGTTCACCCGGACGGTGATCGACAGGAACGCGTGGATCAGTGCCATGGCCGCGCCGGCCCCGCCGGCGGCGATGACCGCGACGACCAGGACCGCCCAGCCGGGTCCGTGCAGCACCTGCGACGTGTAGAAGGCCGTGACGGCGCCCATCAACATCATGCCCTCGACCCCGAGGTTCAGAACGCCCGAGCGTTCCGTCAGCAGCTCGCCCAGCCCTGCGAACACGAGCGGCGTGCCATAGGCGATCGCCGAGACCGCGATCGCCACCGCGACATTCGAGTCCATCGAGCTACCTCTCGACCGAAAGCGAACCGGGCTCGTCGTCCACGGCGGGCGCTCGCTGGAGCGTCCGGCCGATCCGGATCCGGTAGCGTCCCAGGAACTCGCCGCCTAGCACGCTGAACAGGATGATGCCCTCCATGGTCCCGACCAGGCCGGACGGGAACGAGGGACCCTGCAGGGCGAACCCGGCATTGGCCAGCGCGCCGATCAGGATCGACACGATCACCACGGCCAGCGGGTTGTACAGCGCCAGCGCCGCGACCACGATCCCGGTGTATCCGTACTGGGCCTGCTGCAGCCCGCGCGGGTCGAGGACGTGGCCGAAATCGCCGATCTGGCTTGCGCCGCCGAGCCCGGCGAAGGCGCCGGACAGCGCCATCACCGAGACGATCGCGCGCCGGGTCCGCATCCCCGCATAGCTGGCGGCCGACGGCGAGTCTCCCATCACGCGCATCTCGAATCCGAAGCGGGTGAAGCGGATCAGGGCAAGCAGCAGCACCGCGAGCACGACCCCGGCCACGAACCCGAACGGCAGCGAGAACGAGCCGATGGCGATGCCTGGCCAGCTGGCGTTCGGCAGGAGGTTCTTGCCCTGCGGGAACACGAGCGCGGTGGGCGAGGTCAGGTCGCGCCAGAAGGAATCGCTGTCGTAGATCAGGAAATACATGAACAGGCCGGCGACGTAGTTGAGCATCAGTGAGGTCAGGATCTCGTTGGTGCGCAGGAAGGCCCGCAGCAGGCCCGGGATCAGCGCCCAGAAGGCGCCCGCCACGACGCCGCCGAGCATCATCATCACGATGAGCAACGGCCGTGGCCATGTGCCGAGCGCCAGGCCCACGCCGGAGGCCCCGATGGCGCCCATGTAGAGCTGCCCCTCGCCGCCGATGTTCCACACCTGCATGCGAAAGGCGATCGCCACGGCGAGCCCGGTGAACAGCAGGGGGGTCGCGTAGACGAACGTGGCGGTCAGGGCGCCGGTCGAGGTGAACGATGCGGCGTAGATCTGCCGGTACGTCGCGACAGGGTCGTGCCCCGAGGCCACCAGCACGATGCCGGCGATGATGGCGGCGATGACGAGCGAGATGGCTGGCAGCGCGATCCGCTGCCAGCGCGGCGTGTCCAGGCTTCGTTCGATCGCGATCATGACGCCGCCCCCGCCATCATCAGGCCGAGCTGCTCGTAGTTGGCCTGGGACGAAGCCACCACGCCAACGACCCTGCCCTCGTACAGGACGGCGATCCGGTCGGACAGCTCCACGATCTCGTCGAGGTCCTCGCTGATCAGCAGGATGCCGACGCCCTGCCCGGCGGCCTCCACCAGCACGCGCCGGACGTACTCCGTGGCGCCGACATCGAGTCCGCGGGTCGGCGAAGCCGCGACGACCGCGCGCGGCCGGGACGACAGCTCGCGGGCGAGCACGACCTTCTGCACGTTGCCGCCGGACAGCTGGCGAACGAGCGTCCGGGGCCCGGGGGCGCGGATGTCGAAGCGTTCCATGAGCTGTGTCGCCTGCGCCTCGGCCTCCCTGGTCAGGAGCACTGGCCCGGCATGCGGGCTGCCGCGTCGGTAGGACTTCAGGATCAGGTTCTCGGTCACCGAGAGCTTCGGCGACACGCCGGTCCCCATCCGATCCTCGGGAATGTAGGCCACGCCCCGGTCGATGACCTCCCGCGCATCGCCTGTGGCGGCACGCTTCCCGGCGTAGCGGATCGTCCCGCGGGTGGACGGCCGAAGCCCGGCCACCACCTCGGCCAGCTCTCGCTGGCCGTTGCCGGCCACTCCGGCGATCCCCAGGATCTCGCCGGCATGCACGGTCAGCGAGACCTCCTTCAGCGCCTCGGTGCCGAAGTCGCCCTGCGCGCAGACGTGATCCAGCTCCACGACCGCCGCCGGTGCCGCCGCCAGCGAGGCGGCGGCGGCGGCGCGGGGCACCACGTCGAACGACATCTCGTGCCCGACCATCAGTCGAGCCAGTTGCCGGGCGTCGGTCTCGGCCACGTCGACGGTGGTGATCGAGCGCCCCTTTCGCAGGATCGTCACGCGGTCGGCGATCGCGAGGACCTCCGGGAGCTTGTGGGAGATGAAGATGACCGTCCCACCGCCCGCGACCAGCTCCCGGACACTGGAGAACAGCTGGTCAGTTTCCGATGGAGCGAGGACGGTGGTGGGCTCGTCGAGGATCAGGATGCTGGCGCCTCGATAGAGCGCCTTGAGGATGTCGACGCGCTGGCGCTCGCCGAGCGACAGCTGCCAGACCCTGGCTCTCGGGTCCACGTGCATCTGGTACCGCGACGCGATCTCGGCGATCTCAGCCTCGACCTGGCGGGTCGAGAAGCCGAGGCCTCCATGCCGCGACCAGCCCAGCACGACGTTCTCCGCGACCGTGAGGCTGTCGACCAGGCTCAGGTGCTGATGAACCATGAAGATGCCGGCCACCTGCGCTTCACGCGGAGAGTGCAGCCGGACCGGCCGGCCGTCGACGAGGACCTCACCCTCGTCCGGCCTGTACAGCCCCGTCAGGATGTTGCAGAGCGTGGTCTTGCCAGCGCCGTTCTCGCCCAGGAGCGCGTGCACCTCGCCGCGCCTTGCCTCGAACGAGATCCGATCGTTGGCGACCACGCCGCCGGTGAAGCGCTTGGTCACGCCGATCGCCGCTACCGCCGGGGGAGCCCCGGCGGTAGCGGCACGTGCGGACGCGGCGCCCAGCTCGACGTCGCGGCTATCCAACGCCACTCCTTCGCGCAGTGCCCCGGGGTCCCGGATGCCGGGTCAGCCCTTCGGGCTGCCGATGACGCCCTGCACGAACCAATCGATCGAGTACTTGCTGAGCCCGGTTGCCGTGTAGACCGGAAGCGTCGTCCCGGCCGGTATGCCGACCGTCCCATCCTGCTTGGTGATCGGGCCGGTGAAGGGATCGAAGGTACCGGCCTTGATCGCGTCCTCCTTGGCGGTGATGGCGGCCTGCGTCGCGGCGCTCACGGACTTGCCGAACGGCGCCATGACGACGAAGCCGTCGGCGAGCCCGCCGTAGTAGAAGTGACTCTTCCAGGTGCCGTTCATGGCGTCGGTCACTTCCTTGGTGTAGTAGGGGCCCCAGTTGTACGTCGTCGCCGTCAGCCAGGCGTTCGGCGCGAACGATTCCTGGTTCGAGTCGTAGCCGGTCCACTTCAGGCCGCTCGCCTCGGCCACCTGACCCGTCGTCGGGCTATCCTGGCCGTCGCCCAGCACGTCGACCCCCGCCGCGACCAGGCTCTCGGCGGCCTGCCGTTCCTTGGCCGGGTCGAACCACGTGTTGGTCCACACCACCCGGACCGTGGCCTTCGGGTTCATCGAGCGCGCGCCCATGGTGAACGCGTCGATCTCGCGGATGACCTCGGGGATCGGATAGGGGGCAACGAAGCCGATCTTGCCGGTGGCCGACGCGGCCCCGGCCGCCATCCCGGAGAGGTAGTCACCGTTCTCGCCGGCACCGAAGTACTCGGCGAGATTCGGGGCCAGCTCCGTGCCCGTGGCCTGCTCGAACAGTACGTTGGGGTACTGCTTGGCGGCCGCGACCATCGACGGCTGGTACCCGAACGAAGTGGCGAAGATGATGTTCGCGCCCTGGTTCACCAGCTGGGTGATGACCTGGCTCGCCTGCGGACCCTCCGGCACGTTCTGCTTGTACATGGTCTCGACACGACCGCCGAACGCGCTCTGCACCGCGAGGCGCCCGACCTCGTGGGCGTGGGTCCAGCCGGCGTCGCTGGGAGCGCCGACGTAGATGAACGCCGCTTTGAACGGGTTGCTGGTGGTCCACTGGCTTCCGGTGGTCGACGTTCCGGCCGATGCCGCGGCCGATGCTGCCGGGGCGGCCGATGCTGCCGGGGCGGCCGATGCTGCCGGGGCTGTCGATGCCGCCGGCGCGGCTGACGGGCCCGTCGGCGCCGACGGCGCCGGGGTCGCCGCCGAGCCGCACGCCGCCAGCAGCGCGGCGACCAGTCCGAGCGCGATGGACGAGCGGACGACGCCCTTGTTCCCGATCGAAACCCCGCCTCCTCGCCTGTCAGTCACCGTACGGTCCTCCTCACGAGTCTGTCACGTATGCCCTGGCGTGGGTCGATTGCTCATGCGAGCGGAGCCCAGATGTGGTACGTCAGCGTGCCAACCTCCCATGTATACGTCATGGACCCTTCGTGGGGAACGTCGAACCCGCCAGCCCCCGATCCGTGCCGGCGTTGATGCGGGTGCCCGTGTCCCTGCAGGCCTCCTGCCTGCTGGCGCGGTGCCTGCCTGGCGACGCTACCACTGGCGACCCCATTGTGGAGCGGCGCGCGGCCGATGGCGAGCGTCCCTGGCACGGGCCATCGTCCCTGGCCTCGTCTCGCCGCCGGGGTTCCCCGCCCGGGGCGGGCCCGCGCTCACCGCCCAGGATCCCGATGCCGGCCACGTCCTCCAGCGACCCCGGGACGATCATTGGGCCGGGCGTCGGCGCCGGTTGCCGGGACGAGAGTCGTGCCGCGGAGGCGTAGCGCCATTCCGTGAGTCGAGGGCTCATCGAAGACCTGTGCCGTGCATCTACGCGTCAGGCCGGGGGTCGGCTGCGGGGCGCCGTTGCCACGCACGACGGACTCCGCTCGACGCAGGAGCCAACCCGCGCTGCCAGCCTGCGCAATGGGGCCTGTGCAGGTACGTGCCGTTGGACCACCAGGCGATTACTCCAGGCGTCAGACGCTAGTCATCCGACATCCCCTCGTGGCGCGTGTTGTGCCACAGGCGACCGCCGGGCTCCAAGTGCCGTTCGGCCCATAGCAGGGCCCGCCGCCTGATGGTGCGAGGTTGCCCCTCATCCCGCTAGGATTCGCGCCAATGTGTCGATGCGCGTGATGCACTTCCTGTCGCTGACCACCGCCGTGGGCGGCCTGCTCGGCCTCGCGCTTTCCGTGCTCGGCGCGGTCGCTCTCCGGGTGGTCGGCCTCTCCGTCTACGCCCCGGTCATCGCGACCGGGCTCATCGCCGGCTTCGGCATCGGGCTCCTGGGCGGCGTGTGGATCGCGCAGGACGAAGAGGCGCTCCGACGTGAACGTGCGCGACGCCGCAAGGGCGCACCGCCGGGCAGGGCACCCGATGGAGAGGGGCCCCACCGGCCTCTGTTCGGCCCGCTGGCGTTCGGCCTGACCTTCGTGACGATCGGCAGCTTCATGGGGCTGCGCGCGGCGCAGGAGCTCGCGACGGACCCCACGTGGGCGCCGCTCGCGGGGCTCGCCTGGCTGACGCTGGCGATTGCCGGTGGCGCGGGAGGCATCATCGCGGGGGCGGTGTGGCAGGTGGTGGTCGCACGGCTCCGAGACGTGACGGGGGACTGATCGGCCGGCGAACCGATCGGGCGACTGATCGCCGGAGGTCGCGACGCGCGGCTGGGACTGGCCGACAGACCTCCCGGCAAGTCGTGCTCGCGATGAACCTGGCCACGCCCGGACTGCGACTGCCACGCGACGCACCTCTGTGCCAGCACCCATGTGCGTCATGCCCCGTTAGCAGGTGCGCGGCCGGGCGACGCCCCGCCCCGCCGCGTCTTCGATCGCGGGACCCACCGATCCGCACGGGCCGGGCGCACGGTCACCCATCGATCCAGGCGAGCTGGAGCACCTCGCGGGCGACCTCGTCTGGCGATCGCCCCGTCGTCTCGACGAGGTGGTCTTCCAGCTGGACGAGGTCCATCAGGCGGGTGAGATCGGTCGCCCGCTGCAGCAGCGCATCGAACCCCGACCCGATCTCTCGGACGCGCAGGCGTGCTTCCAGTGCCTCCGGCGTGGCGTGCAGGCGCACCACCACCACGCGCCCGCCGGGGATGGCCGCGGCGATCTCGTCCGCCTCGGCGCGGGTCTCGATCGTACGAGCGACCACCAGCCGTTCCGCGCCCGCCGCCCGGAAGTTCGGCCAGAGTGCCGCGAGATTGCGCAGCGCCAGGCGGGTGCGATACGGATCGCCCGGAGCGGCCGGGAAGCACCAGGAGAGGGCATCCAGATCGACGACGGCATGCGCGATGCCGGCCGCGCGGAGCCGGAGCGAGACCTCGAGCGCGATCGCGGTCTTGCCGACCCCTGGTGGGCCGGTCAGCAGGAGGACAGGGACCCGACGCTCGGATCGGCTTGAGTCCACGTCCACAGACGAAGTGCCGCCCTCCGTCAACGCCAGTCGGACCGCGTGGGCGTGACCCCGAAGGTGCCCGATCAGCCCACGTTCGATCGCGTCCGCCAGGGTGAGGCCGTCGACGCCGACGGCCTCACGGCGAAGATCCTCGTCGCCCAGGCGCTCGATGAACCGCGCCACGCGCTCGGTGTTCGATCGAAGGATGCGAAGCCCGTCGTCCCTGGTCCCGCTCGCAAGGCGCCGGGCCTGTCGCTCGTTGAACGCGGCTCCTTGCTCGGCCGTGCGCCGTGCCTGGACCGGGAGCGGGCGGCCCGCGGCGATCGCCCGCGCGATCCCCCCGATGATCAGGTGACCTTCAGCGATGTGCTGGACGACGACGCCAATCGACCGGCCCTCTCCAGGGCAGTCCCGGGCCCATTCGCGTTCGTCCATGCCTGAGACGAGCTCGATCAGGGCCTCGTTGTCCGCTCGGAACGCCGAGGCCAGCACCCCCGCGTGTTTGCTGCCGCGCATGGGCGAACTCTACGGCTGCCGGGGCACGACGCGAGCACTCGGGGAACCCCTGCCGCTGCCCGGTCAATACCCGACGGTGACGGACAGGGCTGCACCCGCGTTTGACACCCGCGCGGGCGGGCGCCTAGACTCGGCGCCAATCGAAGACCGGGCGATGAACGGGACGAGTACCCGCCATCCCCTCGACACAGCGAGCCGGCGGTGGTGCGAGACCGGCACGAGGACGGCGGCGAATGGACCCGGGAGCCTCCGGACCGAACGGCAACCGCGCAGGCGGGATGCCTGGTAGGCTCCGGCGCAGAGCGCCAGCGATAGCGGGCAGCACCGATCGACTGCCAACGGCGGTCCGTCGGCCAGAGCGCGGCGGCAACGCCGAACGTGGGTGGCACCGCGGAGGGTCTCGACCTTTCGTCCCGGCAGGACGGAAGGTCGTTTGATTCCCGGCCTCGCGCCGGTCACCCGGAGGCACATGCAGATGCCGCTCACAAGCCCGCTCAGCCTCGTCGAGGCACGCCGCCTGGCGGCGGGGGCCGACACGGTGCTCCTGCGCGCCTCGCGGGAGGCCGACCTGGAGACGCCGGTCGGGGCGTTCCTGGCCCTCGACGACGGCGGCCCCGCCTACCTGCTCGAGTCCGTGGAGGGCGGCGAGCGCGTCGGCCGGTACTCCTTCCTCGGCGTGGGGCCGCGCCGTACGCTCGAGGTGCGCGACGGGGTGGCGAGCACCATCACCCGGCCGGTCACCGTCGACGCGTACGCGCCCGACCTGCCGATCACCACCGAGCCGGCCGCCGACCCCCTCGGGGCGCTCCGGCGGTTCGTGCCGCGGCGTCGGGTGGCGCCGCTGGACGGGATGCCCCGCTTCACGGGCGGCGCGGTGGGGGCGCTCGCGTACGACGCGGTCTCTGCCTTCGAGCCGGTCCCGCTTCCCGAGGCGGACCCGGTCGCCGCGCCGGCGGCGGCGTTCCTCGAGACCGACCTGGTGCTCGTGTTCGACCACCTGACCCACACGCTGAGCGCGATCGCATCGCTGCATACCGAGGCCCCCGACTTCGAGGGGCGCTACCGGATCGCGGAACGCGCGGTGTTCGAGGCGCTCGAACGCGCGGCGCAGGGACCGTCGGGCGCCAGCCGGCCGGCCGGGCGGGAGCAGTCGGTGCCGGTGGCCCCGCACGGTGGAACCGGCGGCCCGATCGGCAGCCCGACGAGCATGGATCGCGAGGGGTTCGAGTCGGCGGTGGTGCAGGCGAAGGCCGCGATCGCGGCCGGCGAGGCGATCCAGATCGTCCTCGCGAGGCGGCAGTCGTTCGGCATCCCCGACGGCCCCGACGGCACGCCGCTGGACGGGCTCGCCCTGTACCGCGCCCTCCGGCGGGTCAATCCGAGCCCGTACCTGTTCTTCGTGCGGACCGCGTCGTTCGAGGTCGTCGGCGCGAGCCCCGAGCTGCTCCTCCGGGTCGAAGGTGACCGTCTCACCACGCACCCCATCGCGGGGACCCGGCCGCGCGGCGCGGACGACGAGGAGGACGAGCTGATCTCGGAAGAGCTGCAGCGCGACCCGAAGGAGCGCGCCGAACACGTGATGCTCGTCGACCTGGGCCGCAACGACCTGGGCCGCGTGGCGCGTCCCGGCAGCGTGGCCGTGACCCGCTACATGGAGGTGGAGCGCTACAGCCACGTGCTGCACCTGGTGAGCCACGTGGAGGCACGGCTCCGTCCGGACCTCGATGCGCTCGACGCGCTGCGGAGCGTCTTCCCTGCCGGCACTCTCTCCGGTGCGCCCAAGGTCCGCGCCATGCAGCTGATCGCCAGCCTGGAACGGGAGCGGCGGGGGCTCTACGGTGGCGCCGTCGGGTACATCGGGTACGACGGGGGCCTGGACACCGCCATCACCATCCGCAGCGCGGTGCTGAGCTCGGGCGTGGTCCACATCCACAGCGGGGCCGGGATCGTGGCCGGGAGCCAGCCTGCCCGCGAGTTCGAGGAGACGGAGCACAAGGCCGCCGCGCTCAGGCGCGCGTTCGAGCTGGCCGCGACGCCGGCCGGCAACCCCGCACCAGGGAACAACCCCCCGCGGGCCGGCGATGCCACGCCGGCCGGCAACGCCGCACCAGCGAGCGCTCGCCGATGATCCTCGTCGTCGACAACTACGACAGCTTCACGTTCAACCTCGTCCAGGCGCTCGAGACGGCCGGCGCGGACCTGCTCGTGGTGCGCAACGACAGGATCGACCGGCAGGCAATCGAGCGCCTGGTCGACACTCCGGCGCCCGGGCGTCCGCTCCGCGCGATCCTCGTGTCGCCCGGTCCCGGCAACCCGGACACCGCGGGCGTGTCGGTCGACGCGATCCGCATCGCCGCCGAGCGCCGGATCCCGATGCTGGGCGTGTGCCTCGGGCTGCAGTGCCTCGGCGCGGCGTTCGGCGCGCGGATCGTGCGTGCACCCAGCCTCGTGCACGGCGAGGCCAGCCCGGTCGAACATGGCGGCGAGGGACTGCTGGCCGGCCTCCCGTCGCCGTTCCTGGCCGGCCGGTACCACTCGCTGTGCGTGGACGCCGCGACGCTGCCGGCCGAGATGCAGGTCACGGCGCGCACCGGTGACGGCGTGGTGATGGCGGTGCGGCATCGTTCGCTGCCCCTCGAGGGAGTGCAGTTCCACCCGGAGTCTGTCCTCACGCCTGAGGGACCGCGCCTGCTGGCGAACTTCCTGCGCCTGGTCGGCGAGGGCGACCCGGCGGTCCTCGACGAGGCGGCGGCGACCTCGTTCGCGACCCGGGGGCTCTCGCGGCGGATCGGCCCCAGGGAGGGCGCGGGCGCGCCGGCGACGACGATGACTGCGCGACAGACACGGAGCGGCACGGAGGTGACGGCCCGATGAGCGAACAGGTACGGGCCGCCCTGGCGGCAGTGGTCGACGGCCGCTCGCTGTCGCGCGGCGAGGCGCGGCTGGCGATGGGTGCAGTGATGGACGGCGAGGCGACCCCCGCCCAGCTCGGCGCATTGCTGGTCGCGCTCCGGATGCGCGGCGAGACCGTGGACGAGCTCGCCGGATTCGCGACGGCGATGCGCGAGCGGGTGATCCGGGTGGATGCGCCGGACGGCACCATCGACACGTGCGGGACCGGTGGCGACGGCCGGGGCACGTTCAACATCTCGACCGCGGCGGCGCTCGTGGCCGCGGCGGCCGGCGTGCCCGTGGCCAAGCACGGCAACCGCGCGATCACGTCGGCGTCGGGCAGCTCCGACGTGCTCGACGCCCTCGGCGTGCCGACCGACCTCGGCCCGGCCGAGGCGGCGGCGGCCCTCCGCGAGGTCGGGTTCGCGTTCCTGTTCGCGCCCGGCTACCACCCGGCGATGCGGCACGCGGGGCCCACCCGGCGCGAGATCGGGATCCGCACGGCGTTCAACCTGCTCGGGCCGATCACGAACCCGGCGGGGGCGCGGCGGCAGCTCCTGGGTGTCGCGGATCCCGCCGCAGCGCAGCGCCTCGCCCAGGTACTGCACGCCCTGGGCACCGAGCGGGCGCTGGTGGTGCACGGCGATCGACTCGACGAGCTGCCCCTCGACGGCACCGGCGTGGCCTACGAGGTGACGCCCGCCGGTGTGACCCGGCTCGAGGTCCGGCCCGAGGACGTGGGGCTGCGCCGTGCCCCGACCGAGGCGCTGGCCGGCGGGACGCCGGCGGAGAACGCCGCCCGGATGGAGGCCCTGTTCGCGGGGGAGAAGGGTCCGGTGCGCGATGCGGTCCTGCTGAATACCGCGGCCGCGCTGCTGGTCGCGGGACGCGTGGACGAGCTGGGTGCCGGTGTTGCGCTTGCGGCGGCCACCGTCGACAGCGGCGCGGCCAGCGAGCTGCTCGAGCGGCTGCGCGCCAGGGGACGAGAGGCGGCACCGGCGGTGGAGGGCGCCCGATGACCACGATCGCCACGTCACTCGCGCCGCGCACGCCGCCGGCCCGCCGTTCCCCGGGCCTCGGCGTCCTGGACGAGATCGCCGATCGGCGCCGCGCCGACATCGCCGCCGAGCTGGCCGGGCGCTCGCTCCACGAGCTCGAGCTGGCGGCGCGCTCGGCGCCCCCGCCCCGCGACGCGACGGCGCCGCTCCTCCGCCCGGGGCTGCACGTGATCGCCGAGGCCAAGCGCCGCTCGCCGTCTGCGGGGGTACTCGCGGCACCCGGCGAGGACGTCGTCGCCCGCGCACGCGCGTACGCCGCCGGCGGAGCCGCGATCGTGTCGGTGCTCGTGGAACCGCACTGGTTCTCGGGCTCGATCGGCGACCTGGCCGCGGTGCGCGCCGCGATCCCGGTCCCGGTGCTCGCGAAGGAGTTCGTGGTCGACGAGCGGCAGCTTCCCCTGCTGCGCGCCGCGGGCGCCGACCTCGTGCTGCTGATCGCCGCGATGCACCCCTCGCGGGCGCTCCGGCGCCTCGCGCGCCAGGCGCGCGACCTCGGGATGGAGCCACTCGTCGAGATCCACGAGGAGCGCGAGCTCGAGCGCGCGCTGGCCAGCGAGGCGCGCCTGATCGGGGTCAACAACCGCGACCTGCGCTCGCTCGCGGTGCATGCCGAGCGGGCTGCCGCGCTGCGCGCCCAGGTCCCCGATGACCGCGTGGTCGTGGCCGAGTCCGGCGCGCGCGAGCCGTCCGCGCTGCGCGCCTGGCGCGCGCTCGGCTTCGACGCGGCGCTGGTCGGCGAGGCGCTGATGCGGGCCGGCGGCGATGCTGTCTCGGTCCGCGCCAGGACCGCCGCGTTCGTCGCGGCCGGCGCACCTCCGCCGGCAGGCGAGGACCCGGCGGCCGCCGGCCGTGCCCCCTGGGTCAAGGTCTGCGGCATCACGGACGCGCGCGGCCTGCAGGCGGCCGTGGCGGCGGGCGCCGACGCCGTGGGCCTGAACCTGGTGGCAGGCACGCCGCGCTGCCTCGACGAGGGCGAGGCACGGGTGCTGGCGGAGCTGGCGCGGGCGCTTCGCGACGACGACGGGCGGCCCGAGGTCGTGGGTGTCGTGGGCGACCTGCCGCCCGCGGAGGCGGCGGCGGTGGCCGCGCGGATCGGGCTCGACGCGATCCAGTGGTCGGGCCGCGGGCCGCTCCCGTCCGGAGACCTGGGACTGCCGGCGATCGCGGTGGTCCGTGCGCCGCGGGACGCGGCAGGGGCCGGCGCCGACGTCGTACCCGGGTCCGGCGCGGGGTCCGGGTCGGGCGCCATGGCTGGAGCCTCGTCCGGCACCGGGATGGCCTCCGAGCTCGTCTCGGCCGGCCGCGACCTGCTCGCTCGTCCCGGGGTCGAGCGTCTCATCCTCGACACGGCCGACCCGGTCGCGCTCGGAGGGACCGGCCGGCGCGCCGACCGGTCGCTGGCCGCGGCCGTGGCCCGGGAGGTCCCGGTCGTGCTCGCCGGCGGCCTGACGCCCGCCAGCGTCGCGGGAGCGCTCCGGGTCATCCCGGCCATCGGTGTCGACGTCGCCTCCGGCGTCGAGGAGGCCCGGTCGGGTCGGCCATCGGCATCGGCCGTCGGCGCGCGTTCCGCCGGATCGGACGTCGCGTCAGCCCGGCCGCGCAAGGATCCCTTCCTGGTCGGGCTGTTCGTCAAGCGCGCGAAGGCCGCCCGCCTCGACCTCCCGCTGGCCCCGTCGCGCCCGACGCCGGTCGAGCCCGCACTGCTGGACGCCGACGAGCGGGGCCGCTGGGGGATCGGCCGGCAGTTCGGCGGCCGCTACGTGCCGGAGACGCTCGTGGCCGCCCTGCAGGAGCTCGAAGCGGCCTGGTTCGAGCTGCGGGCCGACCCGCGCTACTGGGCTGACCTCCGGGTCCTCCGTCGCGACTACATCGGGCGCCCGTCGCCGCTCTACCGCGCCGACCGGCTGGCAGCCGAGCTGGAGCGGCGCGCGGGTCGCGAGCCTGGGCGCCTGCGCCTCTACCTGAAGCGCGAGGACCTGAACCACACCGGCGCGCACAAGATCACGAACGCGCTGGGCCAGGCGCTGCTGACGCGCCGGCTCGGCAAGACGCGGGTGATCGCCGAGACCGGCGCGGGGCAGCACGGCGTCGCCACCGCCACCGCATGCGCGCTGCTCGGGCTGCCCTGCACCGTGTTCATGGGGCGCGAGGACATCCACCGCCAGGCGCCGAACGTGCTGCGCATGCGGGCGCTCGGCGCCGAGGTGCGCGAGGTCACGTCGGGCAGCGCGACGCTCAAGGACGCGACCAACGAGGCGATGCGCGACTGGGTCACCAACGTCCGGACCACTCACTACGTGCTGGGCTCGGCGGTCGGTCCCCACCCGTACCCCACCGTCGTGCGCGACCTCCAGCGTGTCATCGGGGACGAGGCCGCCGCGCAGCTCCAGCAGGTCGAGGGGAGCCTGCCGGACGCCGTCGTCGCCTGCGTGGGCGGCGGGTCGAACGCAATCGGGCTCTTCACCCGGTTCCTCGGCGAACCGTCGGTCCGGATCGTCGCCGTCGAGGCGGCGGGGGAGGGGATCGCGACGGGGCGCCACGCGGCGGCGCTGGCGGGGGGGACCCCGGGCGTCCTTCACGGGTCCCGGTCGTACATGCTCCAGGACCCCGACGGCCAGGTCGTGGAGGCCGTCTCGCTCTCCGCGGGGCTCGACTACCCCGGCATCGGGCCGCAGATCTCCGCGCTGTTCGACGCGGGCCGCATGGAGGTGCTCGCCGCCACCGACTCGGAGGCCGTCGACGGGCTCCGCCTGCTGACTCGCACCGAGGGCATCATCCCGGCGCTCGAGCCGGCGCACGCGATCGCGGCCCTGCCGGCGCTGCTCGGTGCCGACGTGGGGCGTCCCCCGGGGCGTCCGGCGCTCGACGAGCTGCCGGCCGATGCGCTGGTCGTCCTGGGCCTCTCCGGTCGGGGTGACAAGGACATGGGCGTGCTCGGCGGCGACGAGGAGGTGCCGGCGTGACGACCGCGTCGACCTGGTCGAGCCGCCGTGCGGCCACCGGCATGACGGTTGCCACGGCGTCCGAGCCGGGCACCGACGCGACCCCGGGCGCCTCGCGGATCCGCGGGGCGTTCGCGGCGGCCCGGTCGGCCGGTCGGATCGCGCTGGTGCCGTACGTCGTCGCCGGGTATCCCGACGCCGAAACCAGCGAGTCGATCGCGCTGGCGGCCATCGACGCCGGGGCCGACCTGCTCGAGATCGGGCTGCCCTACTCCGACCCGCTCGCCGACGGCACCACGCTCCAGCGCGCCTCCGCCGCGGCGATCCGTGCCGGGGCCACGCTGGCGCGTTCGCTCGACCTGGTGCGGCACGTGCACGCCGCTCGACCCTCGATCCCGCTGGTGCCCATGGCGTACGTGAACCAGGTCATCGGCGGCGGCGATCCGGGCGACCCGATGCGCCGCCTGGCCGAGGCGGGGGCGAGCGGCTGCATCCTGGCGGACCTGACACCCGACGAAGGGTCCCCGGTCGAGGCGGCCGCGAGGGACGCCGGCCTGGCGGTCATCTACCTGGTGACGCCGACCACGCCACCCGCCAGGCGAGCGTGGATCGCCTCGCGGACCGGCGGGTTCCTCTACGTCGTGTCGCTGGTCGGGGTGACCGGCGCCCGCGCCGCGCTTCCGGCGGAGGTCACGTCGTTCGTGCGGCAGGTGCGCGCGGTGAGCCCGGTGCCGGTGGCCGTGGGCTTCGGCGTCTCGCGTCGCGCGCACGTGCGCCGCCTCGCGAGGGTCGCCGACGGTGTCATCGCGGCGTCGGCGCTGGTCGACGCCCTGGGCCCTGACGGGCGGGACGTCGCGGCGATGGCGCGGCGGGTCCGGGAGCTGCGCGCGGGGACGGGCCTGGCGGAGCGATAGCCGCAGCGTCGCCGTGGCCCGGCCGTTGCCGCGGCAGGATCGGCACCGGGCGAACGGCAGCGGCGCGGACATCGTGGTAGCCTCGCGAACAAACCGACTGGTCGGTCGGCTTGGTGGCAGCGTGGCGACGGCAGGCCTCACGCACGGAACCGAGCGGGCAAACCGACCCGAACGGGATCGAAGCAGAGAGGTGGAGCCGACGAAGCCGACCGAACCGGAGGACCGAGTCGACTCGACGAGCGGGACGAGGCGATGAACCGGAACGACCCGATGAACCCGAGCGAGCCCACCGACCAGGGCAAGCCGATGAACCGGTCCGGTTTGCCAGATGCCGGCCAGGAGACCTCGCGCGGTCGACGGCGCCGCGAGCGGATCCTCGATGCCGCGTTCCACGTGTTCGCCCAGCTCGGCTACCGCGAGGCGGCGATGGACGAGATCGCCCGGCAGGCCGACACGTCGAAGGGCGGCGTCTACTTCCACTTCCCGACGAAGGAGGCGATCTTCCTCGAGCTGATGGAGACGACCGCCGAGCGGCTCGTCGCCAGGGTCGAGCGCGCGGTGGCCGAGGAAGTCGATCCGGTGGCCCAGGCGGACGCGGCGCTGCGGGTCGTGCTCGGGACCTTCGCCGGCCATCGCTCCATGGCCCACCTCCTGCTCATCGATGCGCCCGCCGCCGGTCGACCGTTTCGCCACCAGATCGACCGGCTCCACGAGCGGTTCGCCGGGCTGATCGCCGGCTACCTCGACGAGGCCGTCGGAGCCGGGCTGATCCCGGCGCTCGACACGGGGTTCGCCGGGGCCGCCTGGTTCGGGGCGCTCCACGAGGTCGTGGTGCGCTGGCTCCTCGCGGATCAGCCCGGTCGCCTCGAGGACGCCTATCCGACCCTCCGGGCGCTCCTCCTGCGCAGCGTCGGCGTGCCCGACGAGCGGATCGCTGCCCTGCCGCGCCGATGACGCTCCAGACCAGCGACACCCGCCCCGCCGTCGAGCCGTCGGCTGATGAGCTCGAACGGGCACTTCGACCGCTCGTCGAGGGCGCCGGCGCTCGCGGCCGCCAGGTCCTCGTCTCGGTCACGATCGCCATCCCGTGGCGCGATCCGATCGCCCTCTTCGGAGCGGCGCGGGCGGCGGGCGGGGAACCCGCGCTCTGGTTGCAGCCGGGAGTCCGGTTCGGGCTCGTCGCGATCGGTACCGCCTGGGCGGTCCGGCCGACCGGTCCGGCCCGCTTCCGGCAGGCCGCGCTCGCCTGGCGTGACCTGCTCGACGGCGCGTGCCTCGCCGGCGTTTCAACGGGCGCACGGGGCACCGGGCCGCTCCTCCTTGGCGGCTTCGGGTTCCGCGCCGAGCCGTCCACCGAGCCGGCCTGGCTGGGGTTCGAGCGCGGCCGGCTCGTCCTGCCGTCGCTGCTCGTCTCGATCGGCGATGGCGCGGCCTGGCTGACCGCGAACGTCGTCGTGCCGAACGACGGAGGCGAGGCCGGCGGACCGGCGGTGACGCGCCGGGTTGCCGAACTCTGGGCGGCGGTGGAGGGCGGAGCGCGGAACGGAGCCGGGGAGGCGGCCCGGCTTGCCGCCGATCGGCTGCCGGTCTCCGCGACGCTCCGTATCACCGGGCTGCAACCCGGGCCCGGTGAGTGGCGGGCGTCGGTCGGTCGCCTGGCCGGTGCGGTCGGGCGCGGACGGGCCGACAAGGTCGTTCTCGCCCGGCGGGTCGATCTCCTGGCCGGCGCGCCGATCGATCCATCGGTCGCTCTCCGCCGGCTCGAGGTGACCGCCCCGGAGTCGACGATCTTCGCCCTGACGCGGCACGGGCGAACGTTCCTCGGGGCGACCCCCGAGCGCCTCGCGCGGGTCGACGGCCGGACGTTCCGGACGATCGCGCTCGCCGGCTCGATCGGGCGAGGCGTGGATCCAGCCGAGGACGAGCGCCTGGCCGCCGGGCTGCTGGCCAGTGCCAAGGACCGCGAGGAGCACGAGGTCGTCGTCGCGATGCTGCGCCGGACGCTCGCCCCGCTGGCCGAGGAGCTCGACGTCGCGCCGGACCCGGTGGTCGTCACGCTGCGTCACGTCCAGCACCTCGCGACCGAGGTACGAGGCCGTCTCCGCCAGCGGGCGGGCGTCCTCTCGCTCGTGGAGCGTCTCCATCCCACGCCGGCTGTCGGTGGGGCGCCACGCGAGCTTGCGCTCGAGCTGATCCGGGCCGAGGAACGCCTCGACCGGGGCTGGTACGCCGGGCCGCTCGGCTGGGTCGACCGCCACGACGACGGCGAGTTCGTCGTCGCCATCCGGTCCGGGGTCCTGGAGGACCAGCAGGTGAGCCTGTTCGCCGGCTGCGGGATCGTGGCCGACTCCGACCCCGACCGGGAGTGGGCCGAGTCGGAGATCAAGCTCGATGCGCTCGCCTCGGCGCTGGGGAGGCTGGAGCGATGACCGGCCCGGGCCGCCCGCCGGTGCCAGCGGCCGCCCCCACCATGCCCGCCACACCCGCCACCCCCGCCACGTCGCTTCGGGCGTTCGTCGAGGAGCTCGTCCGGAGCGGCGTCCGTGACGTCGTCGTCTGCCCCGGCTCGCGCTCGACACCCCTCGCCCTCGCGCTCCGGGCGGACCCCGCGATCCGGACCTGGCTCCACCTCGACGAGCGCGCCGGCGCGTACCTCGCGCTGGGCGTCGCGAAGGGAACGCGCCGTCCAAGTGCGATCCTGGGCACCTCCGGGACGGCCGTCGTGAACATGGCACCGGCGGTCGTCGAGGCCCGGTACGGGCGAGTCCCGCTCGTCGTTCTGACCGCCGACCGGCCGCCCGAGCTGCGCGACCGCGGCGCGCCGCAGGCGATCGACCAGGACCACCTGTTCGGCCGTTTCGCCAAGTGGTTCGTGGAGCTGCCCGTCCCCGAAGTCGGGGCGGCCGCCCTCGCGCACCTCCGGGGGGTCGTCGGCCGGGCGGTCGCGACCGCGGTGGAGGCACCGGCCGGGCCGGTGCAGATCAACCTGCCGTACCGCGAGCCGCTCGTTCCCGACGGGGACCTGCGGCCGCCGGCAGCCACCCGGGCGGTCGATCCGCCCCCATACGTCCGCCTCGCGCCCGGGATCCGGATGCTCGACCAGCCAGCGCTCGACGAGCTCGCCGGGCGCCTCGCGGCCTCGGCGCGGCCGCTGATCGTGTGCGGGCCGCTCGACGCTCCCGGGTTCGCCCGCGCGGTCGCCCGCCTGGGGGCGGCGATCGGAGCACCGATCCTGGCGGATGGCATCGCCAACGTCCGGCTCGGGCCCCACGACCGTTCGCACGTCATCGTCCGCCACGACGCGATCGTCCGCTCGCGAGCGTTCCGCGACGCGCACGCGGCCGATCTCGTCATCCGGTTCGGCGGCACGCCCACCTCGAAGGCGCTCCTCGAGATGCTCGGCGAGCAGCGGGCGCCCCAGGTCGTCGTCGACGATGGCGGCTGGACGGAGCCGACGCTCCTCGCCGCCACGATCGCGCACGCCGATCCCGCCTGGCTGGCGGCCGCCCTTGCCGAGCGACTCGAGCAGTGGGGCGGCCGCGGGGGACGCGCCCCGGGATGGGCCCCGGCACGCGCCCCGGAACGCGCCCCGGGATCGGCAGGGAACCAGCAGGCGATCGATCCGAGTTCGCCTGGCGCCTGGCTCGACGACTGGCTGGCCGCTGACCTGACCGCCGACGCCGCGATCCGCACTTGGCTCGCCGGACTCGACGAGCCGTTCGAGGGCTCGGCGTTCAGCGAGCTCGAGGGGGTGCTGCCCGACGGGGCGGTCCTGTACGCGGGCAACAGCATGCCCGTCCGCGATCTCGACGCGTTCCTCGCCGCCGGCGAGGCGGCGGTCCGCTGCCTGGCCAACCGCGGCGCGAACGGGATCGACGGGGTCGTCTCGTCGGCCCTCGGGGCCGCGACCGCCGGGCCGGTCGTGCTCGTCGTGGGCGACGTGTCGTTCATCCACGACCTGAACGCGCTCGTCGGCGCCCGGCTGAACCGGATCTCGGCCACGATCGTCCTCGTCAACAACGACGGCGGCGGGATCTTCTCGTTCCTGCTCCAGGCGGACACCGAGCGCCCCGGGGTCGGGCTCCCCGAGCACTTCGAGGACCTGTTCGGGACGCCCCATGGGATCGACGTGGGGCCGATCGTGACGGCCTTCGGCGGCGAGCACGAGCTGGTGGGGCCGGGCCAGATCGGGCCGGCGGTGCGCGACTCGCTCGGTCGACCGGGGGTCCAGGTGCTCGAGCTGCGCACGGAGCGACGCCGGAACGTCGAACTCCATCGCGCCTGCCAGGCCGCCGTCGAGGCGGCTCTCGGGCAGCTTGGCCGGACCGCTGCGCGATGAGCTCGCTCGTCGTCGACGGGCTCCGTCTGGCCTTCCGGATCGGCGGCGACGGCCCGCCGATCCTGCTCCTCCACGGCTTCACCGGGCGCGGTTCCGACTGGGCCCGCTTCCTGCCGGCCCTCCGCCGGCGCCACCGCACGATCGTCGTCGACCTGCCGGGCCACGGCCGCTCCGGGGCACCGCCCGACCCGGCCCGGCACGGGCTCGAGCCGACGGCCGCCGATCTCGCGGCGCTCCTGCGGACGCTCGACGCCGTCCCGGCCGCGGTCCTCGGCTACTCGATGGGGGCCCGGGTCGCCCTCCGCCTCGCCCTCGACCACCCGCTGGTGGTGGAGCGGCTCGTCCTGGAGAGCCCGTCGGCCGGTATCGCCGACCCTGCCGAGCGTGCCCGGCGGCGCGCCCGGGACGAGGCGCTCGCCCGGCTCGTGGAGCAGGACGGGATCGGCGCCTTCGTCGATGCCTGGGAGGCGCAGCCGCTGTTCGCCAGCCAGGCAGGGCTCAGTCCGTCGGTGCGGGCGGATCTGCGTCGCCGGCGCCTCGCCAATCGACCGGCCGGGCTGGCGGCCAGCCTGCGCTGGGCAGGGCAGGGGACGATGACGCCCGTGCACGAGCGGCTGGGCGAGATCAGCGTGCCGGCGCTCGTCATCGCCGGCGTGCTCGATCCGGCCGGCCTGGCACGGGCGACGGCGATCGCCGCGGCGATCCACGGGGCGAGGCTGGCGACCATCGACGAGGCCGGCCATGCGCCCCATCTCGAGCGTCCGGAGGCCTTCCGCCGGCTGATCGTCGGCTTCCTGGATGGCACCCCCGGATCGAGCGCCAGCCCCGCCCCGGCTCGGGCACCGGCACCGGCTCCGGCACTGGCACCGATACCCGCAGCAGCTCCAGCAGTCCCGGCACCGAAGAGGAGACGACCGCAATGACCGCCGCCTGGACGAAGGTCCGCGACGACAGCGACATCATCTACGAGCACTCCGGGACGGGGATCGCCAGGATGACGATCAACCGGCCCGAGGTGCGCAACGCCTTCCGGCCCCAGACCGTCAACCAGCTGATCGATGCCTTCCGCGACGCGCGCGACGACCCCTCGATCGGCGTGGCGCTGCTCACCGGGGCGGGCGACGCGGCCTTCTGCTCCGGCGGCGACCAACGCCACAAGAGCGCCGGCGGGTACCTTGACAGCGAAGGGGTCGCCCGGCTCAACGTGCTCGATCTGCAGCGCCTGATCCGCTCATTGCCGATCCCGGTGATCGCGCTCGTCAACGGCTACGCGATCGGTGGCGGGCACGTCCTCCACCTCGTGTGCGACCTGACGATCGCCGCCGAGAACGCGGTCTTCGGCCAGACCGGGCCCCGGGTCGGCTCGTTCGATGCCGGCTACGGGGTCGGTCTGCTGGCCCGGACGGTCGGCCAGAAGCGCGCCCGCGAGATCTGGTACCTGTGCCGCCAGTACAGCGCCCGGCAGGCGCTCGAGATGGGCCTGGTGAACGCGGTTGTCCCGCTCGCCGAGCTGGAGGCGGAGGGGATCCGCTGGGCGAGCGAGATCCTGGAGAAGAGCCCGACCGCGATCCGCTTCCTCAAGCGCGCGTTCAACGCCGACACGGACGGGATGGCCGGGCTCCAGGAGCTCGCCGGCGACGCGACGATGCTGTTCTACCTGACCGAGGAGGCGCACGAGGGGAGCCGGGCGTTCCTCGAGAAGCGTCCGCCGGACTTCTCGCGCTTCCCGCGACGTCCGTGACGGGCTCACTGACGATGGCCACGGCCAGGCCCTCTTCCCTGCGCGCCCGGCTTCTTGCCTTCGTCGCGGGCCTCGCGCTCGACGCCCACGCGCAGGTTTGAGGCACTGGCGCCGTGCTGATCCGTCGGGTCGAGCTCCAGCTCCTCGCGGTCCCGTTCCGGGCGCCGGTCGTCGCGACCGGCCGGACGTGGACCGAGCGGCGGCTGGCGCTCGTGCGGCTCATCGGCGACCATGACCTCGAGGGCGTCGGCGAGATCGCCATCGAGGCGGATCCGGTCGCGGACGCAACGGGCGCCCAGCCCGGAGCGGGCGCCGAGCCCGGACCTGGCGCCGGGTCGGCGCCGGCGGACGCCCTGGCGCTCCTGGCGGAAGCACTGGCGGAGGCGCTGCGTGGCGCGCTCGTCGGGGTCGATGTGGTCGACGCGGCGGGGACCGCCCGGCGGCTCTCGGTCCTCGTCCGGGCGATCCGTCGCGATCCGCTGGCCGGCCTCGGGCAGATGGTCGGCTCCGGCCAGCCGCGCGGCCAGGCATGGACGGCCGGCTTCGGGCGCGCCGTCCGAGCCGGCGCCGAGGCGGCCGTTCTCGACCTTCGCGGCCGGACGCTCGGACGGCCGGTCCGCGACCTGCTGGGCGCAGGCGGGCGCGCCGAGGTCGCGGTCAACGGTCTCGTCACCGCCGCCGCGCCGGACGCGGCCGCCCGGGAGGCTGCGGCGCTGGTCGCGACCGGGTACCGGTCGCTGAAGGTCAAGGTGGGCCATGAGCGCACCCTCGACGGGCTGGTCGAGCGGGTGGGGGCCGTCCGGTTCGCGGTCGGGCCGGGCGTGCAGCTGCGGCTCGACGCCAATGGCGCCTGGAGCGAGGCGCAGGCGATCCGCTCGGCCCGCGCGCTCGGCCAGGTCGAGCCCGAGTATGTCGAGCAGCCGATCGCGCCACGGCTGGGATCGGCGGCGCTGGCGCGGGTGCGGCGCGGATCGCCGGTCGCGATTGCCGCCGACGAGTCGGTGACCGGTCCGGTGGCGGCCGCCCGGCTCGTCCGCGCAGGTGCGGTCGACGTCCTGATCGTGAAGCCGGCGCGGGTGGGCGGACCGAGCGTGGCGCTCGGGATCGCGGCCGATGCCGCTGGCCACGGGGTCGGGGTCGTCGTCTCGACGATGTTCGAGACAGGGATCGGGCTCGCCGGCGCGCTTCATGTGGCGGCCGTGTTGCCGGGCCCGGACCGTGCCCACGGCCTTGGGACGGCAAACCTGCTCGTCTCCGATCTCCTTGCCGGGGGGCCGCACGTTGCGCGCGGGCGGCTGGCGGTCCCGGCCGGGCCGGGTCTCGGCGTCGCGCTTGACGAGCCGGCGATCGAGCGCTTCTCGTTCGGGGTGACGCGATGAGCCCGCGTTCGGCAGGACGGACGGCACGATCGCCGGGCCCGGTCGGCGGCTTCAGGGCCGGGCCGGCAGGCGGGCTGGTGGCCGATTGGCTGCTCGAGGTCGCGCGGGCGACTCCGGACCGCCCGGCGGTGATCGACGACGCGGGGACGCGCTGGACGTTCGCCGAGCTGTCGGCGGCGGCCCGCCGCCTGGCGCTGGGCCTCGACGCGACGGGAGTGCGGGCGGGCGACCGTGTCGCGGCGCTCCTCGCTGACGGAGCACCGTTCGTGGCCCTCGTCCACGCCTCACGCCTGCTGGGCACCGTACTCGTCCCGCTCAACCGGCGGGCGATGCCGGCGGAGCTCGGCCCCCAGCTGGCCGAGGCGGGCGCGCGCGTCCTCGTGTGCGACGGGACCACGGCCGTGGCGGCCCGGGCGGCGAGCGGTTCGGCCGGTGCGGCGAGCGGTTCGGCCGGTGAGCCGGAACCGCTCGTGCTCGGCGTCGACGAGCTCGAGCGCCTCGGCGCCAGGCCGGACCGCGGCTGGACGGACCGGCTGCGGGACGTGGTCGAGCTCGCGGCACCGGCCACGATCGTCTTCACGTCGGGCACGACCGGACGCCCGAAAGGAGCGATCCTCAGCCACGGCAACCAGCGGGCGAGCGCGACTGCGTGGGCGGCCTTTCTCCGACCGCGCCCGAGTGATCGCTGGCTCTCCTGCCTGCCCTGCTATCACGTCGCCGGCCTGGCGATGATCGATCGCGCAGTGCACTGGGGTGTGCCGCTCGTCGTGCACCGCCGGTTCGATCCCGCTGCCGTCGCCCGGGCCCTCGTGGACGACGAGGTGAGCCACCTGTCGCTCGTGGCGACGATGCTCCGGGGGCTGCTCGATGCAGAGGAGGGACGGCCGGTGCCGGCAGCGCTCCGGGCGATCCTCCTCGGTGGCGGTCCGACCCCGGCGCCGCTCGTGCGTGAGGCGGTCGGGCGCGGGTTCCCGGTCGTGCCGACGTACGGGCTGACAGAGACGGCATCCGGGGTGGTGGCGCTGCTGGCCAGGGATGCGGCGCTCCGCCCCGGGTCGGCCGGGTGGCCGCTGCCGGGGGTCGAGCTCGCGATCAGCGCCCGGGACCACGACGAGCGGAGCCTGCCGGAGCCTCCCGACGCCCACGCCCGGCCCGGCGAGATCGGCGAGATCCTCGTCCGCGGGCCGATGGTCTTCGCCGGCTACGACGGACGGCCCGCCGAGACGGCCGCGGCGCTCGCCGACGGCTGGCTGCGGACCGGCGATCTCGGCGCGGTCGACGAGGCCGGGTGCCTGACGGTCGTCGACCGGCGGGACGACCTGCTTGTCTCGGGTGGCGAGAACGTCTACCCCGCCGAGATCGAGGCGGTCCTCCTCGCCCACTCCGCAGTCGACGACGCCGCGGTCGTCGGCCGCCCGGATGCACGCTGGGGATCGGTGCCGGTCGCGCTGGTCGTCGCCCGGCCCGGCTTCCCGGTCGACTCCGACGAGCTGATCGCGCACTGTCGCGCCCGGCTCGCCGCCTACAAGGTGCCGGTCGCCGTCCGGCTCGTGGCCGCGCTGCCCCGGTCCGGAGGCGGCAAGCTGCTCCGACGGGAGGTGCGCGCGATGCTGACGGACGACAACGAAGCCTGACCGAGAGTCGCCCGATCCGGACACCGGCTGGCGGCAGCTCGACCGGGCGGCAACTACACGGGCTCGATCGTGGCCCAGGGCAACGGCTACCAGGCCGGCTCGGGCGCGCTCTACAGCTTCAACGCGGTCTTCACGGGCTCCTACACCGTGGCCGCACCGGGCGACGTCGCCTTCAACTTCTACTCCGACGACGGCTTCATCTTCGGGGCCGGCGGCGGGGCCGTCCGCGTCGGCGGCGCGGACTGGAACCCGCCCGCGTCGGGGGTCACGCCGTTCGAGGGCTACCCGGTCATGGGCGCCTATAACGGACCCACCTCGCCGGTCGCCAACCAGGTCACCGTGCACTTCCCGGCGGCGGGCGTCTACCTCTACGAGATCGACTACTCGGAGTGCTGCGGCGGCCAGCTCGTGCTCACCACCGCCAACGCGGCGTCGGGCCTCGGCGTCCCGCCGACCGGCTCCCTGAGCCTCAGCCCGACGAGCGTGACCGCCCGCCCGATCGGCCAGGCGCAGTCGTTCACCGTGCAGGCGATGGACGTCTCGGGCGCCCCGGTCGCCGACCTGCCGGTCACCCTCATCGTGAGCGGCGCGAACTCGCTGACCCTCACCGCCACCACCGATGCCGCAGGGCTCGCGGACTTCAGCTACACGGGCCAGACCGTGGGCACCGACGAGGTCGAGGCCAACGCCGCGATCAGCGCCCTGCCCGCAGTCTCCAACGCCGTGGCGGTGCCCTGGCTCGCCGCGCCGCCGGCACCGGTGATCGGCGCGGTCAGCCCGCCAGAGGGGACCGTGGTCACGGCGCCCGTGCCGATCGGCGCCTCGATCACGCCACCGGCCGGCCAGACCATCGCGTCCTGGTCGGTCAGCCGGCGCTGTGCGGGCGCCACCAGCGACACCGCGATCGCCTCGGGCAGCGGCGATCCACCGGCCACGCTCGCCACGTTCGACCCGACGCTGCTCCCGAACGGCGCCTGCGTCGTGACGGTCAGCGCCACGGCCTCGGGTGGCGGCACGCAGAGCACGACGCTCGATCTCGTCGTGGACGGGGCCCTGAAGCTCGGCCGCTACGAGCTGACCTACCAGGATCTCTCGGTGCCGATCGGCGGGATCCCCATCCAGGTCCTGCGCACCTACGACAGCTTCGACAAGAGCGCCGGCGACTTCGGGGTCGGCTGGCGGCTGCAGCTCTCCGACTTCCGCGTCTCGACCAACGGCCCGCTCGGCGCCGGCGGCTGGAGCCAGTACAACACGAGCTGCGCGCTCTTCCTCTGCACCACCGCCTTCGCCACCAGCGCCCCCCACTACGTCACAGTCACCTGGCCCAACGGCCACCAGGAGATCTTCGACTTCACCCCCGATGGCGGCTCGAACCTCTTCTGGTTCGGCACGCCGCGCTTCACGGGGCGCCCGGGGACCACCTCGACCCTCGCGATCGTGGGTGTCAGCAACGTCGCCTACGGCGGCGACGGCAACCTGTATGCGGGGGTGGTCGCCTCCGGCAGCCCACTCGATCCGGTCCAGTTCACGCTCACCGCCAAGGACGGCACGGTCTACCTGCTCGACCGGAACCTCGGGCTGATCTCCGCCACCGACCGCAACGGCAACACGGTCACCGTGAACGCGACGGGCATCCATTCTTCGCTCGGGCCGTCGGTGAGTTTCACCCGCGACGCCGCGGGGCGCATCAGCGCGATCACCGATCCGGCCGGCAAGACTATCTCGTATGCGACCGACGCCGCGGGCGACCTGACCGCCGTTACCGACCAGGACGGCCACACCGTCACCTACAGCTACGACACCGCCCACGACCTGCTGTTGGCGAAGGACCCCGCCGGTCACCCGATCCGCACCCTCACCTACGGCCCCGACGGGCGGCTCGCGAGCGTCACCGATGGGGCCGGCAACACGACCACGATCAGCGACGACGTGGCGGGCCGCCAGGAGGTCGTCACCTCGCCCGACGGTGCGCTCACGACGATCGCGACGTTCGACGACCGGGGCGACCCACTCCAGATCGACCAGGTCACCGGTGGCCGGACCCTCACCACGCGCTACACCTACGACACCCTGGGGCACGTCCTCTCGAAGACCGACCCGCTGGGCCACGGCACGACCTTGACCTGGGACGCTGCGGGGAATCCCACCAGCGTTACGGTGCCTGGCGGGGGCATGTGGTCGTTTGCCTACAACAGCTTCGGGCAGGTCACCTCGGTGACCGATCCCGCCGGTGCGCAGTCCGAGGCGTTCGGCTACGACGGCGCAGGCAACCTCATAACCCAGACGTTCGCCGACGGCACGAAGGACACCTACGGCTATGATCCCGCCGGCTGGCTGACATCGATGACCGATGCGAACACCCACACCACGACCTATGGCGCGTCGCCCACCGGCCAGGTCACCTCCGTGACCACCCCGGACGGTCGGACCACCACCTATGGCTACGACGCCGACGGCGGTCTGCAGACCACCACCGACCCGACCGGCGCCACCACCACCTTCGGCTACGACGCGGCGGGCAACCTCACCTCGGTCACCGACGCGCTCGGCCATACCCGCTCGTACACCTACGACTACGCGGAGAACGTCACCTCGATGACCGACCCCGACGGCCACACCGCCACGTACACCTACGACGCGGCCGGGCGGCTCGCGAGCGCCACCGACCGCGATGGCCAGACGACGACCTACGGCTACGACGTCTTCGGCAACGTGACGAGCGTCACGCTCCCGGATGGATCCGTCAGCAGCTACACGTACGACCCTCTGGGGCGTCTCACCGAGGCCGACAACCCCGACGCCACGCTCACCTTTACGTACGATGACGCGGGGTCCCTCACCGGACAGACGAGCGCGGGAACGGCCACGTCCTCGCAGCCCACGGTGACCCTTGGGTTCGGGCGCGACGCGGCCGGACGCCTCGCCTCGGTCACCGCCCCCTGGGGCACGACCACGCTCTCCTACGACGCTGACAGCCGGCTCTCCCAGCTCGTCGATCCCGCCAGCGGGTCGTTCGGCTTCGGCTACGACCCGCTCGGCCGCCTGACCAGCCTCACCCGCCCCAACGGCGTCGATGACGTCCTCGCCTACGACCCCGCCGGGCAGCTCCTGAGCCGCACCTCGTCCGTCGCCGGCACCGTCATCGACACCCTCAGCTACACCTACGACAGCGCCGGTCGCCGCACCAGCCGCACCGATGCATTTGGCACCATGACGTACACGTACGACGGCGCCGACCGGCTGCTGCAGAGCCTCGCACCGGCTGGCTCGGGCCTGCCGTCGGAGACCTTCACCTACGATGCGGCCGGCAATCGCACCTCGGGCAGCGCGACCTACGACGGCGCCGACCGGCTCCTCTCCGATGCGAAGTACGACTACACCTACGACGCGGACGGCAACCTCGTCTCGAAGACCGACCGCTCGAGCGGGCAGGTCACCCACTACGCCTGGAACGCGCTCGGCGAGTTGACCTCGACCACACTCCCGTCCGGCGCCACGATCCGCTACCGCTACGACGCCCTGGGCCGGCGGATCGAGCTGGCCGGACCGTCCGGCACCACCCGCTACGTGAACCTCGGCGCCAACGTCGTCGCGGAGTACGACGGGAGCAACACGCTGCAGGCGAGCTATGTGGTCACCCCGAGCCAGGGAGATCTGCCCGGAGCGGCGCTTGAGTCGCAGACCGGCGCTACCTCCACGTACACGCTCTTCGACGGCGTCGGTTCGGTCACCGCGATCACGGACGCCTCGGGTGCGATCTCCGCCCGCTACAGCTACGCTGCCTTCGGCGCCCCGGTCGGCACCTCGTCGGGCACCTACGCCTTTGGGACGTACGGCTATGACACGACCTCGGGGTTGTATGCGGCCCGCTCGCGCTACTACGACCCGACCCAGGGGCGGTTCCTCTCCGAAGACCCCATCGCGACGGTCAATCCCTATCCGTACGCGGCGGCCGACCCAGTCGCCGGATGGGATCCGTCCGGTGCCCAGGCGTTCTTCGAGCGAGCCACCGTGGTGTCGACGGTACTCGGAACAGCCCTCGGCGGGTTCTTGAACGTCCTCGTTTACGGGGTACTGGCTCCCAAGGCCACCGTTGACGGCGCGGTGCAATCCTTCATCAATGGGGCATTGGCCGGAGGGCTCACAGGCCTCGGCCTGGGCGGGATCGGCGCCCTCGGCCCGGCTGCTGCAGGGCTGGCCGCCCTCGCGCTGAAGATCGAGCTCGGCCTCCTGATCAGCTGCGAGGGGCTCGTCGTGGCGTATCTTGAGGGACGGCCGATGAACGACACGCAGACGATCGAGACGTTCGCGATCACCACCGTGATCGTCACGTTCAGCCCGCTGCCGGTCGGCGGACTCGGAGAACAGTTCCTCCAGTCGTTCAAGGATTGGACGTTCTGGGTCGGTGTCGGTGAGGCCGGGTGCAGCGCGAAGGGGATCTGCCCGTGAGGGGAGGCGCCGATGCGGCGTGACGCGGCACGACCGACCGGCGAGGATGCGTGGGAGGAGGTGGTCAACCCGCTGCGCCCGCAGACGTGGATGCTATTCTGGACGCTGATCTGCGGGGGCCTGGTGGTTGAAGGAGCACACGACCTGCTCCTGCTTCCCTCCAGCGACCCGACGTGGGGCGCAGGCGTCCTCTTCCTGGTCCTCGGCCTCGTCGGGTACCCGTTCGGGTACTTCCTCTTCTGGTGGGGCATCGGGGCGTTCTTCTTCGCCGCCGATCGGGTCGGAGTGCGCACCCTCATCGAGACCGTGCGCCGCACGCCACCACGGGTCTTCCCGCTGACGCCGGATCTCACCTTCGTGTTCGCGGGCACCTACATCGTCGGCATCCGCACGGCGCACACGTGGCACCCGACCTCTGCGCTCTTCTACACGCAGGACGATCTGCGCCGCCTGGTCGAGGTCCTGGAGCGCCGCCACATCCCGGTGGAGTACCACTGGAAGCCGCGCTTCATGAAGCCGCCCGACACGCGCAGTTGGATCGATCGCTGGACCGGGCCGCCGCTGTGAGCGACTTCGAGGTCCGCGTTCGGATTCGTCGGGTCGAGCCTGCCCCGAAGCCGTTCTCGGGGCGGCTCTCCGGCGTGCGCTTCGAGCCCCCGTCCGACGGGGTCAGCTTCGAGGGCGCCCAGCTCGAGGACGTCGACTTCTCGGGTCTACGCATCGATCGCTACGACGCGCGCGGCTCGACCTTCGAACGCTGCGACTTCAGCCGTGTCGTCTTGAAGGAGGCGAGCTTCAGCCTGCCGCCCCGCTCGGTGTATCGGGACTGCCGCTTCGACCGGGCCGATCTGCGGCAGGCCCAGCCCGGCCTTGCGCGGTTCGAGCGCTGTACCTTCGAGCGAGCCAAGCTTGACGGCTGGCATGGCTGGCACGCCGACTTCGTTGACTGTCGCTTCAGTGGTCGTCTGCGCAACATCGAGTTCTGGGCCGCACCGAGTCAGGACCCGATCACCCCGCGGACGCCCGAGCGCTTCCGCGAGGCGATGCGCCGCGAGCGGCCACCCAACGAGTTCCGCGGCAACGACTTCCGGGCGGCCGACCTCGAGAACGTCGAGTTCCTGGGCGGCATCGACCTCGACGCTCAGTTCCTGCCCGAGGGGCCTGAGTACGCCCGGCTCGACATCCGGCCCGAGACGCTCGATCGGGTCGAGGCGTACGTGCGCCGCCTGACGCCCGATGCGGTCAGCGACCCGTTCAAGCGCCTGGAGCCGCTCAGCATCCTCGGCTGGCTGCGCGGTCGCTGGCGCGGTCAGCTCGAGGTCTTCACGAAGCCCTCGCGGAGCCGAACGTTCGCGGTGTACCAGGAGCTGCTCAAGCACCTGACGGACCCATAGCCGCCGCTCGGCTCAGTCTGCGTGTCCGCCGACGGAACGGTACTCGGAACTTCCACGGTGTATCGGGTGCGATCGAGTTCGGATGGGCTCGTTCGGGCTGCGCCGCTCTGTCTACCTGCCGGCGGGCGAGACGCCGACCAGATCGAACGCCCTGGCCTGGAGCGGGTCGGTACGGTGAGGATCTCGAACGCGCCGGCCTCCTCGGCTCCGGCCGGGTCCAGAGCGTCACCGACGGGGCTGGCAACACGACCACTATCAGCGACGACGTGGCCTCGAGGCCTTCTTCTCCGGGGTGGTGAATGGCTCACTCGCAGGCGCCGGACTCGCCGGCATCGGCGCGCTCGGGGTGGGCGGTCTCGCTATAGTCGCGTTGCGGGTCGATCTCGGGCTGTTGATGTTCACCGAGTCGCTGATAATGGCGGGGCTGGAGGGACAGCAGATCACGGCGGCTTCGGTAGCCCACATGTTCATTGTCAACATGGTGGTCATCTCGTTCGCAGGGCTCCCTGCTGGGGGCTTCGGTGAACAGCTCCCCCGCACCTTCACGGACTGGACCTTCTGGGTGGGCGTCGGGGACGCCGCGTGCAGCCAAGCACACGCACCTGCGGGTCCCTGGGAGAACGGCGGGGATGACTGACGAGGTGGGCCCAGGCGGCACCAATCAGCTGAGCCGCTGGGACGAAGTGGTCAACCCGCCGTCCATCCAGGTGTGGATGGTTCCCTGGACCCTGCTGTGGGGTTATCTCGCCGTACGGGGCATCTACGATCTCGTTGCGTTCCCACTCTCCCATCCCACCTGGGGCGTCGGCGCGTTCACGCTGGCGCTCGGGTGCGTCGTCTATCCGGTGCTGTACGTCGTCTTCTGGCGCCGCATGGCGGTGTTCCTCTTCGCGGCCGACCGGATCGGTCTGCAGACCTGGGTCCAGACGCTGCTGCGCCGGCCGCCCCGGGTCATCGCCATCACGCCCGACCTCTCGATCGCGTTCGTGCCCAAGTCGCTCATCGTGGTCCGTGATGGGACAGCGGCCTACCCGACCGAGGCGATCCTGTTCCCGCCCTCGCAGCTGCACCGACTGATTGCGGCTGCCGAGGCACGATCCATCCCGATCACGTACGGCTGGAAACCCGACTTCATGCTCGGGCGTGACACGCGTCCGTGGTGGCAGCGCCTGCTTGCCGATAGCGACCCGACACACCGCCGTCGGAACAGGCTCATCCTGGTCGGCTCGTTGGCCGGCTGGGCGCTGCTCCTGGTCGTCATCATGATGCTCAGCGGCGCCGGGCGCTGATCAGCCGCTGCCCGTCGGCGACCTCGGCCAGCAGCTGACTGATACGTTCCAGAGTTGGAACTTCTGGGTCGGTGTCGGTGAGGCCGGGTGCAGCGCGAAGGGGATCTGCCCGTGAGGGGAGGCGCCGATGCGGCGTGACGCGGCACGACCGACCGGCGAGGATGCGTGGGAGGAGGTGGTCAACCCGCTGCGCCCGCAGACGTGGATGCTATTCTGGACGCTGATCTGCGGGGGCCTGGTGGTTGAAGGAGCACACGACCTGCTCCTGCTTCCCTCCAGCGACCCGACGTGGGGCGCAGGCGTCCTCTTCCTGGTCCTCGGCCTCGTCGGGTACCCGTTCGGGTACTTCCTCTTCTGGTGGGGCATCGGGGCGTTCTTCTTCGCCGCCGATCGGGTCGGAGTGCGCACCCTCATCGAGACCGTGCGCCGCACGCCACCACGGGTCTTCCCGCTGACGCCGGATCTCACCTTCGTGTTCGCGGGCACCTACATCGTCGGCATCCGCACGGCGCACACGTGGCACCCGACCTCTGCGCTCTTCTACACGCAGGACGATCTGCGCCGCCTGGTCGAGGTCCTGGAGCGCCGCCACATCCCGGTGGAGTACCACTGGAAGCCGCGCTTCATGAAGCCGCCCGACACGCGCAGTTGGATCGATCGCCGGACCGGCCGCCGCTGTGAGGAGGCTGATGAGCACGATGGCCACGACGCTGTGCTCGACGATCTCGGGAGGATCAGCGACATCATGAGCGAGGGGGCCGCAGTGGAACCGATCACGGCGATCCCAGATGGCTGGGAGGTGGTGAACCCGCCGGTGGTGCAGGCCTGGCTGGCGGGCTGGTCGGTGCTGGTCGGGTTCTTCGAGGTGCTCATCGCCCGAAACATCGTGCTCGACCGGGTGGGCAGCGACGCGTGGCAGCCGACCTGTTCGGCTTCGTGCTGCTGGCCTTCTGCTACGTCGGCCTCATCCTGAACCTGTGGCACGGGATGGCCACCTTCGTCTTCGGCCCCGACCGCATCCTCGTGCGCAGCTGGGTCGATCGCTTCCGGCGGCGGCCCTTCCGCGCCTTCCCACGCGAGTCGGGCCTGTCGCTCGTCTTCAGCGGCCACAGCGGCATCAGCCTGCGCACCCCCGATGGCGTCCTGCATCGCACCGAGGGCCGCTACGTCCCGCCGTCCGCGCTGCGCCGGCTCATCGACGTGGCAACCCGGGAGGGCCTCCCCATCGAGTACCAGTGGACGCCCCACGTCCTGGCGGCGCGGGACACCCGCACCTGGTGGCAGCGGCTCATCGGGGGGTGAACCAGTGCACAGACCATTTGCTTATCCGGTTGACTCCGAAGCACCCGAAGCGTAGGCTCAGGCGGTGGGGGCCGAGCGCCTCGGCACCGAGAGAGGGAGCAGCAGCGCGGATGGCCTACGACATCAGCGACCCGAGCACTTGGCCCGACGCGACAATCGTCGTGCGAGGCGGCGTCAACTCACTGGAGGAGCTGCGGGACGCCGTGCAGAAGACGGGTGGCGTGTCCGTTGTCTCCCGACCGAATATGAGCTTCGAGGACCTCGCCGCCTCGGTCCGCAACAACCAGGTGCGACGGACGAGCGTCCGCCGCGTTATCGCTGCCGGCGGGTACCTCGTGCCCACGTTCGAGCCCGACGACCCGCCCAACCACTGCAACCTGTTCGACTTGACGGCCGAGCAGCTCGATACGATCCTCTCGAAGCCGGAACTCAACCCAGTGCCGAAAGAGAAGCGATGGCGAGGAGCAGGCCAGTGATCACGATCAAGGCCGACTTCAATCATCTCGACGGCCGCGGCCGCCTGGTCCTGTCTGACCTGGTCATTCACGACCACACGCCCTTCGACGCGATTGCCGCGTCCGGCAAGCGCATCCTCTTTGTACAGGGCGAGGACATCGTCTTCGGGAAGCTCGTGAACGATCCCGATCGTGGGTGGTGCGGAGAGGCGGACTGGGACACGCAGGACGTGCTCCAGGAGTATCCGCGACCGGTGTTGAGCAAGGCGAGCTGACTCCCCCGGTCGAGTGGCGGCGCGGTTCCGCGCGAAACCAAGGGCCTGGCACTCCGAACCTACGTCGAAGCGGGCGCCGGGTGTGAGATCCGCGTGAGCCCGGTCTTGCGACCACGCGTTCTCGGCACGCCCGCCGCCGGAGGCCGACCGAGCACCTCGTCGTAGGTCGTCGGCTCGTGATGCGTGCCGAGGCCGAGGAGCGTCTGGAAGCCGGCCATCGGGGTGCGACGGCGGTTCCAGCGGAACACGAACTCGTCGAGGTAGACCGGGAGCTGGTCCGCTCCAACGCCGCGATGCGTTCCGAGCAGCCAGGCCTTGAGATTCGAGATCACTCGGTGTGCGTGCGGCACGACATCCTCGGTTCCGGCCTTGCGGAAGCTCTCCTGGGTGCGGGGCAGGTGGATGTAGCCCAGGGCAGCGACACCGTCCCTGCCCTGGTAGCCGCGGTGTCCGTCGGAGAGCACCGTCGAGCCCAGCGCGATGTTGCGGACGATGAAGGGCGACAGGGTCGCCGCCGTGGCGTCCGGGATGACCTCGGCGCGGCAACGCCCGGATCCCCCGCCGCGCACCTCCACTGCCACGCCGACCAGCAGCGCCTTGCGCCCCGCCAACTGCCGCCCGCCGCGCAGCCCGAGTTGCTCGCGACCGATGAACGTCTCGTCGATCTCGACCGTGCCCTTCAACGGTTCGCGGTTGGCGTCGACCATCGCCCGGCGGAGCTTGTGGAGGATGAGCCAGGCGGTCTCGTAGCGAGCGAGGCCAAGCATGTGCTGAAGCTGGAGCGCCGATAGGCCGGGCTTGTGGGCGGTCATCCAGAACGCCGCCCAGAACCAGATCAGGAGCGGCGTCCGCGTGCGGTGCATGACGGTGCCCGCGGTGACCGAGGTCTGGTGCCCACACGACTTGCACTGCCAGAGGCGACGACGAGGCAGGGCGAACGCGGCGTCATGACCGCAGCGGGGGCAGCGAAACCCGTCGGGCCAGCGGCAGACGCCGAGGTAGGCGAGGCAGGCGTCCTCGTCGGGGAACATCCGGTTGAAGTCGGCGACGTTGTGGGGGTACGGTGGTCGCGGCACGCCACGACGCTACCGCCGCGAGATGGTCGGAGTCAACCGGATAAGCAAAATGCCCATAGAGGAGAGGCCGCCGTGCATGGGCCTGGCCATCAGGGAACTAGCCACGATCCTCCCGACACTCGCGATGTCGTTAACCCCGCCAGATTCCAGGCGTGGACCGTCGCCTGGACCACGCTGTCGGCGGTCGGCCTGGTCGTCAGCCTCAGGAACATGGCCATATCCCCCGTGGGAGCCGCCGACCGATGGCAGGTCGGGGTCTACGGCCTGGTGCTCATTCTGGTCGCTTACCCGAGCCTGTACGTCGTCCTGTGGCGCGGCATGACAACGCTCGTGTTCGAGGCGGACGCCGTAGAGGCGCGCACGTGGTTCGCCACCTGGCGGGGGCGACCCTATCGCACGCTCAGACTCGCCCCCGACGCGGCGGTGATTCTGAGCGGGTACCGCACACTCACGATCCGCGGTGGTCCCGACGCCCTGCGTATGTCCGTCGTGTTCTGGCCCCAGGAAGAGCTGCGGCGGCTGCTCGCGCTGGCCGAGGCTCGAGACATCCCGGTCGAGTACGGCTGGAAGCCGCCCTTCCTGGGCGAGACGGGCACTCGCGACCGGGGCCGTCGCCCTCGACCATGACGTGGAGGCTCACGCGCAAGGGCGTCCGCTTCGCCTGCGAAGGGCGCTCGCGGCGTGCCCACCGAGGGCCGCCGGGTGGCGCGCGCGGTTGGGCGTCAGGCTGGCCTCATGTGTTGGGGTTCGACGTGCCCAGCGTACACGCCGGGCCGAAGAGAGCCCGCCCCTTGGTAGCGCCATGACCGACACAGAACCCCGCGAGGCGATCGCGCAACTTCTCACCGAGATGGCCGAGATGCTCACAGGCGAGCATGCCTGGATCGCCACTCGCCTGCTGAACGTGGTTGGAGAACTCCGAGCGGCACCGTCCGGCGACCTCCCGGACTATCTGGTGCGGAAAGCGCGCAGGCTCAGAGAGGGGACGATGGGGAGCCTGTCCGACATCATTTTCGGGCAGTTCATCGACCGACGCTGGGTGCCCGATGAAGCGCGCGACCGGCGTTTTGCGGATCTGAGTCGCCAGCTGGCGACTCAGATGGCTCGTCTACCGGCGTCGCACCCCCCGGACTACTTCCTTGTCACCGATCGAGTGCGCGAGTGCTGGCTCGTGGAACCGCCGTCGTCCAACGGGAGTTCATGGACGGTCGAGGTCCAGCCTCCGGTCTGGATGGATGCCCACGCGACGACGGAGCACGTGATGCTGCGCAGCCGAGGCGCTGGCGCATTGGACGCGAACGGTGCCGTCGAGGTTGAGATCCGTGCGTTGGCGACTGACGCATCGGCGCAGGGCGGATTGGGTACTCGTCCAACGGTGGCATTGGGTGTCGGCCAGCTCCGCACGACCCGGGAGGCGGCCGGGGCGGCGCACTGAGAACCTCGGGCGCACTCCGCTGACCCGCGCTACCTTGTGGCCGAGTTCGTGACGTACGTGCTGATGCTATGAGCGCCGATGATCACGAGAGTCAGGCGGTTGCGCTCGACGATCTTGGGAGGATCAGCGACACCATGAGCGCAGGCCCCGCGCCCGCACCGATACGGACGATCCCAGCCGGCTGGGAGGTCGTGAACCCGCCGGTGGTGCAGGCCTGGCTGGCGGGGTGGTCAGTCGTGATGGGGTTCGGGACGTTGGTCGTTGGACGCGATCTGCTCAGGCCGATTGGCAGCCAAGCCTGGCAGGCCGCGTTGGTCGGCCTCGGTCTCCTCGCCTTCTGCTACGTCGCCCTTATCGTGATCTTCTGGCACGGGATGGCCACCTTCGTCTTCGGCCCCGACCGCATCCTCGAGCGCAGCTGGGTCGATCGCTTCCGGCGGCGGCCCTTCCGCGCCTTCCCACGCGAGTCGGGCCTGTCGCTCGTCTTCAGCGGCCACAGCGGCATCAGCCTGCGCACCCCCGATGGCGTCCTGCATCGCACCGAGGGCCGCTACGTCCCGCCGTCCGCGCTGCGCCGGCTCATCGACGTGGCAACCCGGGAGGGCCTCCCCATCGAGTACCAGTGGACGCCCCACGTCCTGGCGGCGCGGGACACCCGCACCTGGTGGCAGCGGCTCATCGGGGGGTGAGACGGCGACCCGGAGTTCCCAGCCCCACGTTCTTGCGAGTGAAGGAGTCCCGATGCGGCGGCGAAACACCCTGATCCTGGTCGTGACCCTCGTCGCGGCGGTCGTCGTGCTCGTCTTCGATGTGGCGCTCCTCCGTGCCGGCGCGGACCCACGCGCGGCCCTGGTGCCGGTCGTGATCGTCGTCCTCGCCCTCCTGCAGCCGTTGCTGACGCGCGCCGTCGGTCGGCCCCGGTGGCTCGGAGGGGCGAGCGCACCATCCACCGACCACGCCGCCGGGCCGGTGGACCTGCCCCGCCCGGTGCACCTGCGCTGGCTCGCCGCCGCCGAGGGAGGCCGGCAGGCGCCACCCGTCGGGGGCCGCTACGAGGCGAGCGCTCGACGCCCCGATGACCCACCCGAGGTGCGTCTGCGGGTGGAGCTCCGCTTCGCCGGTGCCGATCGGACGGCGGCGGAGCTGCGCGTGCTGTCCGCCGACGCGACGCGGCCTGCGCCCCTGGAAGTCGAGGCCGGGGACCGGCTCCTGATCACCGAGGGGACGCGGGTGGTCGCGGACTGCGTCATCGCCGCGGTCCCGCGCGCCTGACGCCCTCGGCACGACCCTGCCGGGAACCAGGAGCGCAGCCGCCCTGCCACCTCGGCGCGCGACCTTCGGTCACCTCATGCGTTCGCTCGTCCACGCCCGCACTGGCTCGTGGCCACCCCTTGGTCTGCCGGCCGCGACACCCCTCCACCACGGAGTTCCGCGATTCACCAACCGGGGCGTAGCGTGACGCACGAGCCACGAAGTGTGCACCGACAGGGCGTGCCTGCTTCGTCGGGATGCCCTGTCAGGTATCCGCGTCCCCCGGCTGCGCTGCGGCCGCGCCTCGGTCCGTCAGCTCGAGTCGCCGGGTCGCGAGGATGAGCCGCCGGTAGACCGCCAGCAGGTCGGCCTGCGGCAGCGGTCCCGGGTTCGCCATCGCGACCCGCAGCAGCACCTCGCGCTCCCGGTCCGCGTCGAGGACGGCCCGCCGCCCCGCCGCCGACTTCGCCGCCCCCACCTCGAGGCCCAGCCGGGCACGCTCGTTCAGGAGCCCCACGATGCGGCGGTCGAGCGCGTCGATCCGCCGGCGAAGGCGTCGAAGCTCGGTCGAGTCCGCGCCCGCAGGATGCATCCCCGTGGGCCGCCGGCCGCCACCGCCCTCAGGCATCGGTCGCACCGAACCGGCGCGCCAGCGACTCGAGCGCCAGGTGATAGCCGTGCGAGCCCCGACCGGCGAACGTCTCGACCGCGATGTCGTGGAGGAAGTTGACGTGCCGGAACGGCTCCCGGGTCCAGGGATCGGTCAGGTGGACCTCGACGAACGGAAGCGCGATCGCCAGCAGCGCGTCCCGCAGCGCCACGCTGGTGTGCGTGTAGGCCGCCGCGTTCACGATCGCCGCGTCGAAGTCCCGCGCGTGGAGCCGGTCGATCAGGGCGCCCTCGTGGTTCGACTGGAAGAAGTCGATCTCGACCCCGAGCCGGCGCGCGTGCTCGGCCAGCGACGCGTGGATCTCCGCGAGCGTCTCGGTCCCGTACAGCTGCGGCTGCCGGGTGCCGAGGAGGTCGAGGTTGGGCCCCTGCAGGACCAGGATCCGCGTCATCGGGGCGCGCCCGAGGTCGAGGCGGCGGGCGAGGCCGCGGAGCCTCGGCGGCGCGGCGAACGTGGCGCGCCCGAGGTCGAGGCGGCGATCCCTCCGGGCCCCGCGAGTGCAGCGGCGATCCCGGCCGACACCGCCTCGTCGGGCACATCCGTCTGGACGACCACGCCCGAGTCGGTCGGCAGCACCCAGCGGAGGCGGCCTCCCGCGTGCTTCTTGTCGCGCGCGAGGTGTGCCCGGACCTCCGGCTCCCCGACGCCGGGCGGTTCCTGCGCCAGCCCGGCCGTTGCCAGCAGCCGCTCGATCCGTGCCGCGCGCTCCGGAGGCGTGACGCCGACCGCCATCCCGACCGCGAGGGCGCCGCGCAGTCCATGGGCGACGGCCTCGCCGTGGAGGATGCGCCGGTACCCGGCCGCGGCCTCGATCGCGTGCCCGATCGAGTGGCCCAGGTTCAGGACCAGCCGCCCGGCCTGCTCGCGTTCGTCGGCGGCGACGATCTCGACCTTGGCCCAGGCGCACCGCTCGACCAGCTCGGCCACGGCGCCCGACTCGAACGCGCGCCGGGCACCCCTGGCGATCGAGGCGGCGTCCCGCTCGAGGAGCTCCAGGAGCCGCTCGTCGCCCAGCGCGCCGTACTTGATCGCCTCTCCGAGCGCGGCACGCCGCTGACGCACCGGCAGCGTGGCGAGCGTCGAGACGTCCACCACCACCGCGCGCGGCTGGTGGAACGCCCCGACCAGGTTCTTCCCCTCGGGGATGTCGATGGCCGTCTTGCCGCCGATGGCGGAGTCGATCTGCGCGACCAGCGTGGTGGGGACGTGCACCAGCGGCACCCCGCGCAGGTATGTGGCGGCGGCGAAGCCGGCCGCATCGCCCAGCGCCCCGCCGCCGATCGCCACCACCGGGTCACCGCGCTCGAGCCGTGCGGCCGCCATCGCGCGGACGAGCCGCGCGTACGCCGCGACGGTCTTCGCCGCCTCCCCGCCCGGCGCCAGGAGCGGCACGACCTCCAGGCCGGCGTTCGCGATCCCGGCCGCGAGACGCTCTCCGTGGAGCCGCCACGCGGCCGGCTCCGAGACGCACGCCACGCGGCGCGCGTCGAGCGCGGCGAGCGCCTCCAGCAGGCGGGGCAGCGCGTCGCCGTCGCCGATCGTCAGCCGGCCGATCACGGTGTCGGCGCGGAGCAGGGAGGTCCCTCGCGGCTCGGGCGACGCGAGCAGCTCCTCGAGGCGGCGCGCCACCGATCCGAGCGGTCCGGTGGCGTCGACCGTCTCGCCCGCCGCGTACCAGCGGGCCCGCCGGGCCAGCAGGTCCGACAGCATGGCCACGGGATCCCGGCCCGCGAGCAGCGGCCGCACCGGCCCGCCGCGGAGGCGGCGCAGCAGCACGCCCGGCGGCGCAGATAGGGTGACGACGCGGCGCCCCCGGAAGAGCAGCCAGCGGTTGCGGGGGTCGACGACGGCGCCACCGCCGATTGCGATGATGCGCTCGATCGGTGCGGCCCCGCCAGGCGCAGCCCCGCCGGGCGCAGCCCTGTCGCCCTGCCGCGGTCGCGCCGGCCCCAGCCGCTCGATCGCCGCGCGTTCGCGGGCGCGGAACCCCGCCTCACCCTCCGTCTCGAAGATGGCGGAGATCGGCCGGCCGGCAGCCGTCTCGATCGCACGATCGAGGTCGAGGAACGGCGCGCCGTGCCGCGCGGCGACCAGCTGCCCTACCGCGCTCTTGCCGCTCCCGGGCGGCCCCGCCAGCACGAGATCCACGTCGGTCGCCTAGTCGTCGCCGCCGGAGGCGGCCTCGCCGGTCACCCCCATAGCCGTGGCGCCGCCGGTCGCGCCGGCCTCGTCGCCCGCGCCGGCCTCGTCGCCCGCGCCTGCCACGTCGGTCATCGCGAGCGTCCGCTCCAGGTACCGGCGCAGGTTGTCCCGCACCTCGTCGAGCGAATCGCCGCCGAACTTCTCGAGCACGGCGTCCGCGAGCACGAGCAGCACCATGGCCTCACCGATGACGCCCGCCGCCGGCACCACGCTGATGTCGCTGCGCTCGTAGTGGGCGGTCGCCACGGCCTCCCCGGTCCTCAGGTCGGCGGAGGGGAGCGGGCGGGCGAGCGTGGAGATCGGCTTCACGGCGCCCCGCACCACGAGCGGCTCCCCGTTGGTGATGCCGCCGGTCAGACCGCCCGCGCGGTTGGTGGCGTGCAGCCATCGTCGTACCGGTCCGGCGAAGCCGGGGGAGGGTGGCGCCTCCGGGTCGATGTCGACGCCGGTCACGACATCGTGCACCTCGGAGCCAAAGCGCTTCGTCTGCTCGAACCCGAGCCCGAACTCGACGCCCTTGACGGATTGGATCGAGCAGACCGCCCCCGCCAGCCTGGCATCCAGCCGGCGGTCCCAGTGGACGTGGCTGCCCAACCCGACCGGCACGCCGCGTGCGACCACCTCGAACACGCCGCCGACGGTGTCTCCGCGCGAGCGCGCCTCGTCGACGCGGCCGATCATCGCCGCCTCGCCGTCCGGGTCGGGGCAGCGCAACGGGCTCGACTCGGACTCCTCACGCGTTCGGGTCGCGCGTGCCGGGTCCATCGCGACGCCCCCGACCTCTGCGGTGAAGCTCCACACGTCGATCCCGAGTTCCCGCAGGAAGGCCCGGCAGACCGCTCCGGCGGCCACCCGCATGGTGGTCTCCCGGGCACTCGCGCGTTCAAGGATGTCGCGGACATCGGTCGCGCCGTACTTGAGCGCCCCCGCCAGGTCGGCGTGGCCGGGCCGCACCCGCGTCACCGGCATGGCGCGCCGGTTCCCCGACCCGGCGAGCTCCGCCGCCTCGCCCTCGGTCAGTGCCTCCACCTGCATGACCCGTGTCCAGTTCTCCCAGTCGCGGTTCCGGACCAGCAGCAGCACCGGCGATCCGAGCGTCCGTCCGTGCCGCACGCCGCCCAGGATCTCCGCGCGGTCCTGCTCGATCCGCATGCGCGCGCCCCGGCCGTAGCCGCGCTGCCGGCGGGCCAGATCCTCCGCGATCGCGTCGGAGGAGACGGGGATGCCCGCCGGGAGCCCCTCCAGGACCGCGCCGAGCCCCGGGCCGTGCGACTCTCCCGCGGTCAGGAACCGGAACGGCATGCTGTCCCCGTGGGCCGTGAGCGGCCGATCAGGCCAGCTCGCCGGCGGACGAGTCCGTGCCGGCCTCGCGGGCCTCGGCCAGCTTCTGGCGCATCACCTCGACCGGTGCCTGCTGCCCGGTCCACAGCTGGAACGCGTCCACGCCCTGCTGGAGCAGCATCATCTCGCCGTTCATCAGCCCCGCCGCCCCGGCCGCCTTCGCGTCGCGCAGGAGCCGGGTCTCCGGCGGGTTGTAGATCATGTCCATCACGAGCAGGTCGGGCGGGAGCAGCTCGCCGGGGATGGGTGACTCGTCCGACGCGAGCCCCACCGACGTCGCGTTGATCAGCACCTTGGTCCGCGACAGCTCGGATTCGATCACCGACTCGTGCCACGGCATCGCGCGCAGCTCCATGTGCGCGGCGCTGCGGCCGAAGTGCTTGACCAGCCCCTCCGCGCGGTGCAGGTGGCGGTTGAACACCACGACACGCTGGAAGCCCATCGTGATCAGGGCGTGCACGGCGGCACGCGCGCCGCCGCCCGCGCCGAGCACGACGGCCGCGCGCGGCATCTTCTGCTTGCCTACCAGCACGTCGAGCGAGACGCGGAACGCGTCGACATCCGTGTTGTGGCCGATCAGCCGCTTCCCCTCGCGGGTGATGCAGTTCACCGCCCCGGTCGCAGCCGCGTCGTCGCTCTTGCGGTCCACGAACGTGGCGGCGCGTTCCTTGTGCGGGATCGTGACGTTGGCCCCGAGGTAGTCGTCGGCCCGCAGCCCTTCGATGGTCTCCTGGAGTGCGGGAGTGGGCGTGTCGAGCAGCTCGTACCGGGCGTCGATCCCGAGCGCGTCGAACGCGGCCTGCTGCATCTGCGCCGAGAACGAGTGGGCGACCGGGTGGCCGATGAGGACGACTCGCTTGGTCATGCGCGCACCCTTTCCAGATCGGTGAAGAAGCCCGGATAGGAGACCGCGACTGATGCGGCGTCATCGAGTGCCGTCTCACCCTCCGCGAGGAGCCCGGCCACGGCGAACAGCATCGCGAGGCGGTGATCAGCGTGCGTCTGAACCGGGGCGCCGGCCAGGCCGAACGCCGGCAGGTCCGGCCGCCCCTCGATCGCCAGGTCGTCGCCGTCCACGGCCACGCGCGCACCCAGCGCGGTGAGACCGCCGGCGATCCCCGCGATCCGGTCGCTCTCCTTGCGGCGGAGCTCGCCGGCACCGCGGATGCGGGTGGTCCCGCGCGCGCAGGCGGCCGCGAGGCAGAGGGCGGGGATCTCGTCGATCGCGCGGGCAACGTCGCCCGGCCCCAGGTCGATCGCCCGCAGGTCGCTCGTCGAGACGGTCAGCGTCGCCATCGGCTCGGTCCCGTCGGTCGCCAGCGGCTGCTCGCGGATCTCCGCGTCCATCCGCCGCAGCAGATCGACGACCCAGCGTCGGGTGGGATTGACGCCGACGGTCTCCAGCGTGAGCTCCGCGTCCCGGTGGGCCGCGCCGGCCACCAGCCAGAACGCGGCCGCCGAGATGTCACCCGGGACCCGTTCGTCGCGCGGTTGCACGGTGCCGCCGTCCTCCATTCTGACCACCCATTCGCCGTCTGCCGGCCCCTCCCGAACGTCGATTCCGCGCGCCCGGAGCATGCGCTCCGTGTGATCGCGCGTGGCGACCGCCTCGCGCACCTCCACCACCCCCTCGGCCGACAGCCCGGCGAGCAGGACGGCCGACTTGACCTGCGCGCTGGGGACGAGCGTACGGTGGGCGATCGCCGAGAGCGACGAACGCCCCACGATGGTGAGGGGTGGAAGAGTGTCTGCGGCCCGGGCGTGGAGCGTCGCGCCCATGCGACGCAGCGGCTCGATGATACGGGCCACCGGACGGCCACGCAACGAAGCGTCCCCGTCCAGAACGGCGTACACCGGGGTCCCGGCGAGCACGCCCGACATGAGCCGGAGCGTCGTGCCGGAGTTCCCCGCATCCAGGATACCGGCCGGCTCGTGCCAGCCCTGCCGCCCGGGTGAACGCACCACGCGGTCCACGCGGCCGCCGCCGGCGTGCCCCAGCCGCTCGATGGTCACGCCCAGCGCCGCAAGCACGCCCGCCGTGCTGTTGCAGTCGAGCCCGTCCGAGCCTCCGTACACGTGCGACTCACCCTCCGCCAGCGCGCCGAGGATCAGCGCGCGGTGGGTGATCGACTTGTCGCCGGGCAGGCGGAGGGTCCCGCGCAGTCGCGCCGCCGGGTGCACCACGGTCCTGGACGAGGCGCCGGGGCTGGCGAGCATGACGAACGGTGCCGGATCAGTGCTTGCTCGAGCCGCCGACGCCCAGCGCGGCGGTCTCGAGGACGGGGTCGCGGTGGAGGCCGCCCACCTCCCGGTGGATGGCGCGCAGTGCCGGCATCAGCTCTCGAAACTGGTCGAGCGTCAGCGACTGCTCGCCGTCCGACAGCGCGGTCTCGGGACGTGGATGCACCTCGACCATGATCCCGTCCGCGCCCGCCGCCACGCCGGCCAGCGCCATCGGCTTCACCAGCCAGCGCTTGCCGGTAGCGTGGGACGGGTCGACGATCACCGGCAGGTGCGTGAGGTGGTGGAGCAGCGGGACCGCCGAGATGTCCAGCGTGTTCCGGGTGTACGTCTCGAAGGTGCGGATCCCGCGCTCGCAGAGGATCACGTTGGGGTTGCCGGCCGACACGATGTACTCGGCCGCCATGAGCCACTCCTCGATGGTGGCGCCGTAGCCGCGCTTCAGCATCACCGGGGCATCGATCCTGCCCACCGCCTGCAGCAGCGAGTAGTTCTGCATGTTGCGGGTGCCGATCTGGAGGATGTCGGCGTAGCGGTTCACGGCGTCGACCTGCCCGGGTTCCATGACCTCCGTCACGACCGGCAGCCCGGTCTCGCGGCCGGCCTCCGCGAGGTAGCGGAGCCCCTCCACGCCCAGCCCCTGGAACGAGTAGGGGCTGGTACGCGGCTTGAAGGCACCGCCGCGGAGCACGGTGGCGCCTTCGGCGGCGACGGCCAGGGCGGTCTCCATGAGCTGCTCCCGGCTCTCGATGGAGCACGGCCCGGCCATCACCGTGAGCGACCCATCTCCGATCGTGGCGCTGCCCACGCGAATGACGGTGTCCCGCGGGTGAAACTCCCGGCTGGAGAGCTTGAAGGGCCGCGTGATCGGCGTCACCGACTCCACGCCCGGCAGCGCCGAGAGCCGGTACATGAGGGCCTGCTTGCGCGGGCCCACGTCGCCCACCACGGCGATCACGACCCGGTCAGTCCCCGGGCTCTCGTGGGGGTGCAGCCCTTCGGCGAGGACCTGCGCCTTCACGGCGTTGACCTCCGCCTCGCTCGCCCCCACGGCCATCACGACGAACATCTGACCGACCCTTCCCGGCGCTTCCCGCTGCGGATAAACAAAAAAGCAGAGGTCCGAGACCTCTGCCCACCCGGCACGACCCGGCTCGGGTCTCAGGACCCCCGAGCGGTCATGCCGGGCCGCGGTAAAAGAAGAAGAACGTTCTCACGGTGCGCGAACAGTACGCGAGGTGGCGCGGGGGTGTCAACGAGGGCGGGGCGCAAGGCGGGAGCCGGTGGCTCGGTGAGCGCGCAATGCGACGGCCCCGTGGCTCGGCGTGCGCAATTCGACGATCAGTGAACAGCGGAGGCTTCTCGTGCTGGCGCCTGCGCCAGCGCACCCCCGCGACGACAGACCGGCAATACGGCCCCGCCCGGCCCTCGGTCACGCAGCATGCAACCGCCGTTGGTCTGACGAGCCGTGGCCTGACACGCCCTGGCGTTTGACCATCCGTGGCCCGACTGACACCCGACGAGCCCTGGCGTTCGACAAGCCCTGGCGTTCGACGAGCCCGGTTCTGTCAAGCCCTGGCGCCCGATCCCTGTTCACTGATCGTGGAAACGTTGCCGGCGAACACGCAGCCCACCGGACGCCCAGTGCTGTTCATGGATCGTGGAAAGTGGCGCGGGAAGAAGTGCGCGGGAAGTGGCGTGCGGACGGCCACCGGGATGAACTCGGAGGCCGACCCCGTGCGGAACCCTGCGCCAGGGTGCGGCGCGACTCCGTCGGCGGGGATGGGGTGGCCGGAAGGGGCCGGGGCCGGACGCCGCCGTCGACCGGGCGGGCCGAGTGGGGCTACTCTCCCGCTACCGGCTCCTCCAGCCCCGGCCCGCCCGCCGACACGACCCAGTCGGCCAGAGGGGGATCGCATGCAACCCTGGGCCCGTCCGTTCGCCGGCCGTCTCGAGGAGGCGGTCCTGGAGAGCCGCGTGCTCCGCGGCAACCCTCTCGGCGATCCCGCCGATCGCCCGATCTGGGTGTATCTCCCGCCCGGCTACGACGAGTCGCCGGGAAGTCGAGCGGCGGGTACGGTGCGATGGTCACCCCGATGCTCCGTCCCGACCAGTGGGGCGGGCTGGCGACGCACGCCGGGGACGCGCTGTTCGAGGTCTGCTACCTGCCCGAGTTCGGCCAGGCGGCGCGTGTCCTTCGCGACCGTTACCAGGGGTCGTTCGAGCGGTTCTGGGAGGACTTCCGGCGGCGACCGGCGATGTCCCGCCCGGCCGACGGGATCCTGGTGAACCAGTGGGCGATGGCGGCGTGCTACTCGGCCGACCCGGACGGCTCCGTCCGGCTGCCGTTCGATCCGACGACCGGCCGGCTGGTCCCCGACGTGTGGGAGCGCTGGCTCCGCTGGGATCCGGTGCGGATGGTGCCGGCGCACGCCGACGCGGTCCGTTCTCTGCGCGCGATCTACATCGACGCGGGGACCCACGACGAGTACTTCCTGGACCTCGGCGCCGAGGCCTACCGGCAGGCCGTGGCGGACACCGGGGCTTCGGAGCCGTTCTTCGAGTTGTTCGACGCGGGGCACGGGGCGATCGAGTACCGCTCCCGGCGCGATCCGTTATCTGGTCGAGCGGCTCCAGCCGTGACGCTCTCGACCCGCTCGCTCCTGGTCGACGGTGTCCCGTAGAGGGTGCTGCTGGTGGAACCGGAGGGCCGCGCGGCGGGAATCCTGCCGAGCCTGCACGGCAGCCGGTGGCGGGCGCGCGGGCGGTGGGGCATGAGCCAGGCGGGAAGAGGTGGCGCGCCCGGCGAGACTCGAACTCACGGCCTTCAGGTCCGCAACCTGACGCTCTATCCACTGAGCTACGGGCGCGCAGGAACTGGCGGAGAGGGAGGGATTCGAACCCTCGGAGCAGGTTACCCCACTCAACGGTTTAGCAAACCGCCGCACTAGGCCTCTATGCGACCTCTCCGCGTTCGGTGAACCGGTCAGACGATACCGCTTGCGGCCACCTGATGACACCAGAGTGGCGTCAGACGTGGCGTCACGACCCCACCCCCGAACGGCCAACATCGAACCTGTCCACGGCGCGCGAGTGTAGCACGCGGCTGTTGCTTGAGCGCGGAGGAGGGGAGCGGTTCGACGTCTGCGCGGGTCTCCGGGTGAGCGAACATGAGAGTGATTGGGCAACTTGTTGTCATGCCCGCCACCGACGTGCAGCGGCAGTCCCGCGTGCCCGACCGCGTCGTGATCCGTTTGTCCGTGGCCACTGTCGGCATCAGGAGGCAGCAACTGCGGCGGGCCTCGACATCGTCGGGACCGGCCATCCCTCCCACCCCATCGGTGCGGAGGAGGAGTCGCCACGCGGTCCCTATGCCGCTGGTACCATCGAGCCCCGGACGGCTCTCGAACGCCAGTGGACAATCCCACAAGTGGTCCGGCATTTGCCGGGCGATCACGTGAGCGACTGTGCGCGTCTCGACGGTGCCGGCACGGGTTCTTCCGGCCGGATGGATCCATCGTCGCCCGCTCCAATCCGGGTGGGTGCGCGACTGGGCGCGCCTCGCATGAGGCGCCTTGCTCGCTTCTGGGCGGACCGATCGCTGCGCACGAAGGCGCTGGCGGTAGCAGCGATCCCGCTCGCCGCACTCCTCGTGGCGGCGTTGAGCTTCGGCTGGGCACAACGCCAGGAGCAGCAGACCTCCAGCCTCGTCACCCACACGGTCGGGGTGAAGGCGCAGCTCGGGGATGCCCTGACGTTGCTCCTCGACGCAGAGACCGGCGTCCGCGGCTACCTGCTCACCGGCCAGGCGGAGTTTCTCGGACCGTACACGCAGGCGCAATCGAGCTTACCCGCGACGCTCGACCAACTGACGGCGCTCGTTGCCGACAACCCGGCGGAGGAAGCGCGTGCCTCGACCCTGCGCCAGCTCGCCGCCCAATCGCTCGGGCTCCTCGCGCAGCTCCGCGCCGCGGCACCCAACACGGGTGGGGCGCCAGACGTCCTCGGGCCGCTCCTCGCCCAGAGTCGTGCCGCGACGGACGCCGTTCGCGCGCAGGTCGCGGCGATGACCGGCGCGGAGGACGCGTTGCTCGCCGAGCGGCAGACGGCGCTCGATGCCGCGCGGTCGGCGGGTACCCTCGTCGTCGGGGCAAGCTTGCTCGGCGGCCTGGGCGGCGGGCTCCTCGCGGTCCTGCTCTTGAGTGGCGGGATCGTCGAGCGCACCCGTCGACTCGAGCGGGCGGCACATGAGCTCGTGCGAGGCGAGATACCGGGCGAGCTCCCCGCGGGGGCCGACGAGATCGGCCGGCTCGGGGCAACGCTCACCCAGGCTGGGACGCTGCTCGTCCAGCGCGAGCGCGAGCTGCAGGAGGCGCGCGGCTTCCTCGAGCATCTCATCGCGACCGGCCCGGTCCTCATCCTGCGGCTCTCACTGCCGGGCCCCACGACGACCTATGTCAGCCCGAACGTCGAACGGATCCTCGGCTACCACCCCGAGGAGGTCGTCGGGAGCACGGACTGGTGGCGCTCGCATGTCCACCCCGACGATGTCGACGCGATTGCGGCGGCCGGACGGGCGGCGCAGGCGACTGGGGCCGCGCAATGGGCGATGACGTGGCGCTTCCTCGCGCCCGACGACCGGACGATCTGGCTCGAGAGCGTCCTTCTGCCCGAGCTCGACGCCGATGGTCGGCCCGCGAGCACGCTCGTGTACTGCCTCGACGTCAGCGACCGCACGGCGGCCGAGGCTGAGCTGCGGGCGGCCCTCGCCGAGCTCGACGATCTGTACAACGAGGCCCCCTGCGGGTACCACTCGGTCGACGCGCAGGGCGTCATCGTCCGCATGAACGACACCGAGCTGCGCTGGCTCGGCTACGCGAAGGACGAGCTCGTCGGGGTGAAGCGGATCGATGAGCTGATGACTCCCGCGAGCCTCGAGACGTTCCGCGCCAACTTCCCAGGTTTCCTGGAGCGCGGCTGGGTCCGCGACCTCGAGTTCGATTTCGTGCGCAAGGACGGCACGGTCCTGCCCGTGCTCCTGGGCGCCACCGCCGTGCGCGACGCGGACGGCCACTTCGCTATGAGCCGCTCGACTCTCATCGACCACACCGCTCGCCGTGAGGCTGCGGCCGCGCGTGAGGCGGCACGGCGAGCGGCCGAGGCGGCCAGCCTCGCGAAGAGCGAGTTCCTCTCGCGCATGAGCCACGAGCTGCGGACCCCCTTGAACGCGGTGCTCGGCTTCGCCCAGCTCCTCGAGATGGAGCCGCTGCCCGACGAGGAGCGCGAGAACGTCCACCACATCACGCGGGCCGGTCGGCACCTGCTCGAACTCATCAACGAGGTCCTCGACATCAGCCGCATCGAGAGCGGCCAGATGACGATCTCGCCCGAGCCGGTAGCCGTGGGTGACCTGCTCGACGATCTCGTAGCGCTGGTCGGCCCGCTGGGCGACGGGCGGGGTGTCACCGTCGACGCGAGCGAGGCGACCTGCGCCCGCCACGTGCTCGCCGATCGTCAGCGGTTGAAGCAGGTGTTGCTCAACCTGCTGTCGAACGCGATCAAGTACAACCGCGAAGGCGGCTCGGTCAGCGTCCACTGCGCCGCGCGCGGCGACCAGCTCCGTCTCGCAGTGGCCGACACCGGCTTCGGCATCCCGCCCGAGCGGCTCGATCGGCTCTTCCGGCCCTTCGAGCGCCTCGGCGCCGAGCAGGGCAGCGTGGAGGGAACCGGCATGGGCCTGGCGCTCTCGAAGGGGCTCGTCGAGGCGATGGGCGGCCGGATCGGCGTCGAGAGCGCGCTCGGTGTCGGCTCGACGTTCTGGGTCGAGCTTGCGCTCACCGAGGGCCCCCTTGAGCGCTACGACCGCACCCACCGCTCGCCTGAGGGGAGCCCTGAGCCGGCCGGCGATCGGCGTGTCGTCCTCCACATCGAGGACAACCTCCCGAACCTCAAGCTCGTCGAGCGGATTCTCGCGCGCCGACCGGAGCTCAGCGTCCTCACCGCGATGCAAGGGCGGCTGGGCCTGGAGCTCGCGCGCGAGCACCGGCCAGACGTGATCCTGCTCGATCTCCACCTGCCGGACCTCTCTGGCGCCGAGGTGCTGAGCCTTCTGCGCACGTATCCGGAGACACGCGCGATCCCGGTCATCGTGGTCTCGGCCGATGCGACGAAGACGCAGATCACCCGGCTGACCGAGGCGGGTGCCTTCGGCTATCTCACCAAGCCGCTGGACGTGGGCGAGTTCCTGGGCTTCGTCGATCAGGCACTGGCGGCCCGAGCCTGAACCGATGGAAACGGTCGCCGAAACACTCCCCATGGCTCGCCTCTACGTCGCCGAGGACGATGCCGCGAACCGGCTCCTTCTCGAGCGGATTCTGGGACGCGCCGGCTATGCGGACGTCCACGCCTTCGCCGATGGCGAGACACTCCTCGCCGCTGTCGCGGCGGTCGAGCCTGACCTCATCCTGCTCGATCTCCACCTGCCCGGCGCTGATGGACTGGAGGTGCTTGCGGCGATCAGCGCTCAGGTGGGCGCCGATGGCTACCTGCCCGTCCTCGTATTGACGGGCGATCTCGATCGCACGGTGCGAGACCGCGCCCTGGCGAGCGGAGCGGCGGACTTCCTCACCAAGCCGTTCGACGCAGGAGAGGTCGTCTTGCGCGTGCGTAACCTGCTGCACAGTCGCACACTCCACGAAATGCTGCGCGCGCAGAATCGCACGCTCATGGGGGACGTGGCCCTGCGGACACAGGCCCTCGAACAGACCGCGGACTCGATCGTGGTCATCGACCCCGACGGCACGGTCACCTACGTCAACCACGCCTTCACCCGCCTGTATGGCTACGAGCCCGCAGCGGTGTTGGGCCAGAACGCACGCATCCTCGACAGCGGTCAGCGCGACGCGTCGTCCTGGTCGGCATTCCACGAGCAGATTGCGTCCGGCCGAAACTGGAGTGGCTCGCTGGTGAACCGGCGCAGCGACGGCACCCCTGTCGAGGTCGAGTCGGTCGTTTCGGCCATTCGCGATGCCGATGGTCGGATCACGCACTACGTGCAGGCCGATCGCGACGTGAGCCGCGAGCGCAGCCTCGAGCGCGCGTTGGCGCGACGTGCTCACGAGCGCGCGGCGATCGAAGGCGCGCTCGCACACCTCGACCCGGGCGCAGCGCCCGAGGCGATCGCCGCCACCGCGTGCGCGGCAATGGTGGAGCTTCCCACCGTGCACTCGGTCTGGGTGACGGTCTTCGCCGGGGACCACGCACAGGTGCTCGGGATCGCGGGGCAGCTTGCCGGCGCGTTTCCGCCCGGTCGGCTCATCCCCATCGAGCGCGCACGCTACCTCCGTGAGCGTGCCGCGGCCGGGCCGTGGACTGACGACTGGCGCAGGCACCCTGTCGGCGGGACGTATGGCGAGGTGGTCGCCGCGACCGGATTGCGCCTCGGGGCCACCGCCCCCCTCAGGGGTCCACAGGGGCTCCTGGGCATCGTCGGCTTCGGCAGCCACGACAGTGTGAGCCCAGACGAGTTGATCGAGCACCTGCCTGGGCTCACCACGTTTGCCTCTATCCTCGGGACGCTGCTCGCGCCAGGGCTGGCCGCGCGCCAGGATGCCGCCGCCGCTCGGGCGGATGTTCAGGCGCTCCTCGATCAAGGGGCGTTCGCGCCCTTCTTCCAGCCCATCGTCGAGCTCCACACGGGCGCCGTGGTCGGCCACGAGGCCCTGACGCGCTTCACGGACGGGCGCCGGCCGGATCACGTGTTCACGGCCGCTGCTCAGGTCGGACTGGGGACCGCGCTCGAGGTGGCCACGCTCACCGCGGCCCTTGCAGGGGCCACAGTCCTTCCCGAAGGCACGTACCTGAGCCTGAACGTGTCGCCGGATCTGGTCGGCTCCCCTGAGCTCACAGTCGTGCTCAGTCGATGCGAGCGGCCGATCGTGCTCGAGATCACTGAGCATGTGGCGATCGATGATTACGGCCTGCTGCGGGCGCGGCTGCAGCTGCTTGGCTCGGACATCCGGCTCGCCGTTGACGACGCCGGGGCAGGCTATGCGAGTCTGCGGCACGTCGTCGAACTCGAGCCAGACCTCGTGAAGCTCGATCTCGGTCTCGTCCGGGGAATCGATGCCGATCCAGCACGCCAGGCGCTCATCGCGGGCATGTGCTACTTCGGGGCGAAGCGACACATCAGCCTCGTCGCGGAGGGGATCGAGACCGAGGCCGAGTTCACCACGCTGCGTTCGCTGGGGGTGCAGTATGGGCAGGGGTATCTGCTCGGACGGCCGCGCGACGGGCGCGCGAGCGGCCCGTGGCCGACACAGTTCGCGCTGCTCACCGAGATAGTGCCTCGGGCTCGACGCCAGGGCCTGCATCACCCGTCACCGCCCGCAACCGGCGTCCCATCAGCCGCACGTGCAGGGGCTGGTTGATGCGCGGTCCCCACCATCCGAGCGCTGCCCTTGCGTGGCTCGCCGGCCACGCCCCACCATAACGCGAGCAGGAGACCCACCGTCGCGAGGGCGGCGAGCAACGCCTGCACCGTGAGGATGAAGTCGCCAGCGGCGGCCCAGACGGGAAGCGCGAGCAGGCCCAGCGGGATGGCTCCTTCCGTCAGGAGCGCGGTCCCGAACCAGAGGACCCCGGCCCCGGCCGCCAGCGTCCAGGCGCGCCGCGGGTAGGGGACGCCGGAGCGCCCCTGCACGGTGACATGCGCGAGCCAGGCCCCGGCGAGCGGCAGCAGCACGGCCGACGGGAGGTCGAGCAGGGCGGAGAGCGGCGCCTGAGCCCAGTGGCCGGTCAGGGCGAGGAGGGCGTAGGCCAGGCTGACCGCGCCCGCCGGCACGACGAGGACCACGGCGAGGCGCCGTCCGTCCCCGCGACGTTGGGCGCGCACGGCGCGACCGGTGGGTCCCGTCAGTCGGCCGAACCCGAGGGCCAGCAGGGCCAGCCCGGCGGTCAGGGCCGCGTCGCCGAGGACATGGCCCCCGACCTGCAGCGCCAGCAGGAGCCCCACCCACGCCAGGGAGTACGCTGGCAGTCCGGCGAGCCCGAACAGGATCCACGGCACCAGCGCTGCCGCCGCGCACGCCTCACTCGCCGCCAGCACGAGGGTGGCGGCGAGGAGCGTCGGGCAGGCTCGCGCCGCGTCGGCCCGGCGGGCCAGGAGCGCCGCCGGAAGCAGGAGCAGAGCCAGGCCGCGCAGCCAGGACAGCCCGAGCACCGGCGCCCAGGCCCAGCTCCACCCCTGGCCGGCAGCGAGGAGCCAGTACAACTCGGCACCCCGCAGCGCCGTGTCGAGGAGGAGGACGAGCGCGACGCCCGTCACTGCCAGCGTGCGCCGAGAGGGCCACACCCGCTCGGGATCGAGCGGCGAGCCGTCGAGGTTCGTCACCAGCGCCTGGTCCACCAGCCGGGCCTGGAGCTGGTCGGCCGGCGGGGCCAGGAGCGGGAGGTCGTGAGCGGCCATTGTCGGGTCGGGCATCGAACACTCAGCTCGGGAGAGCAGTCGGGTGAGGATAGACCGGCACGCTCGGGTAGACGCCGAGGATCTGCCCGGTGGCATCGTCGATGACGATCGTGCCGGCAGGGCCCGGGCCGCCGCACGTGAGCCACGTTGGATCCGGCTGCTCGGCCTGCGGCGGGATCGGCGACCACGGATGGTCGCGAAGGTTGAGATAGTCCCCCTGGCCCCTGGTGACCCACACGATCTGATCGGAACGCTGTGACGGGATGCAGTCGTCGAGCAGGTGTGCCTGCGCCGCGCGAATGGCCCACACCGCGGTCACCGTCGGGGCGACGTGCAGCTGCGGCGCGGCGATCAGCGGCGTCTGCGCGTCGAGGTAGTCACGGGTGATGCGCACCGCATCATCGGCGCTTCTGCTCGGATGCAGCCCGGGCGCGATCGAGACCGCGTACGGCCCGTTCATGGACGACGCGACGCACCCGGCCGTCATGGCGCTGCAGACCAGAAGCACCACGATCCAGCGTCTCCGAGCATCCACGTGGGTCCCCCTCGGGTCTCCCACGGAGGCCGTGAACCGTCTCACGAGGTCGGGCAGCCGTCCGCCGCCTGCGGCACGCCGGACGCGACGGCGACCGACGGAGCGGCCTGCGTGCGGCCAACGGCGCCGATGCCGACACGCGACCAGTAGACGGCGTTGATCAGGCGCACGGTCTGGCCGGCCTGGAAGGCAAGCACCTCGCTCCGATAGGGCTGGCCGCGCCCGCCACCCTGCCAGGCGCCGCTCGTCGGACCGCATCGGACCGTCCAGCACGCCCGCCGACGACCTCCGGCGGCGACCGCCAGTCCGAGACGGAACACGGCGAGACCAGGTCCGTTCATCGGCATGCGTCGGACCACCACATTCCCTACCTCGCCGTCGGGTCGGTCACGCGACCCAGGAACAGGACCGCGCCTGTCGCGCGGTCGCGCAACGCGAACAGGAAGGGCCGGTCGACGCGCAGCTCGGGCCAGGGCCCCTGGTAGCCGGGGCCGGCCGTGCTGCCAATGACCGCGGTGGCGGCCGCAGCTTCGGTCCCCTTCTCGTCGACGTCGATGTTGGCCTGGTGCACGACCGCGCTGATGTACAGCGCCTCCTCGGCGGTGATGCCCGAGAAGTCCGCCCGCTGCTGGTCGAACGCGAGCGGCATGCCCATCGCGATCAGGTCGTCGGCGAGGCTGATCGGCCCGGTGTCGACCCCGAAGCGGGGGAGATGCAGGGCGATGGGCCGCGGCGACAGGGCGCCCGTGATGCGGGCGAGCTGGGCCGGCGTGAGGGCGGCGCTGAAGCGGGACAGGTCGTCGGGCACGATGATCGTGAGCGCGAGCGTCCCGAGATAGGGCAGCTCGACCGCCCACCAGCCGTTGCCGGCCGCGTGGCCATAGGAGCCGCGGGCACTCATGGTCGGGACGCTCAGCGTCGAGCCATCGGCGCGCGTGAATGGCTCTGGCATCGTCGCCTTCGGATCGAACGGCTCGAGCCAGGGCGCCTTCAGGTAGATCGTGTTGACGAGCACGAGGCGCGTCAGGGTCGTGATCGTGGGCGGGGAGAGCAGCGCCGGAATGCGGCCCTTCGTCTGTGCCTTCACCCAGGCGTTGACGAGCTGGCGCGCACCGTCCGGATCGGCCTGGAAGTCGACCAGCCGCAGTCCGGCGCCGAAACGTGTGGCCAGGGCGTCGAGGTACGCGGGCTGGAGCGCCATGTCGCGCTGGGCGAAGGGGGCGTTGGCAAGCTGCAGGACGACCTCGGGCGGCGGGCCCTGGCCGCCGGACCAGTTGTCGTAGACGCGGTCGAGGGCCGAGAGCGACTGGTCGAGCGCGTTGACGCCGGCCGCATCGGCGTCCGACCCGAACGAGCGCAGCACGCGGTCCATCTGCGCCGCGGTCTCGCCCTTCGCCCCGGCGCGGGCCATCGCCAGGGCGATCGCGATGCTGGCCGGCGAGACGACCACGTTGCCGGAGCCCGTCGCGACCCGCCGGAACAGGTCCAGGCCGAACGCGTTGACCTCGGCTGCCGCACCGGTGGCCTCCTCAGGCGTCGTCGAGGGGCGGGCTGCCGAGGAGATCGCGAGGGCGATGCCGTCGGTGCCCGTCGAGATCGTGGGCCCCGGGGCAGGCGCCGGGGTCGGGGTCACGATCGGCTCGGGCGACACCGGGACGGCCGACGGAGAGGGCGAGGTCGCCGTGGGAAGCGCGGCTGCCGAGGCCGGCGGGCTCGCCGCGGGCGTGATCGTGGGCGCCGCCGAGCCGCACCCCGCCAGCACGACGGCCGCCAGGGCGAGGGCAAGCCAGCGTCGCCCACCCGTCCTGCCGGGATTCCTCATCGAGCGGTCCGCCATCTCATCGCCTCCCGGGGATACCAGGCCCGCAGCCAGCTCTGCCGCCGACAGGCAGGCTCCGGGGCGCCGGCGGCGTGGATGCGCACGAGATGGAAGCGCTGGCTCCACGAGCTCTGAAGCAGGTCGGGCGGTTGCGAGGACACGGGCGCGCCGTTGTACGAGCGGAGCCGGACGTCGTAGTCCGTCCGCACGCTCGCTTCGGCGCCCGTGATCGCGAGGTCAGCGTAGCTGATCGCCCGAGACGACGACCAGCGCCCGGGCGCACGCTCACCGCTCGTCGCTCCGCGCAAGGGACGGTGCGCCGAGCGGACGCAGCTGGGGCCGCGTCGGCGCCGCGCGAGGCGTATCGCGCACGGGGTCGGCGACGCTGTCCGCGTCCGGTCCGATCGCGCGGGCCAGCATGCCCAGGCCCCTGGACAGGTGCGCGTGGCAGGCCGTGCTGGAGATGTCCAGGGCGGCCGCGGTCTCGTCTGCGCTCAGACCCATCGCGAATCGCAGCACGAGCGCGGCGCGCGCCTCGAACGGCAGGCTCGCCAGGGCGTCGACGATGGGTGCGCGCTCCGGCTGGCCGGCCGGCAGCCCGTGGCCACGCGTGCGCTGGCGATCCCGCCCGGCGAGCGGCTCGCGGCGGCGCGCCTCCTGCACGCAGCGCCCGGTGAGCCATGCTGCCAGGGGCAGGCGTTCCTCCCCGCGCTCGATGGAGCGGAACGCGCCACGGAACGTGGCCTGGGCCGCGTCCTCGGCCGTGGCCCGCGAGCCGCTCAATCGGACGGCGAGGCGGAACAGGCGCCGGCCGTGGGCGGCGATCAGCTCGGTATAGGCGGCCTCCGATCCCGCCCGGCAGCGTCGCACGAGGTCGCGCTCCTGCGCGGCGGCGCCGGCCGCCAGCGGTGCCCGCCCCGCGATCATCGCCCCGGCACCGCGAACGTGAAGCTCCACGGTCCGACCACCGTGCGGTCGGACCCGCTCATCCCGATGCTCCGCAGGGAGATCACCCGCAGGGTGGCCGTGCCAGTGGCGTGGTCGAAGCCCTCGAGCGAGGAGAGCTCGATCACCTGCGCCCCGTCGACGGTCTCGGCCGGGAACGTCTGCAGGTCGATGGTGCGCCCGTCGAGCGCGAAGGAGACGGTCGGGTCGAGGTTCTCGAGCGGTGGACCCTCGACGCGCAGGCGCGCGCGCACCATCGTCGCCGAGATCGACGCCGACTCGAGCGTGATCGTGTAGCCCGAGGCGGTCTCGCTCGCGTCGGGCGGCGACGCCAGGGCCACGCCGCCGGCGGCCACGTCGGCGCGGAAGTGGAACGTGATCGGCCCCGGCATCGGGGTGAACGTCGTGCCCGGTGACGGCCCCACGAGCTGGGCGTGGGCGGAGACGTCCAGGCGGATCGTCAGGGTGAAGTCCATGGGACCCGCGGCCAGCGGCTCGTCGGGCAGGAAGCTGATGATGGTGCCGAGCGCGTTCCCCTCGGGGTTGCCGCTGGCGAAGTCGACCCCGTAGGCGTGGCCGGCGGCATCGGTGAGCGCGTAGTCGGGGGCGAGTTCGACCGGCGTCGCGCCAGCCGCCTCCACGACGCTCACACCCACCAGCACCCGGTTCGTGTCGGCGTAAGCGCGCTCCAGGGTGACGGTGTACGGCCTCGCGATCTGCACGATGCCCGGGCGCGCCGCGCGGTCCCAGGCGAGGTGCCATCCCTTGACCGGCCCCAGCATCGGCTCGAAGAGCCCGACGTAGGCGGCACCGGCACCGACGAGGGCGAGGCCGGCCATACCCAGGGCGAGCGGGCGGAGCAGGCGCAGGCGCCGACGCGAGGGAAACGCCAGGCCGAACCGGGGGCGGTGCCCGGGTCGGGCCACGGGTACCCGGTGGCGGAGCGCGATGGCGGCGGCGACGCGTCCGTCCATGCGGGCGCTCGCGGCCGGCGATGGCGTCATGGCGAACGCGGCCCCGAGCAGCTTCTCGAGCCGGAGCAGCTCCATCGGCGCCATGTCCCCCCTATGCCCGTCCACGGTAGGCCTCCCGGAGCACCTCGAGCGCTCGACTCAGCAGCTTCTGCGTGGCCGCCTCGCTCTTCCCGATGACCGCCCCGATCTCGCGTGCCGAGAGCCCCGCGCCGTAGCGGAGGGCGAGTGCCTCGGCCGCCGGCTCCCCCAGCCGCCGGACCCGGCGGCGCAGCTCGTCGAGTTCGGCCGCGCGCATGACCGACGCCTCGGGGTCGTCTTCCGCGGGTGGGTGGGCGAGCGGAGGGAGATCGTCCAGCGAGCGCGTGCCGCGGTCCCGCCGCGCCGCGTCGATCGCGGCGTTCCGGGCGATGCGCAGCAGCCAGGCCGGGAAGCCGCCACCCGAGGGGCGGAAGCGCTCGAGCCCGGCCAGGGCGCGCTCGAACGTCAGGGCCGCGAGGTCGGAAGCCGCGTCATCGGAGCCGGTCCGGGCGCGCAGGTAGCGGTACACGGCCAGGCCGTGACGCTCGTAGAGGACCGCGAAGGCCGACGGATCGCGTCGGGCGGCATCGACCAGGGCCTCGTCGCTCGCGGCTACGAGGCCTGTCATGCTGGTGTCCAACGGCCCGGCCGGCAGGTCCAGTTCCTGCTCCACCCTTCCCTCGGCTCTCGGGCGCGCCTCCGTCACACCCCATCCGGGTAACGCAGGCGACCGCGGAATCCGGACACGCTCCGACCGTCAACCCTCAGGTCCCGCGCCGCGGGAAAGACAGGCTTGCATCGCCGGTGTGTCGATGCTCGACGCGTCGTGGACCGCAGCAAGTGCCACACGGATCTGAGCCCTCCCGCCCTGCACGGTCAGGTCCATGCTGAAGGACGGGTCACCATGCGAGAAGGCCGAGCAGGACGCACCCTGGCGCGGTGCGAGCGCGAAAGCAGGATCCTCGTCTCGGGCAACTGCTCCCGGCTCGCGCCGCCGTCGCTCGTCCGGTGGGTCGCGTGCCGTCCGTGAGCGGTCCCGTCCCGTCCGGCGCGCTCGCCGCTTCGAGCCTCACCGCTTCCCCCACCATCCATCGGCTCCCTCCGCCCGGACTGCTCCGGGCTATCCGTACAGACGAAGCCGCCGCCCGAAAGGTTCATGGACGGCGGCCATGTACCCAGGAGCCGAAGGGACGGCATCGGCGACGGCTGCGCCATCGAGCGAGGCGAGCGGCACCGGCCATCGTCACAGCAACGACACACAGCAACGACCCGGTGCGGCATAGCCGGTTGGTAAGTCACTGCAGTCGCTCAGGCCACCTTTGAGGCCGCCCCGTATCCTCCGCGGGAAGGACGCAGCCGTCCGAAGCATGCGGTTCATGCTCGTGCTAACCGCTGAGGCAACCGTATCCTCCGCGGGAAGGACGCAGCCGTCCGAAGAGCGGCGACGTGCGTCCTGGAGCACGGTGCCACGACCGTGCAGCGATCCGTTGAACGTGGCGTCCCGACTCGTTACATTGTGGAACCTTGACTCGTTACAATCAGGCGTCTACACTCGCTACAACTCGGCGTCTGCACGAGTTCTGTCGCGAGGATGCCCGATGAAGGTCGCCAACTATCGCCCCAGGGTCGTCGATGCCGAGCTATCAGCGAAGCTCGACGCCGTGGGCGCGGTCCTCATCGAGGGCGCTCGCGGATGCGGCAAGACCTGGACTGCCCTCACGCGGGCTGCGAGCGCCGTCCGCCTCGACGTGGAAGACGCCATGCGCGAGGCAGGACTCGTTGCGCCGCAAGTGCTTCTCCCGGGTGCCAGGCCCCGCCTCATCGACGAGTGGCAGCTCGTTCCGTCGATCTGGAATCACGTGAAGGTTGCCGTGGACCAGACCGGAGAGAAGGGCCAGTTCATCCTGACGGGATCGGCGGTCCCGGCCGACGACAAGACCAGGCATACGGCCAGCATCCGCTTCGCGCGCCTGCGGATGCGGCCGATGTCGCTCACGGAGAGCGGTCATTCGAGTCGTGCCGTCTCGCTCGGTGCCCTGCTCGAAGGGACGGCGCAACCGGCGCCGGATCCCGGCCTCGACATCGACGCTCTAGCCGAGCGCATCGTCATCGGGGGCTGGCCAACATTGGTCGACGAGACCCCGGAGCTGGCCCTGACGGCACTTCGCGGCTACCTCGAGGACGCGAGTCGAGTCGATCTCGAACGCCTGGACGGCGTGCGCCGGGATCCGGTGAATGTCGAACGCGTCCTGCGGTCCATCGCCCGCAACGTGGGTACGGCCGCGTCTGCGAAGTCGATCGGTGAAGATGTCGCCGGTGCGGACGACGCGATTGACCGCCACACGGTAGCGGACTACATCCGCGCGCTGAGTCGCATCTTCGTCGTCGAGGACCTCTCCGCGTGGAGCCCTGCTCTTCGGTCGCGGAGCATCTTGCGCAAGACCGCGAAGCACCACTTCGTCGATCCTTCGCTGGCTACTGCGGCCCTGGGCATCCTTCCCTCTCGGTTGACCCGCGACGTGGCCACGATGGGCTTCCTCTTTGAGTCCCTGGCGATCCGGGACCTGCGCATCTATGCCCAATCGATCGACGACTCCCGCGTTCATTTCTACCAGGACAACACCGGGCTCGAGGCCGACGCGATCGTTCAGCACCGCGACGGACGGTGGGCGGCCTTCGAGGTGAAGCTCGGACAAGCTCCCATCGATGGGGCCGCAGGGAACCTCCTGGCGCTCGCTGACCGTATCGACGTCGGGGTACACGGGCGACCGGCTGTGCTGGCCGTCATCACCGGATGGGGCCCAACGTACCGACGGCCAGACGGTGTGTGGGTCGTCGCGCTCGGAGCCCTGTCGCCGTAGGGAGACGGGGCGTGGATTCGCCCGAATGCCTTGTCCGGCGGCACGTGCGCCGCGAGCCTGGCAACCGAACTGGGGCGTGACGCCGCAGCTGTAATGATCAGCCGGGCGCCGCGGGCCGCTGGAAAGCATCGCCGGCGGCGGCGCGGCGCCAACGGACCGGACAGTCTCGACGTCTTGCGTTGGAACTCGGTAGGTCGGGTTCCCGGACCCCGCATTACCAACCGGTGCTATGCCGCACGGGCAACGACCAGCCCTTGACAAGGGCTCATCACGCGGCGCAGCCTCTACCTCACAAGATGAGGTAGGCAGAGGACCGGTGCGCTCGCAGCTGCTGAAGGGGACCACCGCGTTGCTGGTGTTGGGCGTCCTGCGCGACGGCGAGCTCTACGGGTACGAGATCGGGGCCCGGATCCGCGAGCGCAGCGGGACCCTCATCGAGCCCGGGGAGGGCTGGCTCTACCCGGCGCTCCATCGCCTGGAGGCGGAGGGCGCGCTCGAGGCCTCCTGGCGGGAGGGCGACCTGGGGCCGCGCCGGCGCTACTACCGGATCACGGCCGCAGGCCTGCGACTGCTGGCCGAGCAGGAGCGCGAATGGGACGCGTTCACGCGGAGCGTGCGCCGGGTTACCCGCGGGGAGGTCGCCGATGGACCCGCGTGACGCGTTCCTCGCACGGGTCGCGGCGCGGCTCCCCTTCGCCGAGGAGGAGCGGCGGGAGATCGTCGCCGAACTGGCCGACCATCTCGCGGATGCCACGGCGGCCCTCGAGGCCGAGGGGCTGTCGGACGCTGCGGCGGCACGCGCAGCGCTCGACCGCCTGGGGTCGCCCGAGGACCTCGCCGACGCGCTGACGCGGGCGCGGCGCACGCCGCGCCGGCTGCTGGCTGCCGCCGGGGCCGGGACCTGGGCCCTGGCGACCGGCGGCCTGTACGGGCTCCTCGTCGGGCTTGCCGTCATGGCGGTCGCGGAGCTCGCGCTCCTCGCCGTGATCGGCCTGGGATCCGCGCTGCTCGGCCACCCGGGGCAGCTGTTCACGGACCTGGGCTGGAACTCCGCGCTGACGCTGCTCGGGCTCGGCGTCGCCGTCTACGTGGCGGGGCGGCGGCTGACGCCGGTCCTGGCGCGGCGGGCCGGATACCGTGTGGCCACCGTGCGCCGCCTGATCGCGCCGACCGGCGGGGTCGCCCTGGCCGCCTACGCCCTGGTCGGCTGGTCGGGGGCGCTGAACTGGCCGGCGGTGGCGGTCCTGCTCGCGCTGCCCGCGTGGTGGGCGGTGGGCGCCTGGCAGGGCCGGGACCTCGTGTTGCACGGCCGTCGCCGGGTCGTGCTCGGGCTCGGCGGCGTGCTCGTCGTCGCGCTCTCCCTGCTGCTCGTGCTTGAGGCTCCCGGCCTGGGCGTCGTCTCGTCAGGCGGGGTGTCCACCGCCGCTCCTGACCTCACCTCGTACGACCGCATCGCGGCGCCGGCACCCGACGCCATCACGGCCGGGAGCGACGCGTCGGGTTCCGGGGGTCCGGTCGCTGCTGACCCGCGCACGTGGGTCGCGGTCATCCTTCGCGATCCGGCCTCGCTGGCCGGCTGGCACGACCTGCGCATCGAAGCCTGGCGAGGCGTGGGCGCCGGTGGCAACGGGGGAGGACCGGCGGCCGTGGATCCGGCGGCGCGCGGTCCGTTCGCGCTGGGGGCCGTCGGGGTGGGCCCGCCGCCGGTCTCGCCCGATGGGGGGTTCCGCTTCCCGCCGCCGGATCCCGGCGCCCCGGCGGCGCAGTGGTGGCCGGCGGGCTCGGTCATGCTGAGCGGCGCGCTGTGGGTGGACCGCGAGCCCGGACTGGTGTGGGCGCTGGTGGCGATCACCGGGATCGCGCCCGACGGACGGCGCCATTTTGTGACCGGGCCCGACCCGATCCAGACCGTCTTCCGTGGCACCGCCTGGGACTGGTTCGGGGCCCTCGGCAAGGGACGCTGAGGAGGGCCGCTCCGGCCGGTCCAGGCGTTGCGGGTCACCAGCACTTGACGCGTGCGGCTCGCGTGGCACAGTGCACGGACAGGGGTCCGATGGAGGGTGTCGTGTCCGATCGGTTCGCCCGTGCCGGCATCGCGCTCGTCGCGGCCGCCGGGATCCTCGTCCTCGCCGGCTGGCTCGACGGGCAGGTGTTCGTGGAGATCCGCCGCCAGGAGGCCGCCTCGTTCGACCCGGGCCAGCTGGCCTGGACGCTGCCCGTCGGGTACCTCGCGGTGGCGGCCGGGGTGCTCGCGGTCACTGGCCTTGCTCTGTGGTCGAGGAGCCTGCTCGTGGGCGTCGCGTACATGCTCGTCGGCACGTTCTTCGCCTTTCTCTTCACGATCGTCTGGCAGTTCAGCGCGGAGATCAACGGGGCCCCGCCGGTGCTGCCGCGTCCGGTCGCGCAGCTGGTCGGCAATCTCGACGCGTGGGGCGCTCAGGGTCCGCTGAACGCCTGGTCCGTCATCGGGGCCGGCATGCTCCTCGCCGGCCTGGCGACGATCTCGCGCGTCGTCCGACGGCGCGCCGCCAGGCGACGGTCTGGAGCCCCTGCGCCCGAGGGTCGACTCCTCGGCACCGTCAGCGGACAGGCGGCCGTGACGCCGAGGTCCACGGAGCCGAAGCGCGCATGAGCGGTGCTGAGCCTCCTCCCGACGGCCCCCAGCTGCCGGTGGAGGCCCTGGGCCCCCGGCTGCCCATTCCCGACTGGCTCGAGCTTCGGCCGCTCGGATGGCTGTTCGTGGTCGGCGCCGCGTGCGTGATCGTGGCGCGCCTGGACCGGCTCGTCGGGACCTCGCCCGCGACCACCGTGCTGTCTGCGAGTCCGCAGGCGATCGCAGCCGCGCTCGTCGCGCTGCTGCCGGCGGCCCTGCTCCTCCGCGTGCCCGACGCGCCCACCGGCCGGCGGCCCCTCTTCGTCGGTCTCGCCGCGACGGCGCTGACCGAGTGGGTGCAGGCCGCCGTCTTCGCCTGGTCGTCGCCCCTGCTGCCCTCCACGCCGTCGGTGTGGACGGTGCTGTCCGACGTGCAGGTGCCGCTGGGGGTCCTGGCGTCGCTCCTGATCGCCCTTGGGCTCCTGCGGCTCCGCCCGGGCGGAGCCACGCGGCCCTGGCTGCTCGTGGTCATCGTCGGGCTCGAAGTTGGGTTCCTGGGGCTGCAGGTCAGGCTGGTCGCCACCTGGGCCCACCCGTCGTTCGACCTCGTCGCCTTGGGCCCGGACGTCCTCCTGACCGCGGCAGGCGGCGTCGCGGCCTGGGTGCCCGTCAGCGCCTGGCTCGATCGCGACACACCGCGCGCGTTCTGGGGCCTGCTCGCCCTGGGATTCCCGCTCGGCCTCGTGGCGAGCGTGGTCGGGCTCACCCAGACGGTCGCCATGATGTCCGCCCCGTCGATGGGGCTCTCGTCGGACGCACTCTTCCTCGTCGCGACCGCGCTGGGCGCCCTCATCGGTGCCGTCGTGTCGCTCCTGGCGATCGTGGCCTACGCGCGCGAGACGCCGCTGCCCGGGAGCCCGTCCCAGCCGTCCTGACACGTCCGCCACGTTGGTCGCCCATGCTGCCCGGAGCCACGGGGCCCTCTCGCGGCGCGACTCCTGCACCCACGTCAGGCGCCGACGCCATCGGACCGCAGGCGCTGATCCCGGCGAGTTGACCGTGCGGTCAGCGCCTGGCCCGCGATCGAGCGCGGAACCGCGCTGGCCCGCGGCGCGTCGAACGCTCACATGCCGATGGTCCATGCCCCTGCCAGCCGACGCCCGCGCCTTGCCGTTCCGCGTACCCGGCGCGGGCGCGCGGTGGTGCTCCTCGCCCTCGCAGTCGCCGGGGCCGCGCTCGTCGGGACGGGCACCATCGGCGGAGGGCCCGCGGCGTCGCCCGGTCCCGTGTCCGTCCTGGACGCGGCGCAGCTGCGCGCGGCGATCATCGCCCAACAGGCCGGGATCCTCGCACCGCAGGACGTGGTTGCGGACGTCGCGATCGACCCCTCACGGCGCACGCCACCCCTCGACCGGGAGTGCGTCCCGCTCGGGCACTGCACGGTGATCGGGACCCTCGCGAGGTTCGACGATCCGGCGGGGACGGTGACGATCCGGCAGCAGGACCAGGTGCTGCCGCCGCCCACCGACGCGGCCGACCTGCAGGCGCCCGTGGCCGTGCGCCTCTCCGGCGCCGGGCCCATCGAGTTCCTGGGCCACGTGCACCTCACCCCCGACGGGCTGGCCTTCGGGGTCCCGGCTGCCCGGGCGGCCACGGCCAGCGCCACGGCCGGCCAGGTGATCGCCGCCACGGGCTGGCTGGTGGGGGTCGGCGTCGGCTTCTCCTGCGGCCCGGTGCCGCCGCCCGGACCGCCAGTGCCCGCCCCGTTCGCCTGCGGGGTCCCCGAGTTCCTCACCGCCCGGCCGGCGAAGCCCGTCAGCGGCTTCGGGAGCAGCTTCGAGATGACGGCACCGGCGGGGAGCGTGGCGGTGCAGCGGGGCGCCTACGACGCATACGCGCCGCAGCCTGGCTTCGACGGCGTCAACGACGTCCCGCGTCTGGCGACCTACCTGCTGCGCATGGTGGTCGACGATGCATCGAACTGCCCGGGCTGCCGGGGCTGGCTCCTGGTGGGCCGGCTCGACGCGACGCCCACGCGGGCGACACCGGCACCCAGCGGATACCAGCCCGTGGTGCGCTCGCCCGGGGAGCTGGCCGTGCTCCTGACGGCGGACCGTGCGGGCCTCGTCGGGCACGTCGTCTTCGTGGACGGGCAGATCCTGCCCGGGCGCGCGCCCGGGTGCACCGACCCCGGGCCCTGCAGCATCGGGGTCCTGCAAGGGACGCAGGAGGGCGTGGTGGCCACCCCCTACACGGTCTCGCTGCTGCTCCCCGACACCGACTTCCCGACCCACGACGTGCTGGCCCTGGTGGTGCGGTCCGGCGGGCTCGAGTACCTCGGGTTCGGCGGGATGATCCTCCCGCTCGCCGAGATGGCCGACCCTGAGGTCCTGAACGGCCGCGGCCCGGGCGTCCACGTCGTCACCGCATGGGGCTGGTTGGGGAGGGACCGGTGCCCTGCGCCTCGTCGGCGTTCCCGGCGCCGCCGGACACGCCATTCGACACCTGCGGCGGTTCCTGGCTCACGCCGGAGGCGGATCAGCCAGTGCAGCGGAACGGAGGTGGCTTCTCGATCGTGCCGCCCGCGGGCGCCATCCGCGTGCAGCCCGCGGCGTACGCGGAGTTCGCCCCCGATCCGGCCTCGGAGCCCGACGGCACCGGTCTCGTGCCGCGCCAGGGCACGTATCTTGTGCGCATGGTGCCCGACCCCCGTCCCGGCGCCCAGCCGGCCTCGGGCTGGCAGATCGTCGTGCGGCTCGCGCCGTGAGCACGACATCGATGGTTGCTCGGGCGGGGTCGCGGGCGAGTGCCCCGGGCTACGCCGTCGCCCTGCTCGCGTCGCTGCTCCTCGCCGCCTGCGGCGGCCCGGCGCCGTCGGCGACCATCCGGCCGGCGACGGCGAGCCCTGCGGCGCCCGCGCCCACCTCGTCGAGCCCGACGAGTGCGAGGCCCTCGTCCTCGCCGACGTCGATCGCGAGCACCCCGCCTGTTCCGTCGAATGCGTCACCGTCCGCGAACCAGGTCGGCATCACCGTGACCTCGGCGCTCGGACGCACGACGAGCGGGCTGTTCAGCCGGTCCACGAAGGTGCCCGCGCTCGGCCAGGCGGTGACCTGGCGGTTCGACGGGGGACCGGACCTCGCGGGCCGGACGATGCGGATCCAGTCCCTCACGGCGCTCCGCCCCACCACCTGGACGACGATCGCGACGGTGACCGCCGACGCGAGCGGCATCGCGACGTACACCGCTGCGTTCGATCGCCCGACCTTCCTCTCGCTGCGCGCGCTCGTACCCTCCGGGGACGGAGCCGCGGGCGGTTCGTCCGACGGCCTGCAGGCCAGCTGGCGCGGGACCGGGGCGTGCCCGGAGGTCGTCATGGCGCCCGGGCCGGTGACGTACCAGGGTCCGCTCACGACCAGTCCGGGCGGCACCCACTACCAGGTGATGACGGGCCCGGACGCGGCCGGCGACGAGCAGTCGACACTCACGGTGAGCTCCCTGTCCGATGGATCCACCGGCTGGACCTATGTCTTTCCGGCCTGCCAGTCCCCGTCGTCGCCGGTAGTCGCCGCCGACGGCACGGCCTACGTCCTGACCGCGGATCCCCGCCGGCGGTTCACCAGCGGCCGGCTGTACGTCTTCGCACCGGCCGGCCTGCGCGTGACGCGGGCGCTCACCGGACTCCTCGGCAGTCTCGTGCGCGCCCCGGACGGGACGGTGTATCTCGCGGCCGATGAGGAGACCGCTCGCCCCGGCAGCAGCTGGCAGGGGATCTGGCACGCCTCGTACCTCGCGGCTCTCGACCCGACGGGTCGCCCGAAGCCGGGCTGGCCGTACGTGTCGTCGGTCCCCCTGTCGGCCCCGTCCTTCGGCGCCAGCGGCGCGCTCTACCTCGCCGCCGGCTTCCAGATCGGGCTGACGGACGTGCCGGCCGCGGCCCAGCGCGTCCATACGGTCGTCGCGCTGCGTCTGGACGGATCGCTCGTGCCGGGATGGCCGTTCACGCTCCCGGCGGGCACGAGTGCGACGCTCACCTCGATCAGCGAGGGCAACGACATGGTGTTCCCGCAGCCCCCGATCGTGGGCAGCGACGGCACCGTCTACGTCGTGGCCTCGAAGGGCAGCTGGGGCGGGGATGGCGATCTCGTCTTCGCCCTGGCGCCCGGCGGCTACCTCAAGGCCGGCTGGCCGTACGCCATCACGCTCGACCGGGGCGGCTTCCTCGTCGCCACGGGCGGCGCGCCGGGCGCCACCCCACCCGCGATCGGGCGCGACGGCACGGTGTACCTGGCCCACCGCCTGGGCTCGCTGACGACGGGGCACGACGAGATCCTCGCCCTTGCGCCCGACGGTCAACCTCGGACGGGGCGGCCCGTGGCCCTGCCCGATCGCGCAGCGCCCGCGACGGCCGCCTGTCCCGCCTCGGGCGGCTTCTACGCCGGATGCTGGCTGCGCCTCGCGTCGGACGGTCAGCTCGTGGTCCACGTCTTCACCGATCGGCCGGACGTCACGACGCCCGTGTGCCTGGCCCCGGACGGACGGCGGGTCACGTGCTCGGCCGCGGCCAGCACGGCGATCCTGCTCCCGTGAGCTGCGCATCCGGCGCGCGAGCGTCCCGTGTCGTGACCGGCCGCGACCTGCGCCGGAGCTTCCTCGCCGCGTCGGCGACCGTCGTCCTGGTCGCTGCCTGCACGGGGCGGACGTCGTCGCCCACGGTCCCGCCGCTCGGCCAGAGCGCCCCGCCGCCCCCGAGCGCAGCATCCGCCCCGCCTCAGCCGGCATCGCCGTCGCCGGCCGTCTCGCCGCCAGTCACACCCACCACGAGCTTCCAGCCGGGCGCTCTCGCCTTCCGGGGCGCGCAGCACGGCCTGCTCGGGGGAGGGTTCCTGAGCCAGGATGAGTCGGGTCCCGGGATCGTCCTGGCAACCGCGGACGGCGGCGCCACCTGGCAGGTGCGCGCCCTGGTCGCCGCCCCACCCGCGCCGCGCGTGGGCTCGCTCCCCTACGGCGGCTACATCCGGGGGATCGCCGTCGCGCGCGACGGCACGGCCTGGCTGTGGGGGGATCGCATGGCCCCGCTCGCCAGCACCGACGAGGGCGCGACCTGGCGACCGAGGACATGGGCGGCCCGACGGTACTCGATCTCGTCGCAGGGCGCGTGATCCGGATGAGCGGCACCGCCTCGCCGGTGGGCTGGAGCCCCGACGGCCGCCTCGTGCTCGTCGCGGCCGACGGCACCTCGCGGCTGTGGAGCCCCGACGGACGCTCGACGCCGACCGACCTGCCGCCCGGCGACCCGCTCTACGGCCCCACGCTCGCCCGGGTCGCGATCCGTCCGCCCATCGGCGGCACCGTGTTGGTCCTCATCGGCCGCGGAACGACGCTGACGCTGCCGGCCGACCCGGGGAGCAGCGCGATCTGGGCGCCGGACGGCCGCTCGTGCGTCGTCACGACGGTGGGGCAGGGGACTCCGATGGTCCTCGTGCGGGTCGGACTGCCGTGAGCGTCAGGGCAGGGGGCCCAGGCGCGACGCCGCGAACCAGGGCCTCCCCCTGGTCGGAGGCCTGAGCGATCTCGCAGGCATCCCGTCATCGCCTCGGCCGCGCTCGCCGATGGCACTCATGCCCGGGCCGCGGACGTGGAGCACTCCCTCCGCGCTGCCGTCGACCGGGGTCTGAACAGGTCCGGGGAACCGAGGCGGCTGACCACCCGTCTCGTCGGCATGATGGCGTCCCGCTCGCGTTCCGGCCGGCTGCTGGTTGCCCTCGTTGCGATGGCGAGCGTCGTGGGTTGCGCGTCGTCGCCGGGGTCGGGCGCACCGCATGCGAGCGCTCTCCCCTCCGCCGCGCCCTCGGCTGCCATCGCCCGGTACCCTGACGGGCTGCCCGCGTCTTCGACGATCAGGCGGTGCTGCGGGGGTCCGCCGCCCTGGTGCACGCGCGGGCGGCCACGGATGCCACGGCATTCCTCCTGGGCGGCTGGGTCACAAACGTGCCCGGACTGGCCATCCCGTGCCCGGCCATGCCCGCCGGTGGCGCGTCGACGTGGCTCTTCGCATGCGGTCAGCCGTTCTTCAGCGACCTCGCCGGCGACGCGAACGGGAACCTGGTGGCAGCGGGCGAGCTCACCTCCGCTTCGCCGACGTCAGCCACCTCGAGAGCGGTCCGGCGATCCCGCGGGTCCACGTCCACGACCCGCGGGCCGGGCAGTGCGGCACCGAGGAGGTAACCTGTGCCCGGGCGATGGTCGTCCACGCGATCCTCTAGACGGGTGACGCGAGGACGACACCCCACCCGATGGACTTCGCGGCTGCGTCAGCGGCCCTGCGGGGCGTCGCGCCGGACGCGCTCGCCCGTGCCCTGCCCATCCCGTCGGGCGTGGCCGGGGCGCTCGAGGACGGCCTCATCGGCATCGTGAGCTCCGGTGGTGGCCCACCAGTCGGAGGGTTCGAATGCCGCTGGCTCCGCTTCGAGAACGTCGCCGTCCTGGTGCGCACGAGCGGCCCGCCGAGGAGTACTGACCGCGCGTTCCTGGATCGGCTCGTGGCGGCCCTCGACGTCACGCACGAGCAACCGATTTCGCCGCCGTTCGTTGCGCAGGTCCCAGGCCTCGCCCCGGCGACAGCTTGTCCCCACCTCGCCGGGCTCGACCTGCGCGACCCCGACGGCGACCGTACCTGGAGCCCGACGCCGCCGGGCGTGCCGGACGCCGTGCTCTCTGGCGGGACGCGGCTACCGGATGATCGACGAGGGTTCGGGCTCGTCTTCAACTTTCGCGCGGAGACGATCACCGGGTCGGACGACGACGGGCGGAGAGTGGCCTCCGTCTCGGCGCTGCCGTCGACTGGGGTTTATGCACCGGATTCGGTGCGGTCCGGTCTGCTCGGATACATCTCACCGCTGAGTCCGGCGACCCACGTCCTGGATGGCGTCCGGCGGCGCTGACCGAGGGGACCCCGATCACCGCCCTGCTCGACCACGTCGCCGCGCTCGTCGTGATGGGCCTCGTGCTCATCCCGGTCGGGCTGTTCGTGTTCGCCCGCGCCGCGATGATCCAGGGCCCCGCGAGGCGTCCCTCAGGTAGCCGGTCACTCCCCCCGAGATCTGGGCCGATGCGAACCGCGAGGAAAGCGAGCCGTGCTTCCGCCTCGATCCCGCGCGACGAACCGCGGGGCACGATGACCGTCGCGCGATCGAGGAACGGCAGCCGCTCGCTGTCGAGGAGCAGGGTCGGCTCCGGGCCGGGGGCGCTGTACCACACGAGCTCGCCCGGTCGGATCAGCTGCCGGGCGTCTCCCATCCGCGACGCGGTGCGCGCGCCCCGGTCCGGGAATCGCGCGTGCGGTACACCACGTACGGCCGGGCAAGGTAGCCGACGGGCACGCTGAACACGTGGACGAGCCGTGTGAACGGCCACAGCCCGAGCAGCGCGAACGCCAGCAGCGCATGGATCTGGAACGTGATCGGCGCTCCGGCCATCAGGGCGGCGTCCGGCTGGAGCCAGAAGACGCTGCGGAACCACACGGCGACGTCCAGCCGGTAGTCGTGCCCGGGGCCGAGGAGGTTGATCGCGATCGTGTTGAAGGCACCGATGGCGATGACTGCCCCCAGGAGCAGGTACATCGCCTTGTCCATCCGGGTCGTGACCCGGAATACGGACGGCGTGAGGCGGCGCCGATACACCAGGAGGGCGAGCCCGGTGGCCGTCATGAGGCCGGCGACGCTGCCGGCCGTCGCGGCGACCGCATGGTAGAGCCCCTCCGAGATGCCGAGCGCCCCGGTCACCGACTCGGGGATGACCAGCCCGATGAAGTGGCCGGCGAGGACGCCCAGGATGCCGAAGTGGAAGAGCGGACTCGCCCAGCCCAGCAGACGGCGCTCGTAGATCTGTGACGAGCGGGTCGTCCAGCCGAACTTGTCATAGCGGTAGCGCCAGAAATGGCCGACGACGAAGCTCGTCAGGCAGATGTACGGGAACGCGACCCACAGCACGTTGCTCACGTGCGGATCCCGGGTTCGGCGCCGCTGCCCCATGACTCGAGGCCGACCTGCTCGGCAGGCGGCCCCTCGGTCTCCAGCCGTCGGGCCGCCTCGAGGACGGCTCGTGAGGGCGGCGGCAGCGCGGCCTCCAGCGCGACGATGACGTCCGCATATGGCGAGCCGGCCTGCTCGAGAGCGTGCCCGAGCGACTCGATGGCCGGCTGATGCTCGACCAGCAGGTCCAGGGGTTCGGCCACCTCGGGTTCGGCGGCCTCGGATCCCGGCTCGATGGCCTCGGTCTCGGCCGCCAGTTCGAGCACGGCCGGGAGGAAGTCGGGCAGCTCGCCGGACGCGAGTGAGTAGCCGTGGCTCCGGTAGAGCTCCTGGAAACGCCACAGCGCCATTCCTCGCCGGCGGGTGTCGCCGTTGAGGTGGTAGCTCAGGTAGAGGCAGTACCGCCGGCGCAGGTCGAAGGTCGCCACGTAGTCGGCCTGAAGATCGAGCAGCGCGCTGCGGTGGGCGTGCTCGATGAACCGCAGGAGCGGGCGACCCGCCCGGGCCGCGATGCCCTGCGCGGCCTCGCGGAGCAGCGGCAGCTGGTCCAGCAATCCGTCGTCGGGGTACTGGAGGAGCCGAGACGCGGCGGCGAGGACGACCCGGCGCTCCGGTTCCGAAAGGTGGGACCTCATGCCCCGGCGCCTCGACCGGCATCGTCTCGCGCGTCGAGTCCGGCGTCGTCGCGGGCCTTGTGGCCGGGTTCGGCGTTGCCGGCGCCACGTGCCTGCGGGTCGACCGCGCCGCGGCCCTCCGGCAGGTCGGCGTAGCGGGAGGCCTTGGCTCGCTGCCGGGCGAGGGCGAACGTCTCGACGGAGACCGGCGTCGCCGGCACCTCCCCAAACGGGCCGACCCCGCCCATCCCCGGTCCGCCCTGGTAGTCCAGGCTGCAGCCGGCCGCCTCGTCGAGCGAACGGGAGGCCTCGACGTGGGCCGTGGGAATCACGTAGCGGTCCTCGTACCTGGCGATGGCGAGCAGGCGGTAGAGGTCCTCGATCGCCTGCGGGGTCAGGCCGACCGACGCCGCGATCGTCTCGTCGGGCGCCTCGCCGAGGTTCACCCGGCGCATGTGGACCCGCATGGCCGCCAGCATGCGCAGGCTCGCGACGACCGGTCCCGGATCGCCGGCCGTGAACAGCTCCGCGAGGTAGCCGACCGGGATGCGCAGCGCGTCGATGGCGGCGAAGAGGGTGACCCGGTCCTCTCCGTCGAAGCCCGTGTCGCGGACCACGTCGACCATCGGGGAGAGCGGCGGGATGTACCAGACCATGGGCATCGTGCGGTACTCAGGGTGGAGAGGCAGGGCGATGCGGTAGCGGTTGGTCAGGGCGTACACGGGCGAGCGGCGGGCCGCCTCGAGCCAGTCCTCGGCGATCCCGGCCCCGCGCGCCGCGGCGATCACCGCCGGGTCCTCGGGATCGAGGATCACCGAGCGCTGAGCCTCGAGCAGGTCCCGCTCGTGCTCGACCGAGGCGGCCTCGAGCACCCGGTCGGCGTCGTACAGGAAGAGTCCGATGTAGCGCAGCCGGCCCACGCAGGTCTCGGCGCAGACCGTCGGCTGGCCGGCCTCCACCCGCGGGTAGCAGAAGGTGCACTTCTCGGCCTTGCCGGTCCGGTGGTTGAAGTACACCTTCTTGTAGGGACAGCCCGAGACGCACATCCGCCAGCCCCGGCAGCCGTCCTGGTCGACCAGCACGATGCCGTCCTCGGCACGCTTGTACATCGCGCCCGACGGGCAGGCGGCGACGCACGACGGGTTCAGGCAGTGCTCGCAGATGCGGGGCAGGTAGAACATGAACGCCTGCTCGAACTCGAGCTTCACCCGATCGCCGATCCGCTGGAGGACGGGGTCGCGGGGGGCATGCTCCGGCGCTCCCCCCAGGTCGTCGTCCCAGTTGGCCGACCAGCGGATCTGCATGGGCTCGCCGGTGAGGAGCGACTTCGGTCGGGCGACGGGGACGTCGGCCTGCGCGGGCGCGGTGATGAGGGTGTCGTAGTCGTACGTCCAGGGCTCGTAGTAGTCGGCGAGCTCGGGGAGGGTGGGGTTGCTGAAGATCCGGAGGAGCCGCCTGATGCGACCTCCGGCCCGCAGCTCGAGCCTGCCCGTGCGCGTTCGGACCCACCCGCCTTCCCAGCGCTCCTGGTCCTCGTAACGCCGCGGGTAGCCGAGCCCCGGCCGGGTCTCGACGTTGTTGAACCAGGCGTACTCGACGCCGGTGCGGTTGGTCCAGGCCTGCTTGCACGTCACCGAGCAGGTGTGGCAGCCGAGGCACTTGTCGAGGTTCATGACCATGCCCAGCTGGGCCATCACGCGCATCGGCTCAGTACTCGACGTCCTGCGAGCGGCGCCGGATCACGGTCACCTCGTCGCGCTGGTTGCCCGTCGGACCGTAGTAGTTGAAGCCGTAGGACAGCTGGGCGTAGCCGCCGATCAGGTGGGTCGGCTTGATCAGAAGGCGCGTGAGCGCGTTGTGGATGCCGCCCCGACGCCCGCTCAGCTCGGACTTCGGGGTGTCGATCGTGCGGTCCTTCGCGTGGTACATGTACGCGGTGCCCTGGGGCATCCGGTGGCTCACCACGGCGCGTGCCACGACCACCCCGTTGCGGTTGTAGGCCTCGATCCAGTCGTTGTCCCTGACCCCGATCCGGGCTGCGTCCTCCCGGCTCAACCAGAGGTCCGGCCCGCCGCGCGACAGGCTCAGCATGAACAGGTTGTCCTGGTACTCCGAGTGGATCGACCACTTCGAGTGCGGCGTGAGGTAGCGGACGGTGACCTCGGCGCCGCCGCCGCCCCCCTGGTCGCCGAAGATGCGGCGCATGTCGAGGGGCGGACGGTAGGTCGGGAGTTGCTCGCCGAGCTCGGCGATCCAGTCGTGGTCCAGGAAGAACTGCTGGCGCCCGGTGAGAGTGTGCCAGGGCTTGAGCCGCTCGACGTTGATGGTGAACGGCGAGTACCGGCGCCCGCCGTGCTCGCTGCCCGACCACTCGTGGGACGTGACGACCGGCTGTGGGCGTGCCCGGGTGTCGGCGAACGTGATGCGGCGGCCGGCCTGGTCGGCGGCAAGGTCGGCGAGCGGCCGTCCGGTCCGCTGTTCGAGGACGCCGAGGCCGGCGGTCGCGAGGCGGCCGTTGGTGGTCCCGGAGAGGGCCAGGATCGCTTCGCAGGCCTGCTCGGCGCGGGCCAGCGACGGCCGGCCGTGGGCGAGCCCGCCGCGGACGGTCCCGCAGATGCGCCCGAGCTCCTCGATCTCGGCAGTGGGTGCCAGGGTGACCCCCTTGACCGTCGTCCCGAGCGCGTCGATCTTCGGCCCGAGCGCCACCATCTGCTCCGCGATCGCGGCGTAGTCTCGCTCGACGACCGTGAATGCGGGCATGGTCCGGCCGGGGATCGGGTCGCAGTCGCCGTGCCGCCAGTCGAGCACCCGGCCGCCGGGCTGGGCGGTCTCACCAGGGGAATCGTGCAGCAGCGGCGTGGCCACCAGGTCCCCCCGAACCCCGAGGTGGCGCGCCGCGAGGGCGCTGAACACCCGGGCGAGGGCCACGAAGGTCTCGTAGTCGCTGCGCGCCTCCCACGGCGGGCTGATCGCCGGGCTGAACGCGTGCACGAACGGGTGCATGTCGGTCGATGACAGGTCGTATTTCTCGTACCAGGTGGCGGCCGGCAGCAGGACGTCGGAAAAGAGGCCGGTGGACGTCATCCGGAAGTCGAGCGAGACGAGCAGATCCAACTTGCCCTCGGGTGCCTCGTCGTGCCAGGTGACCTCGGCCGGCCGGCGGTCCTCCGCCGCCGGCTCGGCCCGGATGGCGGCATCCGTACCCAGGAGGTGACGCAGGAAATACTCGTTGCCCTTGCCCGAGGAGCCCAGCAGGTTGGCCCGCCAGACCGTCAGCACCCGCGGGAAGCTCGTCTCCGCGTCGGGGTCCTCGCAGGCGAAGCGCAGCCCGCCCGCCCGGAGCCGGTCGACGACGTACGCCGCCGGGTCGACCCCCGCCGCCCGCGCCTCGTCGACCAGGTCGAGCGGATTCCGGTCGAAGGTCGGGTACGACGGCAACCAGCCCAGCCGGGCCGACTGGGCCACGGTGTCGACCAGGGCGCGTCCCTTGAACAGCCCCCGTCCGAGCGGCGTGGCGAGCTCGTCCGCCCCGAACCCGTCGTAGCGCCACTGGTCGGTGGCGAGGTACCAGAACGCGGTGCCGGCCATCTGGCGGGGCGGCCGGACCCAGTCGAGCGCGAACGCGAGCTGAGACCAGCCGGTCAGGGGGCGCACCTTCTCCTGGCCCACGTAGTGCGCCCATCCGCCGCCGTTGACTCCCTGGCAGCCCGTGAGGGTGGTGAGGGCGAGCATGGCCCGGTAGATCTGGTCTGAGTGGAACCAGTGGTTGGTCCCGGCGCCCATGACGATCAGCGACCGGCCCCCCGAGCGCTCGGCGTTGTCGGCGAACTCCCGCGCGATCCGGGCGACGGTGGCGGCTGGGACGGAGGTGATCGGCTCCTGCCAGGCCGGCGTGTACGGCGCCGGGTCGTCGTACCCGCCCGGCCAGCTGCCCGGCAGCCCCGGCCGGGCCACGCCGTACTGGGCGAGCAGCAGGTCGAAGACGGTCGTCACGAGGCGGCCGGCAATCCGCCGCACCGGGACGCCCCGGTGCAGGACCGAGCCGCCCTCGTTGGCCCCCTCGTTGACGTCGAAGCGGGGCAGGTCGAGCGCGACGTTCTCCCCGACGTCGAACAGCGAGAGCGCCGGGACCACGCCCTGCAGGTCGAGGTTCCAGCGGCCCATGCCGCCGGCCGTGTAGCGGTCGCCGATGCTTCCGTTCGGCACCACCGGCTCGCCGGTCGTCGCGTCCAGGAGGACCGTCCGCCAGGCATCACCGTCGCCGGCCCGCCCAAGGTCCGCGGCGGTGAGAAATCGGTCCGGCACGAAGACGCCGGGAACATCCTCGCGTTCCCGGAGCGTGACGAGGAGGGGCAGGTCCGTGTACTGCCTGACGTAGTCTCGGAATCTCTCGACCTCGCGCTCGACGAAGAACTCCCGCAGGATCACGTGGCCCATCGCCATGGCCAGCGCGCCATCGGTCCCGGGCCGGGCGGCCAGCCACTCGTCGGCGAACTTGGTGTTGTCGGCATAGTCCGGGCTGACCACCACCACCTTCTGGCCACGGTAGCGGGCCTCGGCCATGAAGTGCGCGTCGGGGGTCCGGGTCACCGGCAGGTTCGAGCCCCACATCACGAGGTAGGAGGCGTTCCACCAGTCCGCCGATTCCGGCACGTCGGTCTGGTCCCCGAAGACCTGGGGCGCGGCGATGGGCAGGTCGGCGTACCAGTCGTAGAAGGACAGGACGGTGCCGCCGATGAGGCTCGTGTACCGGGCGCCGGCGGCATACGACACCATGGACATGGCCGGGATCGGCGAGAAGCCGGCGATGCGGTCGGGCCCCCACGTCCGGATGGTGTGAACCTGGGCGGCGGCGGCGATCTCCAGCGCCTCGTCCCAGTGAACCCGGACCAGCCCGCCCTTGCCCCGGGCCCGCATGTACGTTCGGCGGCGCTCCGGGTCGCCCACCACGTCGGCCCACGCGGCCACCGGGTCGCCGAGCCGCGCCTTCGCCTCGCGGTACATGCCGAGCAGGACGCCGCGCACGTAGGGGTAGCGCACGCGGGTCGGTGAGTACGTGTACCAGGAGAAGGCCGCGCCGCGCGGGCAGCCGCGGGGTTCGTACTCGGGGGAGTCGGGACCCACGGCCGGGTAGTCGGTCTCCTGGGTCTCCCAGGTGATGATGTCATCCTTGACGTAGACCTTCCAGGAGCACGATCCGGTGCAGTTCACACCGTGCGTGGACCGGACGATCCGGTCGTGGCTCCAGCGGTCGCGGTAGAAGACATCCGCGTCCCGCCCGCCCTGGCGGGTGATGGTCCGCAGGTCGTCCGAGACTGCATCCGGCTGGAGGAGGCGACGGGTGCGGAGGAGCGCCTGGACGAGGAGATCCGCGTTCATCGCGATGTGGCGGTCAGCCATTCCGCGTTCCCCGTGGCGCGCCGAGCGGCGGTCGATGGCTGGCCACCGCGGCGCCTTCATTCTGGACCCGCGGAAGTGGCGGACGCGAATCGGGGCCCTCGGGGGCGGAGCGCCGGAGGTGGACGACGCACAGCAGCGGATCGTCGGCGGCAAACGGCTCGAGTTCGGCAACGCACACGGCGGTCCCCAGGCGCTCGAACGTCTGCTCGAGCATCCCGGCGTGGACCCCGCAGACCACGGCGCGATGGTCTCGCGCGACCGCCTCGAAGGGGCAGCGGCGGAGCATGATGCGATCCCCGGCAACGGGGAGGTCCGGTGCGAAGCCCAGGTGATCCATGAGGCCGGCGACCGTGTTGACGGCGTCGTCGGCGGCCAGGGGACCCGCGGCGGCATCGGGAATGACGTCGAGGGCTTCCACCCAGCGCCGCCCCGCCGAGCGGGCCGCGCCGGAGGGGTCGGCCAGGCCCGAGAGCTGACTCGCGAGCACGCTTGCCAGGCGGCGGTAACCATCGGTGGCACCGGGTGCCGCGGCTGGCTCCGCCTCGCTGCGAGCGTCGCCGCTCGCGCCGGCCCGGGCGACGTAGCGGATCCGCGGCCGGCCGGCGGTGCCGCGCCGCTCGACCTGGCGGTCGACGAGACCGGCGGAGACGAGCAGGTCGAGGTGGAACCGGGTCGTGCTCGGATGGAGCCCGAGCACCTCCGCCGCATCCTCCACCGACAGCGCGTGTCCGGCGGCGCGCAGCGCCGTCAGCAGCGCGGCACGGCTCTCGGCTGCCAGCACATGCTGCACGCGCGTCTCCGTCATAGCTGTGATTATAATCACCGCAAACAGCGTTGTGCCGAGTGTGATGCGCGTCCCGAGGAGCGCAGTGACCATGACGTCACCGGATCGTGTGGCAGAGGCGGCCGCGGGCGGGACCGGCGGATCGGGAGCGAGGGCGATCCGGGGGACCCGCTCCCAGGCGCTCTGGCTCGCCACGCTCGGGTTCTTCGGGGGGTTCGCGGGCGTCTCGATCTTCGGGCCGATGGTCCCGAAGTTCACCGACCTGCTCGGCCTCAGCCCATTCGAGGCCGGCCTGCTCGCGGCGATCCCCGCGCTCACCGGATCGCTGCTCCGGATCCCCTTCGGGGCGGCGGTGGACCGGGTGGGCGGCAGGCGGCCGTTCCTCGCGCTGCTCGTGCTCGCCAGCGCCGGGGTGGCCGGGCTGCTCTGGCTCCTCGCGAGCACCTATCCCGACCACATGGCCGGCACCTACCCGCTCCTGCTCGTCCTCGGCGCCCTCATCGGCTGCGGGATCGCGACCTTCTCGGTGGGGATCGCGCAGGTGTCGTACTGGTTCCCCAGGCGGGAGCAGGGCGGCGCACTCGGCGTCTACGCCGGGCTGGGCAACACGAGCCCCGGGCTCTCGACGATGGTCCTGCCGATCGCGGTCGGGTCCCTCGGCATGCTGGGCGCGTACAGCATCTGGTTCGGCATCCTGCTGGCGGTCACGATCGTGTACGCGCTGGCCATCCGGGACGCGCCCTGGTTCCAGCTGCGGTCGTGGGAGGCATCCGTCGACGCCATCCGGGTGGTCGAGGTCGGCGGAAGCGAGCTGACGCCGAGCGGGAGCGCGCTGGCCGGACTCCGCCGTGCGGCGACGATCCCGGCCACGTGGGCCCTCGTCTTCTTCTACTTCCTCTCTTTCGGCGGCTTCCTTGCCTTCACTTCGTGGCTGCCCACGTTCTGGCACGCGATGTACGGCTCGGCGCTTCGGGACGCCGGTGTGCTGACGGCGATCTTCTCCCTCGTGAGCGCGTTCATCCGGGTGCCCGGCGGACTGCTGTCCGATCGCGTGACGATCCGTTTCGCGCTGCCGCTCAACTTCGTGCTGATGCTGGCCGGCACGCTGGTGCTCGCGTTCTCCGACGTGTTCTGGGTCTCGCTGGCGGCGACCGCCGCGGTCGGTCTCGGCATGGGACTGCAGAACGCCATCGTGTTCAAGCTGCTCCCCTCGTATGTGCCGGACGCCGTGGGTGGGGCCTCCGGATGGGTCGGCGGCCTGGGCGCCCTCGGCGGGTTCGTCATCCCGCCGATCATGGGCATCGGCACCGGCCTGGTCGGAGGCTCTGCGGCCTATGCCAGAGGGTTCCTCCCGTTCGCGGTGCTCATCGTCCTTGCGTTCCCGATCGTCTGGTGGCTGAGCCGCTGGAGCGCCCGCCGGCACGACGTGGCCACCCCGGCGCCCGCCTCCGGGACCGGGCCGGGGAGAGTTCCCGCGTGAGCGTCCGGCCAGACGCGGCCACCGCGAGCCGCGCGGCCCAGGCGGCCCGACCGGCACGGGGCATCCGATCGTGAGTGCGGCGACACCGGGCGCGCTGGCGCGGCATGGCGCGCGGGTGCGCTGGATACCCCGGCAGCACGGTGCCTGGGCGATGCTCGCGGTCCCCCTCCTGCTCGGGGTCGCTGCCAGCCGCCCGGGTCCCTGGCAGGCGGTGCTGTCCGTGACCGCCATCAGCGGCTACCTGGCATCGAGTGCGGCTCTCGACTGGATCCGCGCTCGCCGGCGGGCTTACCTCGAGCCGGCCGCGGTGTTCGGCACCGTCTTCGTGGTGTCCGGAACCGTCCTGCTGGCCGCGTTCCCCCGGCTGATCGTAGTCGCCGGCATCGTGGGCCCCGCCGCCGTCGTCGCCGGTTGGGCGGCCATGACAGGCCATCCGCGGAGCCTGGTCGCCAGCCTCGCCCATGTGGCCCAGGCTATCGTGCTCGTCCCGGCGGCGGCCGTGGTGGCAGGTCCCGTCAACGGGCCGACGGTCGCACGGGCTGCACTCGTGGCCGGCCTGTACCTCGTGAGCTCGGTGCTCGTGGTCCGCTCGATGATCCGCGAACGGGGCAACCGCGGGTTCGTCGCGGCGTCGATCGGCTATCACGCGGTGGTCGTGGCGGTCGAGGCCTGGCTGCTGCCCTGGGTCTACGCGCTGCTGGCGCTGGGGCTCACGCTCCGGGCGGCCGCGCTCCCGGTGCTGCAGGTGCGCCTTGAGGGTGGGGCACGACGCCTGCGCCCGATCCACCTGGGGCTCGTGGAGATTGCCTCGTCGGTGGCGCTGCTGCTGCTGGCCTTCCTCGTGCGGTTCTAGGCGAAGGTCCGCGGGCTTCGCGCGCTGGCGACGCGCCTGGTCGGCGACGCCTGGCCGCTGGTCGCGATGGGCGCCGTGCCTGTGACCGCCGTCCACCCACGAACGGAGAGGGTCCGTGGCGTGGGCCCTCTCCTCCGCGGCTCGGGAGGATCGGCGGCAACCAGCGGTACGGCTCTTGCGTCCGCGCGCCCCTGACCGAGGGACGCGGCGATGACGACACGATCGGCCCGGCGCGGCCGCGAGCGTGAGGAGGCGCGGCACGACCAGCATCGCCGGCGTCCTGCCGGTGCGGCTCTCCATGGCCGGCTTCGACCCCAGGGTCATCGACGCGAAGGTGGGCCAGACGGTCAAGCTCGACTTCTGGAACGCCGACAACGCCATGCACCTCGACGGGGGCGGGGTCCACACCTTCATCATGGACAGCCAGCACATCTACGTGACGATCCCGGCCGGGGCGGGCAAGGCCTACGCGTTCACGGCCCCGGCCGCGCCGGGCGTCGACGGGGCCGCGATCCTCGGGCTGGCGGCCGCGGTCGAGGCGGACTCGGCGCACAGGTGCGGCCGCAGCGTCAGGCGTCGGCGATCGACCGGCGGATGCGCGCGATCTCGCCTGCGTCCCACAGGCCCAGGAAGGCGTCCACGACCGCGGGGTCGAAGCTGTTCCCCGACAGACGACGGATCTCGGCCAGGGCCTCTTCGTCCGGCCAGGCCTCCTTGTAGTGGCGCTTGGTGGTGAGCGCGTCGAACACGTCGGCCACCGAGGTCAGCCGAGCGCACAGCGGGATCTCCTCGCCCCTGAGTCCGCCCGGGTAGCCGGTGCCGTCCCAGCGTTCGTGATGGTTGCGCGCGATCTCCCGGGCCACGGCGAAGAAGTCACGGTCGCCCAGGATGCCTGCGCCGTGGGCCGGATGGCGGCGCATCTCCACCCATTCTTCCTCGGTCAGCTTGCCGGGCTTGCCCAGGATCTCGTCGGGCACGAGCAGCTTGCCGACGTCGTGCATGATGCTGGAGTATCCGATGACCTCGATCTCGTCCTCGGGCAGGCCGAGCGTCCGGGCCAGCGCCTCCGTGTACGCCTGGACGCGCCTGAGGTGGCTGCCGGTCAGGCCGTCGCGGGCCTCCACGGCAGCCGCCAGCATGAACATCGCGTTCTTGTGCGCCTCCTTCTCGGCCCGGTAGGCCTCCTCCAGCTGCTGGCGGAGCGCATGCTCCTGCTCGAACAGCCGGGCGTTGACCACGGCGACCGCGGCCTGATCGGCCAGGTGGCGGAAGCGCCGGCGCTCGTCTTCCGAGAGACTCCGGTGCGACTGGTAGACCACCGCGAGCACACCGATGAGCTCGTGATCGGCGAGCATCGGCCAGGCATAGTCCTCGACGATCCCGTAGCGGTCGAACAGCGCGCGGACCGCGGGCGGCGCGATCGGGTCGATCGCGCGAAGGGCAGGCGCTTCGCGGCGGTGCCACGCCGCCTGGGTTGCCGGGTCGATCGACCCGGTGAACCGCGTTCCCACCAGCCCCTCGATCGGCGCCCCGTCCGGGGAGGCGACGGACCGCACCTCCCACTCCCCGTCCCCGGAGACGAGGACCACCAGCACGGTTCCCGAGCCTGCGAACTCGCGTGCTCGCTGCACGAGCAGCGCAAGGAGCGTGTCGAGGTCGTGCGTCATGGTCAGGGCCAGTCCGATCTCGTTGACCGTCCCGATCTCGCTCTCCATCTTCTCGGCGGCGCCCATGAGCAGCTCGATCACCTGCCCGCGCTCGAGGGACAGGATCGTGTCCTCGGGGGCAACGGGAGGCGGCACCCGCGATGCGGAGAGCCTGGCGCGCCACATGCGGATGTCGTCCACGATGCGCGCGACGCGCGTGGAGAGGACGGCTGGCTCGAGCGGCTTGGTGATGTAGTTGTCCGCTCCGACCTGCACGGCCCGCACGATGTCGGTCGCGCGGTCGCGGTGGGTCACCAGGACGAAGGGGATCGAGCGCAGATGCGGGTCGTGCTTGGCCTGCGCGCACATCTCGAACCCGTCGACGCCGGGCATGTCGATGTCGGCCAGCACGATGTCCGGGTGTTCTCGGGTCATGAGATCCAGACCCGCGTGGCCGTCGTGGGCGACGAGCACGCGATGCCCGTCCGCCCGCAGGACGTTGACCGCCCAGGCTGCCTGCGTCCGGCTGTCCTCCACCACCAGCACGGTCGCGGGCACCGGATCTGCCCTGGCGTCGTCCTCAGAGCGACCTTCCCTTGACGCGCGCTCCATCTGACTCTCCCTTCCCACTTCCGTCACGCGTCCGGCACCCCCTGCCTCCGGCTCTGGGCTGCCAGCGCGGCGACGGTGCGGCCCATGGCGTCCAGCGCAACCGTGTGCCCGGCTGCGCCAGCTTCGAGCGCCGCCTGCGGCATGCCGAACACGGCGCAGCTCGCCTCGTCCTGCGCGAGCGTCAGCGCGCCGCGCGACCGCATCGCGAGCAGCCCGTCGGCGCCGTCACGGCCCATGCCGGTCAGGATGATCCCCATGCCGCGCGGCCCGTACGCCTCGGCAACCGACCGGAACAGGGCCGTGGCGGAGGGGCGGTGACCGTCGACCGGCGCGTCGTCGCGGAGCCTGATGCGCCCCGCCGGCTCCACGCGCAGGTGGAGCCCGTCCGGGGCGATGAACACGCTGCGCGGCGCGACCCGATCGCCATCCCGCGGCACCACCACGGGACCGGGAGCGGCGTCCTGGAGCCAGCGGACGAGTCCGTCGACGAACCCCTCCGCGATGTGCTGCACGACCAGGATCGGCGGCTCGAATCCCCGGGGCAGATCGCCGAGCAGCCGATGCAGGGCGGCCGGGCCCCCGGTCGATGCCCCGACGGCGATCAGCTCCACCGGCGCGCGTGGCGCCGGAGGAGAGGTCTGCGACACAACCCTCGAGGGCGGACGCGATGGCACGTCGATGCGACGTACCAGCCTGACGCCGGCCATGAGCCGGAGCTCGTCGAGGAGCGCCTGCCGGCGCTCCTCGTACCGCGCGTCAGCCGGACCGACAGGACGAGCCACCACCGAGAGCGCCCCCGAGGCGAGCGCGTCGAACGTGGATCGCCCGTCGACGTTCGAGCTCGCGGTGACGACCACGATCGGCGTGGGAACTTCGCGCATGATCCGCCGCGTCGCCTCGACGCCATCCAGTCGCGGCATGTGCAGGTCCATCGTGACCACGGCCGGCCGCAGCCGGGCAACGGCCTGCAGCGCCGCCTCTCCGTCGCCCACCGCCCCGACGAGTTCGAATCCTTCGGCGCGCGACACGATGCCGGCCAGCAGCGCACGCGTCACGGCGCTGTCCTCCACGACGAGCACCCGGATCGGTGCCCCCGCCGGCATCAGCCCACCACGGAGCGGATCGTCTGGAGCAGCACGCGCTGGTCGAACGTGCTCTTCGGGATGTACGCGTCGGCGCCGGCCAGGAGCCCATGCTCCTGCTCCTCCGCGGACTCCAGGGCCGACACGAGGATCACCGGGAGAGCCCGCAGCGCCGGGTCGGATTTCACCCGACGGGTCAGCTCGAGGCCGTCCATGCGCGGCATGTCGACGTCCGCGACCACGAGGTCGTAACGGGCGCGACGCAGCTCGCCGAGCGCGGCCAGTCCGTCCACGGCCACGCCGACCGCGAAGCCGGCCGCCTCGAGAATGCTCTTCTCGAGCGTTCGCGTCGTAATCGAGTCGTCCACGATGAGCACCGCCGCCGGGCGCTCGGCCGTCCCCGCCTCTGCGTGGTGCGACACCGGGGACGGTCGCACACGATGCTCCTCCGCGGCTCGCACGAGCTGGACGGGGTCGAGGATCAGCGCCAGGTCGTCCTCACCGAGGAGCGCCGCCCCGCTGACGAGCGAGGTGCCGCCGGCTCGCATGAGGAGATCGCCGAGCCCGCGCGCCAGCACGCGCCGATCGGCGATCACCTCCCCGACGACGAAGCCGACGGTTCGGCCGGCGCTGCGCACGACAACGACCGACCGGCAGGAGTCGTTCTCGTCCGCCTCGCCGTCGCCGACCAGATGGGCGAGGTGGGCGAGTGGGACCGTCTCCCCCTCCAGGCGGATGGTCTCGCGCCCGGCTACCTGGGTGACATCCCCTGGAGCGAGCCGCAGACACCGCTCCACGGCCGCGATCGGGAGCGCGTACCGCCGCGCGTGTCCGCGCACGAGCAGCACGTGCGCCATCATCAGGGTCAGCGGCAGCAGCAGCGTGACGCGCGTGCCGCGGCCGACCTCCGATGCGACGCTCACCGACCCGCCGATGCGGGCGACGGCTTCCCCCACGGCATCCAGCCCGACCCCGCGGCCCGACACCTCCGTGACCGCATCCGCCGTCGTCACGCCACCGCGCAGGACGAGGGCGATGGTCGCGGCCGCGTCCGACGTGGGTGGCAGGCTGGCTTCAGGGATTCCAGCCCGCAGCGCCGCGGCGTGCACGCGCTGCGGGTCGATCCCGCGGCCATCGTCGCGCACTTCGACGACGACGCCGCCTCCGCGCTGGCCTGCCTCGAGCACGATCGTCCCGACCGCCGGCTTGTCCGCCGCCAGCCGCTCGGCGGCGGTCTCGATCCCGTGGTCGACCGCGTTGCGCAGCAGATGCATCACGGGATCCTTGAGCCGCTCGAGGATCTGCCGGTCGATCTCCGTCTGCCAGCCCAGCTCCCGCAACTGGACCTGCTTCCCTGCCGCACGCGCCAGTTCCCGGACCATCAACGGGAACTGGCCGAATGCCGTCTGGGCGGGCACCAGGCGCAGCTCGAGCGCGTCCCGGGTCACCTCGGCGGTGAGACCGGCGATCCGGCTCCGATCGGCCGCCGCGGTGGCCGTCAGGCGCGCCAGCTCACGCTCCAGGCGCTGGAGATGCGCGCCAGCCTCGACGGCGAACGAGTGGACCGCACTCCACGGCGGAGCAGCGTCCACGGGGGCGGTCGTTTCCAGTGTTCCCCGGAGATGCTGCCAATCCCGGCGCCACGACGCGACCGATCCGCGAAGCCGGCGTACCTCGGCGTGCAGGTGGCCCGCGCGCTCCTCCACCGTGAAGAGCTCGCCGCCCCGGGCGAGCAACCCGTCCAGACGGGCCGTGCGGACCCGCACACTGTCGGGGCCCAGGGTGGCCTGCGTTCCCTCTGCGGGAGCCGGCACCGGGAGCGTCCTCTCCGCACGCGCCGCCGGGTCGGCGTCAGCTCTCCCCTCGGGCCAGGACTCGCTCTCCCGGGCCTGCGGCCAGAGACCGGTGCCCCGCACCTCCTGCGCCGGGGCCGTGCCGCTCCGTCTCGAGGCTGCGCGTCGCGCCCGTGACCGCGGGTCTTCGCCTGCAGCGCTCCGTGGCGGCTGCCGGGCACGTACGGGCGGCACGGGCCGCGGATCGAGCCGGCTCACCGCGGCCGCGACGTCCACGGTGTGCGCCGTGCTCGGGTTCACGAGCGCCCCCAGCGACGCAATCGTGTCGAACAGCGGTTGGAGCGACGCGCCCCCCGGGCCCTCCGCCCGCAGCATGGTGCCGAGGGTGCCCTCGAGGGCGTGGGCCACGGCACTGACGTCCGGCAGCGAGACGACCTGGGCGGCTCCCTTCAGGCTGTGGGCATCGCGGGTGAGACGGGTGAGCAGCTCGACGGCGGCAGGTCCGTCCGGCGCAGTTTCGAGGGCCAGCAAGTCCCGCTCCAGGCTGCGAAGGCGCTCCTGCACCTCGACCGCAAAGGTCGCGGCCAGCTCCCGCTCGAGCGCACGGTCCATGGCCATCAGGCTCCCTCGCGTGCGGTGTGTTCCCCCGCCAGTCGGAAGCGCTCGCTCAGTTCGCGGAGGTGCCCGGCGAGCATGGTGAGCCCCTCCGTCTCCCGCTGCAGCTGGTGCGCGGCGGCGACCGTCTGTGTGGATACCTGGCCGATGTTGCCGGTGCCGGCCGCGATCTGGTCGACGCCCACCCGCTGCTGGCCGGCCGAGGCGGCGATCTGGCGCGCCGCCGCCGCGGCCTCGCCGATCGCGGCCACCAGCTGATCGATCACGATGCCCGCCTGCTCGACCCGCTCGACCGCGGCGCGAGCCCCCTTGGTTCCCTGCTCCGTGACCATCACCGCGGCGTTGGCGGCCTTCTGGATCTCGCCCAGGATCCCCGAGATCTGGGCCGTCGCCTCGCGGCTCTGGTCGGCCAGGTGCCGCACTTCCTGCGCCACGACGGCGAAGCCCCGGCCCTGCTCGCCCGCCTTGGCCGCCTCGATCGCGGCGTTGACCGCGAGCAGGTTGCTCTGGTCGGCCAGGTCGGTCACCGTCGTCACGATGTCGCCAACCGCCTGCGTCTGCTCCGAGAGCGCCATGATGCGCTGCGCGATGACGTCGACCTTCGAGGCGACGTCGGCGATCCCTTCCCGGGCGGCGCCCACGGAGGCCTGGCCCTCGGCCGCCGCCTCGCTGGTGCGCCCGGCGGCATCGGCCACGGATCTCGCCAGCTCGGCAGCCTGCTCGGCGGTGACGCGGACCTCCTCCACCGTGCTCATGATCTGGGTCACCGCGGCGGACTCCTCCGTCGCTCCTGCGGTGAGCTGGTTGACCGCGGCCTGGATCTCGGCGGAGGCGGAGGAGAGGTTGATCACGGCGTCGCGCTGCGCCTCCAGGTTTCCGCGCAGGCTCGCGGTCATGTCGGTGAACGCGGTCGCCAGCACTCCAACCTCGTCGGTGCGCCGGCTGCCCGGCACCGTGGACGAGAGGTCCCCGCCGGCGACCCTGCGCGTCACCTGTGCGAGCGATTCGATGGGGCGCACCACCGCGCGGCTCACCCAGATGGATGCGAGGAGAATGAAGAGGCCGATGAGGAGCGCGCCTGCCAGCCCGAGGACGCGGAGGAGGTCGAGCGCCGACGCGAGGTCGGACGCGGCGGCCTGTGAGGCGCTCTCGAGACTGTCCAGGAACTGGCCGTTGGTTCGCACGACCGTGTCCACCGAGGCGGTGGCATCCGTGCTGGCCGCGGCGGCGTTCAGGACCGCCTGAGCGGCGGTTTCGTACGGGGTCCACTGCTGCTGGACCACGGCCATATCCGCGGCGATCGCGGGACCCGCCGGCGGGACCTCGACGGTCTGCCCCCCGCCACCGGTCACCACGGGGAGCGGCGCGGCGCCGCCGTTGACGAGTGCCTGGACCGTGCGATCGAAGCGGTCCATGACCGCGCTCAGGTCGCTGCGCACGGCGGGATCGTTGCCTCGCGCGAGCAGGAGCACGTCCTTCACGATGATCTGGCTGCGCGCACGCTCGGCGTCGGCGAGTCTGCTCACGCGTCCCGACATGGAGACGCGATCGCTGAGCGTCACCAGGGCGAAGATGTCGAGCGCGGCCAGCAGCAGAATCGCCAGGCTGGCGACCGCGACGCGGCCGCGCAGGGTGTGCAGATCCATCATGCAGACCTCCCGCTCACGATGCGGATGATGTCGTCGAACAGGTGCATCGGCTCCAGGACCAGGCCGGCATGGGCGTCGAGCCCCAGCCCCACGGCCTGCGCGAGGCGCGAGAGGCTGTCCGGCGGGCGTTCCAGGGTCGCGCGGGCGATGGTGCCGATGCCGGTCACGTCGTCGGCCAGCAGGCCCGCCGTCAGGGCACCCCCCGTCACCACGACGATCGTGCGGGCCGGCTCGACCACCGCCGCACCGAAGAGCGCGGCAGGATCGATGGCCACGACGACCTCGCCGCGGATGGCGACGACGCCCGCGACGAGGGCAGGGGCCCCGACCAGTGGCTCGAGGCGCGGCAGCGGCCGCACCGTCTGCACTGCGGCGGCCGGAACGGCGTAGCGAGCCCCGCGACGGAACGTGACGACGGTCTCCTGCTCGGCGTCCGGCGGTTGCTCGAGCGGGCGTGCCAGCACCTGGGCCCTGCGCTCGAGGATGGCCCGGTCGTCCGCCTCCACTCCCTTCAGGCCTCGAGCGTGACGATGGCAGAGCGGACGCGACCCACGGTCAGCCCCTCGCCCTCGTCGAGCAACATGGCGTCCGGGCGACCGTCCAGGAGCGCCTCTGCCGCCCGCAGGCGCGCGCGCGCCCGGGAGGTGCGGCCGCGTCGCCACTCCAGCAGCCCCAGCCGGAATTGCAGCAGCGGATCGTCGGGTCGCAGGTAGATCGCCCGACCGAGCGCATCGCACGCCCCGTCGAGGTTCTCACGCGCGTCGGCGACCGCGGCGAGAAGGACGTACCCGCTCACGGCGCGCCGGTCGAGCGTGAGCGCGCGATGGCAGGCATCCTCCGCTGCCGCCAGGTCGCCCGCGTCCGCCAGGCGGCGCGCCCGCAGGAGCAGATCCCCCGCACCGGCCGCAGTTGCCAGGCGGACGGACGGGACGGCCGGAGGCCGACCCTCATACGGTCGGCCCCACGGGGCGGGCGGCCTCATCGTCGCGGTCCGGGCCGGTTCCGACGCAGCGGGTTGTGCCGGCGCCTCGGCCGCGATGGACGGGGCGCCGGCCAGCGGCCTCTGGTACAGCGTGAAGCCGTCGCGCTGATGCGCGACGAAGCGCCGGTACAGGTCGGGCGACGGCTCGACGGGCCCGACCAGAAGCCAGCCCCCCGGCGCCAGCGCCTCGAAGAGGCGGTCGACGATGCCGCGCACCGTCTCCTGGCCCATGTAGATCGTGACGTTGCGGCAGACGATCGCGTCGGCGGATCCTGCGAGGGCCGCCGGCAGCGGGACCCTCGCGTCGGCCAGGTTGTGCGCCTCGAACGAGACGAGCGCGGAGAGCGCCGTGTGCACCCGCCTGCCCCCGCCGGTCGGCACGAACCACCGTGCCTGGTACTCGCCAGGGACACGGAACGACCAGCGACCGTAGGTGCCGCGACGTGCGTGTTCCAGGGCCGCCTCGTCGATGTCCGTGCCCACCACGCGCACGTCCCAGCGCAGGGGGTCGCGCAGCGTTTCCGCTACCAGGATGGCGAGCGTGTACGCCTCCTCGCCCGTCGAACAGCCCGCGCTCCACACCCGGAGCGAAGGTCCGGGCCGGTCCTGGCGAGACCGAACGAGCGGCGTGAGCGCAAGCTCGCGAAAGGCCTCCAGCTGCTCGGCGTGCCGGAAGAAGTACGTCTCCCCGACGGTCACCAGCGATACAAGACGCCGCCAGGCCGGACTGCCTGGCGCGCTCAGCTCGGCGAACGCCGACGGCGCGGGACCGAATTCGTCGAGCCAGGCGGCCGCCGCGCGCTCGAGCTGTGGCCGCCGCGCGGTGTCGAAGCGCAGCCCCGTGCGCTGCTCCAGGAGGGCCGCAATGCGGTCGACACCGTCGCCGGGCGCGAGGTTGAGGCCGCTGTGGGGCGGACCAGGCTGCCCCGTGGGGGCGCGCTCCTGCCCTGTGGGGGCGCGCTCGTGGGCGCCCCCCGGAAGCGGCCCTGATCGCTCGGCGAACAGCATCAACCGGGCGATCCAGCGGTGGTCCGGGTGATGCCGCCCCTGCCCGGCAGCGCGCCACGGATGCTGGCGGCGACATGGCCGAAGAGCAGCTCGGGGTCGGAGACGATCACGATCTCGGTCTCGCTCCCGAAGAATCGCGCCGGACTCAGCCCGCGCGCCTCCTCTTCGGGCGCCGCTCCGGGCGGCTCCAGTGCAGAGTCCGGCGGCGGCAGGGCGTCGTATTCGAGCGAGACCACGTCGAGCGCGCGGTCGACCGGCACCGCCATCGTGCCACCGGCGCACGTCACGAGCACCATCCGGTCCGACGTGCGCATTCCGCGTCGTGGCAAGTGCAGCGTCGCGCGTGCGTCGACGACCGGGACGAGATCCCCGCGCACGTTGATGAAGCCAAGCAGCGTCGAGGAGTGGCCGCCGAGGGGCGTGATCGCGACGGCACGAACCACCTCGCGGACGGTGGCCAGGGGCAGAGCCCCAACCCAGTCGTCGATCGCGACAAGCAGCGCCGTCATCCGGTTGTCCGTGTCCTGGCTTCCCGGCTGGATCAACGGCTCTTTCCCCCGCGTGCCGATAGGCGTCGCTGGCGGTCAGTGGTGCTGTCCGCCACGGACGTTGTCCATCAACGTCCGTATTATTCGACCTGAACTGACGACATGTCCAGACTGGATTTACCCGTGCACCGCGTCACGCCCGCTGACGCGACGAGCAGGGTGATGCCGGCCGGACGCTTCGGGGCGTTCAGCTTGCTGAGGGCGTGTTGGATGTGATTGCGGGCAGTCGTAGGATCGTCGCGATGCGTCCCCGACCCCTACCCCTGGCTCGATGGACTGCGCGCGCGTTGGGGAGGGAGGGGTGAGGGTCGTTGCCAGCCAGCGCGTTGCGAGGCGCGCGCGACCGGGGCGCGAAGAGCTGCGCCACAACGCCGCCCGGCGACGGGCCGTGCGTTCCTCGCTCACCCTCTTCGCACTCCACACCGTCGGGATCTCGCTCGCGGTTCTCGTGGCTTTCCCTGCCTTCTACGGCGAGACCAGTCCCTCCGTGACGGCGCTCGAGGTCGCGCAGGCCGCGTGCGCGGGCATCGCGTTCATCCTGGCGCGCGGTCCGCTGCGCCGTCACCCTCAGCCCGTCGCGTTCGCCCTCGGGCTGGCGGTGGTCACCGTGAGCCTGTCCGTCTTCGCGAGCGCGCCGGAAACCCACGTCATCGTCGGCGTCGGACTGGCCGTCGCGATCGTGGCGGTGGCGCTGTTCTTCCCGTGGAGCGAGCTGACGCATCGCCTCTGGCTGTCGGCGTGTGCCGTCCTCGCCGGGGTCTTCGCCCTCTCGCCGGTCGCACCGGCCGCGCTGGGCTTCGAGCACCGCCGCGACGTCTTCGTCGGCATCGCCTTCGCCATCGCGGTGAGTGCGATGGCCCAGCCCGTGATCGAGCGTTCCCGCCGGCGCGCCTTCTCCCAGGAGCAGCGGCTGCGCGCCGTAGTGCGGACGAGACGCCAACAGGAATCGGTCCTCGAGCGGTTGGTCAGGGAGCTTGCGGAGACCGCGCGGAACGACGCGCTCACCGGCGTCGGCAACCGCCTTCGCTTCGACGAAGACCTGGCTACGGCCCGGGCTCGCTTGCAGCGCTACGGGCAGGGCTTCGCGCTCATCCTGATCGACGTCGACCACTTCAAGGCGTACAACGACTGCTACGGTCACGTGGCAGGCGATACGGCCTTGCGGCAGCTCGCAGCGTGTCTCCGAGAGAAGAGTCGCGCCGGTGACGCCGTGTACCGGATCGGCGGCGAGGAGTTCATGGTCCTTCTGCCGGATCAGTCGCCGCAGGCTGCACGCGTGGCCGCAGAGCGGCTCCGCCAGGCGGTCGCCGGGCTGGCGGTTCAGCACGCCGGCAACTCACCCTGGGGCGTCGTGACGGTCAGTCTCGGCGTCACGGCTGCGCAGCCAGGCGACGGCCGCTCGGTCGACGCCTGGCTGCGCGACGCAGATGCCAGGCTGTACGCCGCCAAGCGGGCGGGCCGCAACCGTGTCGCCGTGGCCCGGCCGGCGAGCGGGAGTACATCTCGCGTTGGTGGGCAATCGGCGATGCCGTGAAGGCGAGCAGATGCCCTGACGGCCGGTTGGCGCCGGGCCGGTCGGGAAGCATCCCTCTTGCTGTGACAACTCAGGCTGGGGCTCGGTCCGCGCCGCCGGGCGGTCGTGTCTGACCTGGCGACCGGCACGGCCCGCCACATCCCGGGCGGCGGGATTCCGGGCGACTGGACCCCCGACGGACGGCTCGTGATCGGACGTGCCGGGGCGTCCGCGCCGTGAGGGTCGATTGCCTCGCAGCTCTGCGTAATTCCGTTGCCGCATACCTACTCATAGTGCCACAATATGTACATGAGCAGCCGAGTTGGAGAGCGCGGGCAGATCACCCTCAAGAAGTCGATCCGCGAGGAGCTGGGGATCTACGCCGGCGACGAGGCGGTCCAGCGGATCGAGGACGGCCGGGTCGTCGTGGAGATCGTCCCCGCACGCCACCGCCGGTCGCTCGCAGGGATCCTCGCCGGTGCGGCCACGCGCCATCCACCGGACGAAGCGTGGGAGACCCTGCGCGCGGCCGCTGCCGCCGCCCCGGACCCCGACCGCTCGGACCTTCCCCCGTCTCTGCACGCCGACGGGAAAGCGGAGGGATCCGCGTGATCTCCGCGGACACGTCCGTGCTGGTGCGCTACCTGGTCGGCTCCCCGCCCGACCAGGCGGCCCGAGCCGCCCGGCTGATCGACGAGTCGGAACGTCTCGGCGTGTCGCTCCTCGCTCTGGTCGAGTGCGCCCACGTGCTGCGGACGCAGTACGGCGTGGGCCGTACGGATGTGGTCAACGCGCTGATCGGGCTCGTACGACGAGAGAACGTCCAGGTGCTGGGGCTGGATACGAACGACGCCACCGACGCGCTGCTGCGCGCCCGCGCCATCGTCTCGTGCCCGATCCCGGACGCCCTGATCGCCGTGCAGGCGAGAGCGACTCGGGCCCTGCCCCTGTACACGTTCGATCGTGGCCTGTCCCGCATCGGGGTTCCCGTCGCCGAGCCGTAGCCGGGGGGTGGGGCCAGCCGGACCCGGCCCGGCCCGTGCATACTTGGCCGCTGGACGCAGTGATCCGGCCGCGCCCGCCCACCGGCGAGGGACGTGCCAACTGCTGCCGCGGCCAACCGGCCGCGCGTGACCGGCAGCTCGCGAGGCAGTGACTGGATGAACCCGACGGGGCATGCACCGACCGTGGTCTGGGCCGGCGACGCGATCGAGATCGTCGACCAGACGAAGCTTCCGGACGTGCTCGAGGTCCTCCGCCTCACCAGCGTCGACGCCGCGGTGGATGCGATCCGGCGGCTGGCGGTACGCGGCGCCCCGGCGATCGGTGGCTGCGGTGCGCTGGCCATGGTGGTCGGCCTGGACGAGGCCCGCCCCTCGTCGGTGGAGCAGGCGCGTGCCGCGCTCGACGCGCTCGCGGCACGGATCGGGGCGGCCCGCCCCACGGCCGTGAACCTCGCCTGGGCCGTGCGGCGCGTGCGCGATGCTGCCGCAGGCGAGGCCACGCCGAGCGCCATCCGCGAGCGGGCGCTCCAGGAGGCCCAGCGGATCGTCGACGAGGATCGCGACGCGTGCCGGCTGATCGGGGAGTACGGGCGGGCCGAGCTGCCCGGCGCGACGACGATCCTGACCCACTGCAACGCCGGCCGGCTCGCGACGCTCGGCTGGGGGACCGCGCTCGGCGTGGTGTACGCCAAGGCCGCGGCCGGCGAACCGGTGCGCGTCTTCGCCTGCGAGGCTCGGCCGCTGCTGCAGGGTGCGCGACTCACGACCTGGGAGCTGATGGAGGCCGGCATCGACGTCACCCTGGTCGTGGACAGTGCGGCCGCCTCGCTGCTCCACTCGGGCCGAGTGGACGCCGTGATCGTGGGGGCCGACCGGATCGCCGCCAACGGCGACACGGCCAACAAGGTCGGCACGTTCTCGCTCGCGCTCGCCGCGCAGCACGCGGGCGTGCCCTTCTACGTCGCGGCTCCCGCCTCGACCTTCGACCTGGCCACACCCTCGGGGGACGCCATCGTGATCGAAGAGCGAGCGCCCGATGAAGTGCGCGGGTGGCAGGGCCGCCGTACGGCTCCCCTCGGGGTGGCCGCCTGGAACCCGGCGTTCGACGTCACGCCGCACGAGATGATCACCGGGTACATCACCGAGGTCGGAGTCATCCACCCGCCGTTCGCGGCGTTGCGGGATGCCCCGGCGGGTGTCAACGCGCCTGCGCGCCAGGTCGGATCGGTGGAGCCGCGGCGGTGAGCACCCCCGCGAGCTGGCAGGTGGCCCGTGAGCACGTCCTGCTGTTCAGCCGGCGCCTCCTGGCCGAGCGGCTCGTCTACTTCACCGCGGGCAACATCAGCATGCGCATCGCCGACGATCCGGATCTCGTGGCGGTCACGCCGGCGAGTACGCCGTACGACACCATGCGGCCCGAGGACATCGTGATCGTGCGCACCGACGGTCGAGTCGTGGACGGTGCGCTGCGGCCGACGAGCGAGCTGCCGCTCCACACGCTCACGTACGTGCGCCGCGGCGACGTCGGCGGCATCGTGCACACGCACAGCGCCGCGGCGATGGCCGTGGCGGCCATGGGGATCGGCATCCCGCCGATCCTGCACGGTCTGGTCTCGGCCTGCGGGGGCGGCATCGTGACCGCGCCGTACGCCCGGGGCGGCACGGCCGAGGTCGCCGAGCTGACCGCCCAGGCGTTGCGCGGCCGGAGCGCGTGTCTGCTCCGCAACCACGGGGTGCTCGCGATCGGGCCCACCGTGGACCACGCGTACAACGCGGCCTCGGTCGTGGAGGGTGCCGCCGACGCGTACCTCCGGGCCTTCGCCTTCCGGCCGGTCCCGCAGATCGCCCCCGACGAGGTCGAGCGGATCAGGCGCGAGCAGTGGGCGCCCGCCTGGGCCCGCGGTCCGCTCGCGCCGACTCACGGCGGATAGGGGGCGGGTCGGACCTCGCGGCGGGACCTGGGGCGAGGGTGGCCCCCGTCGACCCGGGGCACCCCGCCGGCCGAGAGGCACGCCCGGGGCCGATTCACCCGTCCTCGGGTATCGTGCGCCGATGGCGAGGGAGTGGGACGCGGAGACGTACGACCGGGTCGCCGATCCGCAGGCGCGCTGGGGGGCCGGCGTCATCGGGCGACTCGACCCTGGGGTGCGCCGCGTGCTCGACGCGGGCTGTGGCAGCGGCAGGGTCACCGAGCAGCTGCTCGATCGGTTGCCCCACGCGCACGCGGTGGCGCTCGACGCGTCCGCGCGGATGCTCGAGGCGGCGAGCCGGCGGTTGTCCCGGTACGGACAGCGGGTCTCGTTCGTCAATGCCGATCTCCGTGAGGCGCTGCCACTCGACCAGCCCGTCGAGGCGATCGTGTCCACGGCCACCTTCCACTGGGTGCCCGACCACCCGGCGCTCTTCCGCCGGCTCGCGGCGGTGCTGGCGCCGGGTGGCCAGCTGATCGCCCAGTACGGGGGAGCCGGCAACATCGCGAGCGTCGCCCGGGCACTCGCGGTGCTCGGCGATCCACTCCCCGGGCGATGGACGTACCCGGAGCCTGGCCCCGAGCGCCGTTCGCTGCTCGATGCGGGCTTCGTCGACGTGCAGGTCTGGCTGCAGCCCGAGCCGACGGCGTTCGAGCCGGGCGAGCCGTTCGAGACGTTCCTCGCGACGGTGGTGCTCCGCGAGCACGTGGCCCTGCTTCCGGAGGAGGAGCGGCCCGGCTTCGTCCGGTCGGTGGCCGCGCTCCTGCCGGGTCCCTCGCTCGACTACGTCCGGCTCAACGTGGTGGCCCGCCTGGGTTGAGCGGGTCGCGGACGGCCAGCAGCTGGAGGTTCGGCCCGAGGACGATCTCGCGGTCGGCCTCCAGGGGCACCCGGTCGTGGCATGTCAGGTAGAGCACCTGGTGGCGGTCGCCGAGGGTCCGGATGGACCGTCCCACGCGTTCGGCGCGCTCCGGGTCGAAGTTCACGAGCACCTCGTCCATCACGATCGGGAGCGGCTCGGCCTGGGTCGCGTAGTGCTCGATGAGGCCAAAGCGGAACGCCAGGTAGAGCTGTTCGCGGGTGCCGCGCGACAGTTCCGGGGGCCGCACCAGCGACCCGTCGTCGGCGCGACGCGCCCCCTGGACGCGCTCCCCGAACGGGACTACGAGCCCAGCGTACTCCCCGCCCGTCCACTCCACGAACAGCCGCTCGGCGGCGGCGACCACAGCGGGCCGGTGGATGCGCTCGAAGCGAGCGCGGGCCGCGGCGATCAGCTCCACGGACAACCGGGCGACGAGGTACTGATCGGCCTGCTGGGCCAGCATCGCCAGCGCGTTCTCGCGGCGCTGCCGGAGATCGGCCGTGTCGGTCTCGCTCTCGACCCGGCGCAGCTCCTGCTCCACTGCGCCGAGCTCCGTGGTGAGCGCGTGCCGGCGCCGCACGAGCGTCTCCAGCGCCTCGTCCAGTTGCGACCGCAGCACCGACGGCCCGGCGACGCCGTCGGTGGCCGTGAGCCGGCCCTCCAGCTCGGACGGCGACTCGGCATCTCCGGCGAGCGCCGCGATCGTGGCCCGGTTCCTGTCCCGGGTCACCTCGAGCGCCACACCGCGGGTCGCCCGCGCGTGCCGCGCCTCCAGGTCGGCGCGGTCGGCGAGGCCGTGCCGGGCGAGGAACGCGCGGTACTCCTCGCGCGCGGTCGTGAGCAGCTCCCTGGACGCATCCGCCTCCCGTGTCGCGGCCTCCAGGGCCTGGGCGGCCGACTTCCGCGCGGCATCGAAGCGGACCGCATCCTGCAGGTCCGCGAGGGCGACGCGGATGAGCCCGTGGCAGTCCGGACCCGCATAGCCCAGCGGGTCGAGCACCTCGCGGACGCCCCGCTCCCAGCCGCGGCGCCGTTCCTGCGCCGTCTCGATGGTCGCGGACAGCTCGTCGAACGCCCGCAGGGCCGTCCGTGCGGCCTCCGCGCGCTCCAGCAGGCGCCCCAGGGCGTCCGGGTCCAGCGGCGGCAACCCGTCCGTGGCGAGCACGCGGTCCCACCCGGCTTGCGCTGCCGCGATCCGGGCCTCGGCCTCTGCCAGCCGTGCGGCCGCGTCGTCCGCCGCTCGACGCCGGAACGCGGCCTGGGTCGCGGCGGCATCGTGCTGCCGCTCCAGCGCAGCGCGGTCGCGTTCGACCCGGACCAGGTCGCCGACCCGTTCCCGGAGCGCGAGCGGCACGGACTCGGTGCCCGGCGGGAGACCCAGCGTGGCCAGGGCGGCGTCGAGCAAGGCGCGCGCGGCGAGGAGCCGCTCGCCGGCCGCGCGGGCCCGCGCGGCAGAGGAACCGCCTTGCGCGATGGTGGCACTCCCACCGGCCGTGGTGGCACCATCGCCCCAGGGCGCGATCGGGACGCGCGCTGCCCACCCGGGGCGAGCGACCACCACGGCAACGATCAGCGCGACAAGGCCCGCCAGCGCGCCGGCGATGGGGCCGGCGACGACCGCCGCCACCGCGGCCACTGCCAGGACCAGTACGGCCGCCGCCGCGACCGCCACGCGTGTGCCCCGGGGCCCCTGGCGCCGCGCGGTCTCGCGGGCCTCGGCGAGCGCCGCATCGGCGAGCGCCGCCTCACTCGCAGCGCGTGCCGTTGCCGATTCCAGGATCGCCCGATCAGCGGCATCGACGGTGGCACGCAGCCCCTCGGCACTCCATCGGGGATCGACTGGAAGCGCCGCCAGCGAAGCGCCGAGCTCGCGTTCCTCGTCCGCCGCGACGACCGCCTCGCGAGCCGCGCTCGAGGCGGCGGACCGGGCCTCGGCAAGCGCGACCGCCGGCGCGTCGAGCAGGTCGCGCGCGCGGGCCAGCAGGCGGTCGCGCTGCACGATGAAGGAGCCGGCCGCCCGGAGCCGCGCCTCGTTCCAGCCCGGGCCCAGGTCCGCCACCGCGACGGCGACATCGCCGGCCAGCGCGTCGTGGCGTCGCCGGTCGGCCGCGAGGGCGCGGTCCTCCACGTCACGGCCGGCCGCCGACGCGCTGAGCGGGGCGATCGCACTGCCCGCATCGAGCAGCTCGCGACGCGGCTCCGGCGCCTCGGCCAGCCCCACCCGCCGTCGTTCGATCTCCTCCAGCGCCTGCCGGTGCCGTGCCTCCGCCGTCGCGACCGCCCCAGCCAGGCGGGCCTCCTCGGGCAGCAGGTCCTGCACGGCGGGGGCGGATCCCAGGGCCGCCAGCTCGGCCTCGGCCGTGCGCAGTTCGACCCAGGCCGGCCACGCGCGTACCAGGCGGTCGCTTGCGGCCCGCTCCCCGGAGCGTTCGGCCGCCTCCCGGTCGAGCGCCTCCAGGCGCACCCGGACCGAAGTGGCCCGGACCTGGAGGGACGCGTACTCGTGGGGGACGTCGCGCGACGCCAGGGCGGTCTCGATCCCGGCCAGCTGTGCCAGCGTCGCGTTGATGGCCTGCCGCCGGCCGCGGGGCCGGAACAGCTGGTCCGACTCCTCCCGCAGGGCGTGTTCGATCTCGATGATGGACCTGGAGGCGCCCAGGCTCGCGCCGTAGATCCGCGCGCTGACCTCGCCGCCCTCCAGCCGTCCGGCGTCAGCCAGCTCATCGATCCCGAACGCAAAGATCGCCTCGAACACGTCGCGGTTGGCGCCACCGAGCAGCTCCAGCAGGCGCTCGTGCGGGTCGCCGGCCACGGGGGCGGTGCCGTCGTCGAGAAGGTTCAGGTCGCCGCGTCCGCCGCGCGCGCCGTGTCGTTCGACCCGGATCCGGCGGCCATCGGCCATCGCAACATCCAGGTGGCCCCCTCGTCGACCACCCCGGACCGCGGGGTACATCCCCGGCCCGAACCCGAACAGCATCGCCCGGATGAACGCGTTCAGCGTGGTCTTGCCGGTGCCGTTCAGGCCGCTCACGACGGTCACCCCGGGCGCCAGGCCCAGGTCAGCCTCGCTGGCCCGCCCGAACCCGTCGATCCGGACCCGCTCGATGCGCACCGCCTACTCCCGCCCCGCCAGCTCGTCGACGATGCGCCGGTGGGCCCGCCGCACGAGGTCGGCGATCTCGGCCTCGTCCGGGCGACGCAGGCGGGTCTCGCCGGCCGCCGCCGAGCGGATCGCGGCCGCCACCTGCGGATTGCCGAAGAGCTCGTCGGCGACCGCACGGGCGTCGAACCCGACCGATGGGTCCCTGCCGGGATCGTCCGGTCCGTCGGCGTCGCGCACGGCGCCCGAGCCGGGATCGCCCGATGCGTCCGGATCGCCTCCGGCCCCTGCAAGCGCCAGCCCTACGACGGCTTCCAGCTCGCCCAGGAAGTCGCCGGCGCGCTCGATCGCGCGCGCCTCCTCGGGCCGGGTCCCGTTGTGCAGGGCCGCCAGCCAGGCGAACGGTTCCCCCGACGCGAGCCGGTCGACCAGGCGCTCGCGGAGGTCCCGGATCGCATCCGGCCGCTGCAGCTCGGCATGCAGGCGCCCGAACCCGGTCAGCTCGATCCGGGCGATCACCGACCGCCCGGCGGCCGTCCTGGCTGCTTCGATCTCGCGCTCGAGCCCGCCCAGCAGGGCGTCGAGATCCGGGAACCCGGCGACATCCACCGCCCGGACCACCCAGCGGATCTCGTCGAGTTCGCGCAGCTCGAGCTCGACACGACCTGCGCGGTCCACCGAGGCGAGCATGGCGCCGCGCGGCTCGAGCTCGCCCGCGTCGCGTCCCTGCGGGTTGCCGGCGTACACGACCGCCGGGCTGCCGTCGCGCAGCACCTGCGGCCGGTGCACGTGGCCGAGCGCCCAGTAATCCATGCCCGCCGCGACCAGGTCGCCGATCGAGCACGGCGCGTAGTTCTCGTGGCCCGGCTGCCCGCCCACGTTCGCGTGCAGCAGACCGATGGCGAAGGGGCTGCCCGGCTCCTTCCGAAACCGGGCCGCGAGGTTCTCTCGCACGTCGCGGACGCCGTAGCTGATCCCGTGCACCCGGGCGATCTCGACGCCGTCGCGCATCACCGGCCGCGACTCCACCTGCTCGGCGCCGAACCGGTACGCGCCGGCCGGCCAGGCAAGTGACGGCTCCCACCCGGACAGCGGATCGTGGTTGCCTGTCACGACGAAGGACGGGATGGCCGCCTCGCCGAGTGCCCGGAGCCCGTCGACGAACGCCAGCTGTCCCCGGATCGTCCGCTCTTCGCTGTCGAACACGTCGCCCGCGACCAGCGCGAAGTCGACCCGCTCGGTGATCGCCAGCTCCACGATCCGGCGCCAGGACCCGAGGGTGGCGCGGCGCACCGCGGCCGCGACGCCCGGCGGCGCCGCCTCCGACAGCCCGCCGAACGGGCTGTCCAGGTGGAGGTCGGCGGCGTGCAGGAAACGGAAGGCCGCGCTCATCCGTTCCGCGTCTGCCCGGCGAGCACCATCGCGACCGCCTCCGCGATGCGCCGGCGACGTGCCACCCGTCCGGCGTCGAACCCCAGCCGCTCCATGACGCTCCTCCAGCACGGACGCTCGGCCCGGAGTATGCGCCGGTCGGGCGTCGCGCCACGTGCCGGTCCTGGGCGCCCGGCGCGCCTGCCAGGGCCTCGAGGGCCCGGCCTTCCTGCCCCTGCGCTCCTGGCCCAGTCCTTGACCCGTTCTTCACCGCCAGCCCCCAGGCTTGGCCTCGACAACTCAACCCGGGGCCCGGCCGTGCGGCTGGCGACCGGTCCGACCCGTCAGACGCATGGAGGTACCACGTCATGCTCCAGTCCATTCGAGGCCACAGGGCTCGGTTGCTCGCGGGGGCGGCCGGGGTCCTGCTGGTGGGTACACTCGGCGCCGGCGTGGCGATGGCAACGAGCGGTGGCCCTGCCGGGAGTGGTACCGCGACAATCGGGAGTCCGTCGGCGGCGGCCCCAACTTCCGTGTTCACGGCCACGACCACGGCCACCACCCCTTCGGCGGCCACGCCGGCCAGGCGGCCCACCCTTCGGGCACTGGTCAACGTCCTGGACCGCCGCTCCTTCAGCGGGGACGTCACCTTCAGGACCAGGACAGGCTTCCGGACGATCCACTACGAGCGCGGGACCGTCACCGCGGTCGGGACGTCGAGCCTGACGGTCCAGATCCCCGACGGGATCAGCACCACGTTCGCGGTGACGGACAAGACCCACATCCGGCAGGCGGGTCACGCGATCCAGCTTTCGCAGCTGAGCGCCGGCGACCGCGCGCTGGTCCTGGCCACCGGCACCAGCGGATCCGGTGGCCCGTTCACGGCCTACCTGGTGCGCTCTGCGCCACCCGCCGGGTCGGCGACGCCGCAGGCGAGCCCGGTGGCGCCGGGCAACTCCTGACCCACGAGACGGTCCCCACCCCGGAGATCGTCTGATCCGCCCGATCCATCCGATCCGCAGCGCCCGGCCGGCATTGCCCGACCGGGCGCTGCCTTGGCCGGGGTCGGCTGGTCGGCAGCGGCTCCCCGCGACCCACGCCGTCAGTCGAAGCGAGGCGGCGCGGCCTGCACGATCTCGCGCAGCACGCGGAACCCATCCACGTAGGTGCCGCTCGCATGGGCCGTGCCGCGCGCCAGCTGCTGCAGGCGCAGCGTGGCGCCGAGCAGGCTCGCTCCCGCGACCTGCCGTGCCGGCATCGGCGCGGGCGGCAACGGGACAGTCTCCGCCGCGGCCGCGGCGAGCCGATCCGTGGCGCCGGCGTCGAGCCAGACCGTCGCCGCGCCGAGCTGTCGCAGCTCCCCGGCCAGCAACTCCAGGTACGCCTCGAGATCCGGAGATCGCGGCCCCGGCACGATGACGAACCCGACGTCATGCGGCCCGACGGCCTCCACCTGCCCGTGCCGGAACTCGCTGACGGTCGTGCCCACCGCCTGCCGATGCACCTTCTCGTGCCACAGCAGTGACCCTGCGTGCGCCAGGCCGGCCGTCGGCCCGAGGCCCATGATCCACGTCCGGCGGGCCACGGCCAGGCGCGTCACGGCCGGCAGGACCGCCTCCCACGACTCCACGATGCTCGACAACCACGAGCGGATCGCCGTGACCCCGGGCCGATCCACCGGCAGGTTGCCGGCGAGCGCGAGCAGGGCTGCCAGGGTGGCCAGCTCGGACTTCGTCGCGGCGCCGCGCTCGTCCCCGATCGGCAGCACGACCGTGTCCGTGGCCACCACGGCCAGGGGCGAGGCTTCGTGCGCGGTGACCGCGAGCACGCGGGCACCGGCGTCGACGGCAAGCCGGGCCGCCGCGAGCGTCTCGGGGCTGCTGCCCGACTGTGAGATGGCCACGACCAGGTCTCCCGGCCGGAACGCGTCGCCGTCGACCCCACCGAAGACCGCTTCCGCCGACTCGCGCACGAGTACCGCGCGGGGGTGCGGCCCGGCACGCTCACGGGATCGCCACGACGGTGCCGCGGCGCGGGCCATGGCGAGCGAGGCACCGGTCCCCAGCAGGACCAGCCGCTCGGCGGCTGCGAGACTGGCGTCGAGAGCGTGCGCGTGGTCGCCCGTGAGCCTCAGTGTCGCGGCGACCGCCTCGTGCCCCTCGGCCAGCTCCCGGCCCATCTCGTCGGGTCCGTCCGGGCGGAGCCGGCGCAGGCGCGCCATCGCGGCAGCGGAAAGGCGAGGGGCGCGCTCCTCCCCGGCGGCATCGCCGGCCTCGGGACGCTGGGCATCGCCAGGACGCTGGGCACCGCTAGGACGCGAGATCGCGCCGTCCGTGCTCACCCCTTGACGCTCCCCGCCGTCAGCCCCGCGACGATGTAGCGCTGGAAGACGAACGCAATGATCACCGGCGGCAGCGCGGCGATCACGCCACCGGTCGCCAGCAGTCCGAAGTCCACGCCGTGGCGCCCGATGAAGTCGTTGATCGCCACCGGCAGCGTCTTGGATGCGTTGGTCTGCGTGATGATCAGCGCGTAGAGGAACTCGTCCCAGGCCATCAGGAAGGCCAGCAGCCCGGTCGACACCAGCCCGGGTGCCGCGACCGGCACGATCACCCGGACGAGCACCCCGAGCCTCGAGCACCCGTCCACCCGCGCCGCGTCGTCGAGCTCGGAGGAGATGGTCTCGATGTAGCCCCGCATGATCCAGATCACGAACGGGGTGACGAACGAGGCGTAGATGATGATCAGCGCCAGCGGCGTGTCCCGCAGGTGCAGCGCGCTCATGATCTGGTACAGGGGCAGGATCAGGGCGATCGGCGGCAGCATGTAGGTCGCCATGAACGCCAGGATCAGCCAGCTGCGGCCGGGGAAGCGGAGCCGCGCGAAAGCGTACGCGGCGAGGGTCCCGACCGCGATCGAGAGCACGGTCACGCTCGACGCGATGATCGAGCTGTTGACCAGCGCCGCCCGGAAGCTCAGGGCGCTGTCGTCCGGCGAGCTCCCCACGGTCAGCGCCGCGAAGCGATCAAGGCCGACGTGTGCGGGGATCCAGCTCAGGGGCCGTCCCAACAGGTCGACGGGCGCCGCCACGCTCGAGATCAGCAGCCACGCGAACGGCGCCAGGATGATCACCAGCGCCACGACCATCGCCGCGTAGAGGAATGCGCCACGGCCAAGGCGCCGCAGGCGTACGGTTGCGCCCGCGCGGTGACGGACATGCACGGCGGGGCCCGAGCTCACGGTCAGGTCCTCCCCAGCCGGCCGAGCAGCCGCAGGTAGACCGCCGCAAGGACCATGATGACCAGCGCGATCAGGTAGCCGAGCGCCGCTCCTCGCCCGAAGTCGTACCCCTGGTAGGCGGTCTGGTAGGCGTAGATCGCGATGGTCTGGGTGGCGTTGGCGGGGCCGCCGCCCGTCATGATCCAGACGATGTCGAAGACCTTGAACGCTTCCATCGTGCGCAGGACCAGCACGATCAGGATCACGGGCACGATCAACGGGAGCAGCACGTGCCGGAGCGCCTGGAGGGTGTTCGCTCCGTCGACCCTGGCCGCCTCCACCATCTCCGGCGAAACCGACTGCAGCGCGGCGAGCAGGAGGATTGCTACCAGCGGCGTCATCTTCCAGACGTCGGCGAGGATCACCATCCACATCGCGAGGTCGCTGTTCGACAGCCAGACCTGGTAGCTGTGCAGGATTCCGAGCTGCGTGAGCAGTGCGTTGAGCGCCCCGTACTCGGCGTTGTCGATCCAGCGCCACATCAGCGCGTTCACGATGGTCGGCAGCGCCCACGGCAGGATCACGAGCGTTCGCAGCAGCCAGCGGAACCGGAGCGGCTGGTCCATCAGCAGCGCCAGCGCCAGGCCCAGGCCGAGCTCGAGCGCCGTGGACACGACGGTAAACCAGAGCGCGCGCCAGGTGGCGGCCCAGAAGTCACCACTGGTCAGCTGGTCGATGTAGTTGCCCAGCCCCACGAAGGGTTCGTCTCCCGGGCGGACCAGGCTGATGTCAAAGAGGCTCATCCAGGCCGCGCGAGCCAACGGGACCACGACGACGAGCAGGATCACGAGGGCGGCGGGGGCAATGAACGCCGCCGCCACCCACGTTTCCGGCCATGGTCTCCGGACGCGCCCGGGGCCCGTGCCCGAGGAGCGCGCCCGGAGCGCCTGGCTCATCGGATCGCCCTTGCGGTGGCTGCTACTTCTGGAGATCGGGCAGCTTCGCCGCCACGTCGTTCAGCGCCTGCTGCGGGGTCTCCTTGCCCTGCAGCGCCAGCTGGATGGCGACCTGCAGCGCGTTGGAGAGCTTCGTGTAGTACGGCACGACCGGCCGCGCGACGAGGTTCGCGAACTGGTCCTGCGCGGCGGCGAAGAACGCCGGGTTCGCCTTCGTGACGTCCGGGTTCGCAAACGACGCCTTCCACATCGGGAACGCGTTGGCCGTGTCCATCTCCTGGCTCTTCTCGCTCGCGATCCAGAGCGCGTACTTCAGGGCCTCGTCCGGGTGCCTGGAGCTCTTCGTGATCGCGAGGCTCATGCCGCCGTTCACCCCGCTGGTGGCCACGCTGCCCTCGCCGGGGCTCGCGATCACCTCGATCTGGCCGGCGACTTTCGACTGCTTCGGGTCGTTCATGACGTTGTAGCCATAGGTCCAGTTCAGCGCCATCGCCGCCTGGCCGGCCGCCATGGTGCTGTTGACGTCGTCCTCGATGAAGCCCAGCGACGCCGGGTTGACCAGACCCTGATCGAGCAGGCTCTTCATGAACTGGAGCGCGCCGAGCCCGCCGCCCGTGTTGAACGTCGCGTTGCCCTGCGCGTCCATGAAGTTGGCCCCGCCGAAGACGGCCGCCAGCTGCGTCCAGTCGCAGATGACCGCCTCGACCTGCTTCCAGCTGGCCACGATCGGATACTGGACGATCCCCTTCGCCTTGATCGCCTTCGCGTCAGTCACCACGTCGTCCCAGGTCCTGGGTGCGGACGTGATCCCCGCCTGGGCGAACATCTGCTTGTTGTAGAAGAAGAACTTCGTATCGTTGATCCACGGCACGCCGTAATAGCGCCCGTTGTAGGTCGCGGCGGTCCAGGCCGACGGGAAGACGCCGCTCTTGAAGTCGGCCGGGATCTTGTCGGTAATGTCCGTCACGATGTTCGCCTTGACGAACTCGGCCGGCCACGGCGTGTCCATCAGGACGATGTCGTACAGGCCGGAGCCGCCGACCTGGTCGGTGACGATCTTGTCGTGGAGCGCGTCGTAGCCCACGTACTCCGGCACCACGGTGATGTTCGGGTTGGCGGCGGTGAAGGCGTCGGTCATCGCCTTCACGTCCGCGTCGCTGTACGCGGCCTGCTTCATGAACAGCGCGTGCAGCGTGACCTGCGCACTCCCACCCGGCGCCTGGGTGGCCGCTCCCGTGCACGCCCCGAGGACCGTTGCCACGGCCAGGAGCGCAAGCATCGTCCGCCCTCGCGAACGTCGCATCTCGAACCTCCTCTTCCTTTCCCCCTGTCCCTGCCCGGGTCCTGTCGCCGGACCCGGGTCCCGACTACCCGACGACCGCGGTCGCGGCCCCTGGTCCCACTTCCTGCACCACCTCCGTGCCCCCTCCCACATCGAACACACCGAACAGCGACGACGGGGCGGCCTTCCGCCGCACGCTCTGCAGCGCGGCGGCCACGGCGCCGATCACCGTCGAATCCGACCCGAGCGACGAGATGACCAGCCGCGGCGCCGACCACAGGCGGGCGGCGAGGCGAGCGGACAGCCGGTCGAGATACGGCCGCAGCGAGCGTCCGACGCTCCCGTCGATGACGATCAACTCGGGATCGAGCAGTGCGCCGACCGCCACGAGGGCGAGCGTCACGTGGTCGAGCGTCTCGTCGATGACGGCGCAGGCGATCGGGTCTCCGTCCGCCGCCGCCCGAAACACGGCCGCCGGCGTCACCTCGGCCGCACGCAGCAGCGACGGCTCACCGGACGACGCCAGCAGCTCGGCCGCACGGCGCGCGATGCCCGGCCCCGAGGCGCGCTCCTCGAAGTCGCCGACACCGTCGCGGAGCGGTCGGGCGAGCCGGTCCGCGGAGAGCGTCACGTAACCGATCTCGCCGGCCCCGTTGCGGTGCCCCTTCACGAGCCGCCCGTTCGCCACCACGGCAGCCCCGATGCCCGTGCCGATCGAGATGGTGACGAAGTCGTCGACGCGACGGCCATCACCGCGCCAGGCATGGGCGAGTGCGGCGAGGTTCACGTCGTTCTCCACGATCACGGGCACGTCCACGTCGGCCGCCAGCCGGGGGACGATCGCGAAATCCTGCCACTGGACGTTGGGGCCGCTGACCGCCACGCCGGTGTCCGCGTCGAGGATGGCGGGGACGCCGACGGCCCCCCCGAGCACGGGCAGGCCGCGGCGCCGGGCTTCTGCCCGGAGGTCGGAGATCGCGCCGAGGAGGGTCGGGTACGGCTCCGCGTCTCCGTGGGTGGGTCGGCGAATCTCGTGGAGGATCGTGCCGCTCAGGTCCGCGAGCGCCGCCTGGCACTTCGTGCCGCCGAGGTCGACCCCGATCACGCAGCCGGCCTGGCGGTTGAAGGTGATGCGGGCCCGGGGCCGTCCCGGCACGTCGGTCGAGCCCGCCGACTCGACGATCAGGCCCCCGTGGATGAGCCGGCCGACGATGCGGCTGACCGATGAGGCGGACAGCCCGAGCGCGTGGGCGATATCCGGTCGGGTCGTCTCGCCGCGGTCCCGGACGAGGTCGAGCACGAGGAACTCGTTGACCTCGAGCATGGCCGCATGTCGGAGACCTGGCATAGTTCCTGCCTGTTAGAAATGAACTAACGGGGCGCACGATAGCAGGGACGCGCACCGGAATCAATGCGCGCCGTCGGGGCTGTGGACGGCCAGTGAATCTGTCCGAGCTACGCGGCCAGTGACTTTGTCACCCTCGGTGGCATGGATCCGAGGGAAACCGTCGCTCTGAGTGTCCAGGCGCAGCGGCGCCTCACCATCCTC
>JAJYNP010000111.1 GCA_021786265.1 Chloroflexota bacterium
CACGCGACCTGTGGGTTGAAGCCCGCGACGTGCTCGGCCTCCTTCTCCAGGAGCGAGCGGGGCACGAACAGCGGGAAGTAGACGTTGCTGTGGCCGGTCGCCTTGATGTGGCGGTCCAGCTCGTCCCGCATCGACTCCCAGATCGCGTAGCCGTAGGGGCGGATCACCATGCAGCCCCGCACGGGGGAGTAGGACGCCAGCTCGGCCTTCAGGACGACGTCGTTGTACCAGGCCGGGAAGTCGTCCGACTGGCGCGTGATCGCGGTGACGAAACCCTCCCTGGCCACGGGACCTCCTGCTGCGACGGTGCTGGGCGCGCACGGAGGGAGCGGGCGCGCACACGACGTTCGCCCGGGATGCCCTCCTCGGACGCCTATGGTAGCGCAGGGTCCGGCGGCGGCGAGGCGGGAGCAGCCGGATGTGCCCGAGCCGGACGACCCGGCGGAGCTGTGCCCGGTGATCTGCCGTGGCCATCGTCGTGGCGCTGCTCCTATGGTCCGCCGCGCCCGACCTCCCTGCATGCGTTGTCACGCCGCCAGCGGCCGCTTGCCGAGGCTTCGCGCGTCACGCCTGGTCGTTGTCACCGACGTCGTCTCGGTCGTCCCAGGCGATCTCATCCTCGGTGTCGGGCTGCTGGGCACGCTGCCGTTCGTCATGGCAACGAGGCGGATCGACGGGAGCAACCGTGGAAACGAGCGGGTTCGAGACGGTGGGTTGACCTTCGACAGCCGCGCAGGATCGTTCTCGCACGAATGCTGCGCCCACGGGCTGCGCCTGTAAAGGAGAAACCCGTGGGCGCGGAGCAGTTGCCAGCGACGATAATTCGGACGATGGGGCATGCCCGCCGGACTGGACTACAGAAGAGGACGCAATTGGGTGCTCATGACCCACAAGTACAGCAGGGCGAGTACAAGCACCACAGCGAGTCCGATGGCCAACCACCGAAATCGGTTGGAGATTCCCCGATTCGACATCGATCCGACACCTCACGCTCCACCGGCGTGTCGCCGAAGCCGGCGATGGGCCAAGCGGGGGACTAGCCCTGACCGCCCGTCCAGTAGTACGTGCCGTTGGGGCTGAAGTTCATTCTCGCCCAGAAGTACGTCTGGCCGACGGGAATGACGGGCGTGATGTACCAGTTGTCCCCTGCCTGGGTGTGGTTCGTATTGTTGTCCACCATGTCACACCAAGTGATGGTGGCAGTGTAGAACGCGGGTGGATGAACGCGGCATGCCTGCTTCAGGCCGTCACGCCAGCTCGTGGACCCATTCCAGCACATATACACATCGATGTCGTCGACCATCGTTGTGATGCCCATCCACCCGAAGTCGAGCGTTCCGTAGACCCACTGACACTGGGTTGTCAGGGTGACGACGGATGGCGAAGCCGTCGCACTCGATGGAGCTGGACGGGTCGGGGCACCGGTCGCACCGGGCGTCGTGGTGATCGTAACCGTGCACCCGGCAGGGAGCCCGAGAACTGAACAGATAGAGGCGTCCAGTGGGATGATGTCGGTCGTTGTGCCAGCAGCGGCTGAATGGGCTTGGCCGTGGAACGCGCCGTTGGACGTCAGCTCTGCAGCTGCAGCCACCGGGGCGCTCGGCAGGATGAGAGCTCCGCCCAGGGTCAACATCATTGCTGCGCGCAGTAGTCTTTGTTGCATCTTGTGTTGCATCTTGCATCTCGCAGGCTGAATGTGGCGGGACCGATCTGCGCAATCCACGTGCCCTCGCACTTCGGATGGCAGTCTCCACTTGAGGCGAACTTGGCGGGCGATTGCTGCGGCGGTTCACCTCCATCTCAACGACACCGTTTCATGGACGCCCATTCACTGTCCGCGCGCCACGCCGTCTCGTCCAGCGATGAGAACCTGCGTCCGAGTACCGGGATTCCCCGCCTTGCCCGGACAGACAGATCGTGTCACGCTCGGGCTCAGTGCCGGTCGATCGCCTCCAGGAGCGAGCGCCGGTCGCGTTCGCTCGGCTCCTGGAGCGCGATGTCGACAGCCAGGCACTCCGCGCAGGAGGGCCGGCAGCGTCGAGATTTCACGGACACCGCCTGGTCGCCACCAAGAGCGGGCTCGCGCCATTCTGCACGCCGTCGAGGCGGGCGAGCAGGACTCGCAGCGCTCGGCGGCTGACGCCGTTAGCCGGATCACCGCCGAGTTTGCGGGCGCCGGATCGAAGATGTCGTCGACGACGAGCTGGCTGCGACAGATGCGGGCGACGACCCGCGCGACCGGGGTGCGACTTGCGGATCCGGCGCCCAGCGCGCCTGAGTGAGCGCCGGCGGCCGCGCTCGAGCCTGGTGAGCTACGCCGTCGGCGCCATGTCGGACCCCCACCCCGGCTCAATCCACCCCTGGCGCACGGCCAGCAGCGAGAGTTCGGTGCGGCTCCCCACCCGGTAGCGCCCGAACAGCCGCCGCAGGTGGCTTTCGACCGACTTCTCGGTGAGACCCAGCCGGGCCCCGATCTCGTCGTTCGAGTTGCCCGCGGCAAGGAGCCGGATCACCTGCAGCTCTCGCTCCGAGGGCGGACGCGGCGCCTGCCTCGCGTCGTCGATGGCCGCCGCGCTGAAGGTCGTGCCACCGGCGGCCACGCTCCGGATCGCGGCGACGATGTCAGCGAGCGGCGCGGTCTTGGCCAAGAAGCCGCGTGCGCCGAGCTCGAGGGCGCGGGCGTGGAACCCGGGGTAGTCGTAGGAGCTGAACAGGATGACGGCGGGTCCGTCCGGCTCTGCTAGCCGGCGGAGCAGGTCGAACCCGGCCGGTTCTCCGCCCAGCTGGATGTCAACGAGGGCGACATCGGGCCGCTGGCGGAAGCACAGCTCGACTGCCTCGGGTAGCGATCCCGCAGTCCCCAGCACGCGCAGCCCGGGCTCCGCCGCCAGGAGCGCCGCGAGGCCGGCAGCCGTGGCCGGGTGGTCGTCGACGATCGCGACAGCGATCACTGCGGCCATCGGATCGCCACCAGGGTGCCGCCTCCCGGGCGTGGGCCGATCGAGAGGGCCGCGCCGATCGCGGCCGCCCGCTGGCGCATGTCGGCCAACCCCAGGTGGCCCTCCCGGAGGGCGCGATCCTCCGCACCGGCGGGCATGCCCACCCCGTCGTCGCCGAGCTCGAGTGCCACATGGGCAGCGTCCACGTCAATGCGCACGCGCATCAGGCGCGGCCGGGCATGCAGGAGCGCGTTGTCGAGCGCCTGCTGGGCGATGCGGTAGACCGCCAGCTCCACCTCGCGCGGCGGGCGCGTCTCCGGATCGTCGTGCGTGGCGCCGGCCACGTCGAGCTCGACCGGGACCCCCGTTCGCTCCTCGACGCGTTCGGCCAGCCACTCGAGGGCACGCACCAGTCCCAGCTCCTCGAGCACGGCCAGGCGGCGCTCGCTCATCAGGTCGCGAAGCTCGGCGGCGATGCCGCGGAGGCGCCGGGCGGCTTCTTCAGGCGACGCGCCCGCCTCGATGTCGCGGATGACGGCCGAGAGGTCCGGCAGCACATCGGCGTGCAGCTCGTTCGCCAGTCGTGCCCGTTCGCGCTCGATCGCCGAGAGTCGCGTCCTCGCTCGACCGGGCACCAGCTCGTCTGCCAGCGCGGTGGCGACTGTGCCCGCGGACAGGTCGGTCGACGTCAGGCGGGCGCGCGCTCGGTGCCACGCGTGCGTCACCATGCCGGCCAGCCCCAGGCCGGCGAGCGTGGAGTCAGCCAGCACGGACAGCCACGGCAGGTGGCGCCAGTCGGCAAGCCGCGTCAGATACGCGGCTCCCCAGACAACGAGCATCGCCGCGACCACGCCGGCCGCCAGGATCGCCGCACGCGGATGGATCCACCGCCGCCGATCGGACGCGTACAGAGTCCCGGCTGCCGGGCCCGCCAGGAGCAGCGCCAGGTCGATTGGCGGGTCGAAGAGCAGCGTGACGTTGAGGGTGGTCACGGCGAGCGAGCTGAGGGCCAGGAGCCAGGCCACGTTCGGCAGGCGGAGAGCCGCCAGCACGGCGAGGAGGAGGGCGATGCCGGCCAGGATCGCAGGGTCCGCGGGTGGAGTCAGCTGCGTCCGGGAGAGGCCGATCCTGAGCGTGCCGTTCGTCACCAGCAGGCTGTCCCAACTGAGCGCGGGATCCGCTCCCGCTGGCCCGACGCCGATCACCTCCATGCCCGGGTGCACGCCGGCGTTCCAGACCGGCCCGCCGATCGGTACGGAGGCCACGACCCAGGTGTCGGGAGCCGGGTGCGCCACGGTCAGGTCGTTGGGCGGAGGACCTACCGCGACCACCCAGGCGAAGACCGCAAGCGCAGCGAGCGCCAGCGCCAGTCCGGCACCGAGCACGAGGTCGAACCTTCGGCGCGGGCGGGCGTGCCTGGGAGATCGCATCTCGGTCACGGCAGAGCCCCCGGTTCGCGCGGATCACGCGCCTCCGATGATAGTCCGGCGGGCCCAGCACCCGTGCCGTTCGCCGCGCCCACCGCTACGCCTCATGATCCCCGCCCTGACACTGCGTGATTCCCCGCCATCGGGCTGCGGGGTTCCATCGCTTGGCAGAGCCCACCACCGGAGTGAGCATGGGCGTGCGTCTCGAAGCCCTGTAGGGAGGTGGTCGGGATGCACGATTCGAACAGGTGGCCGGCCGGTCACCTGCTGGCGCCCCTCGTGGCCGCGCTCTTCCTGGCGCTGTCGTTGCTGCCGGCTGAAGTGAGCGCAGCAGGGCTTTCCGCCACGCTCGACGGGCACCCGATCCCGTTGAGCGACGTCGGGCGCTACGCCTGTCACGACCGCAACTATCCGCTGATCCGCTGCTTCCGCACAGGTGGCGAGCTCGAGGCCGACGAGAAGGTTGCACCGACGGGCACCCTGGCCCCGCAGCAGCTCCTGAGCCCCTTCGTGCGCTGGTACCAGAACGCGAACTACGCGGGCGCCTTCTTCGACGCCTACGACCCGTATCCCGATCTCTCGGTGATCGGCTGGGCCAACCAGATCAGCTCGTTCAAGCCGCTCAACGGTGGCCACCCCGTGTGGTGGCAGGGCGCCAACTACACGGGTGTCATGTGGGACTGGGGCACGTCACCCGAGGCCACGCTGGGCGGCGCAGACAACCACATCACGAGCGTGCAGAAGCGGTGAAGGGAGGACGCGCCCAGCACGAAGGCCGGCGCCGAGCGATTGCCCCGGCCCAAGCGCTGTCCTCCGGCTAGCCCAGCGCAGGAATCCGCATGAGAGGAGTGCATGAGTCGATCGTCTGCGGCTCGCTGGCCACGGTCGGGCCGGTGCTCGCGCCGCGCCCGAGACCGAGACCGAGACCGAGAGAAGTAACCGATCCAGTCGGCTCAGGAGGCGACAAGACTCGGCGGGTACGCCTGAGCCGTGGCGCTGTATTGACCCACTGTCGCACAGGGAGAGGGAGATGAAAGGGTCGAGGCTGAGGCGGAAGCTGCTGACCGCCGCCGGGCTCGTGATCGCAGCAGTCGTCTCGTTCTCTGGTTGTGCCGCCCCAGCCGGTCTGGGCGGCGTTGTACGATGGCTACTGCGACAACAACGAGGTCTGCGTCTACATGAACGCGAACCTCGGCACACCCCGGTCGGATTTCCTGTACTACTACGACGACATGGATGGCGGCATCAATTTCCATACGTACAACTACCCGTCGTCGTGCAACTCGTACCCAGACGCCTGGAACTGCCGGCTGAACGACACGATCAGCTCGGTCGACAGCTTTTCTGACCATCGCAGCATCCGCATCTTCACGGATGCGCACTACGATGGCAACTTCCAGACGATTTACATCTACGGCCGAGTGATGCAGGTCTACTACAACGACGCGACCAGCTCCGAATGCTGGAACGACGGCGGAATCCCCTACGCCGTCGACCCCGACTGCACCTTCTCGAACTAAGGAAGCGTGGCGATGAAGAAGACCGTCCTTGCCCGCGCGATGGCACTCGTCGCGGGAATCGTGGCAATCGTAGGAGTGACCACGCTGACCGCGGCCGCCGCCGCGCCGGACGCCTCGACGCCCGCTGAACCGAGGGTTGACTCGATCCCGACCATCACCGACTGGCGCGACATCACCCTGCCGCTCGATGCGTACGTTCAGGACTTCGCCCAGCGACAGACCGTGCTTAGAGCTGAATACGCGCTGACCAAGAGCTGTGTCGAGCAGTTCGGCTTCCAGTTCGCCGCGCCGGCGTGGGACAAGAGCCCCGCCGACGTGCCAAACGCTGGGCAGCCGTCGCACTACCGGCTGTATGGTCTGCTGGACGAGGACCACGCGAAGCAGATGGGCTACCACTCGTACGGGGAGAAGCGCGCGAGCGAGGCCGCCTACGCAGACAAGAAGCTACCGGACGACTACTACAACGTCGTGGCGGCGAAGTTCGGCGGCGGTGTCTTCAACGGGAAGACGATCCCGGACGGCGGGTGCCTCGGCGCTGCGCAGCGCGAGGTCGAAGGAGCCACCGACGTCAGCATGCCCGTTCAGCTCGCCTTCGACGCCTGGACGGCTTCGAAGAGCGACAGCCGAGTCGTGGCCGCGTTCGCGAAGTGGAGCAAGTGCATGGCGGGCTCCGGCTACCACTACAGCACCCCAATGGAGGCGAACAACGACCCGAAGTGGAGCGGCGAGACGGCTTCCGCCGAGGAGATCGCGGTCGCTGTGGCCGACGTGAACTGCAAGAAGACTACCAACCTCGCTGGAATCCGAATGGCCGTCGACGCCGCCTTCCAGCGAGAGTCGATCAGCCAGCACGGCGTGGAGCTGAATGCGATCAAGGCGGGCCTCGTTCGACAAGCGGCGACCGCATCGGCGATCCTGGCGAAACCCTGAGAGAGGACCATCGCGGAATGATCCGACAAGGATCTCCAGGAGGGCGTAGGCATCGCGCTGTAGCTGCTCGCCCTTTCCAGGCGATCGATCCATCCGCGGGCAACAGTGACGCGAGCGCGTGCTGGAACAAGACCGCCTGGATTCGACTGCTACGGCGGCGGGTGGTGGACGTACTTCACTCTCGTGACCGCCGCTTCCCCCCCCCGCCGAACTACGCCACGACCGTGGTTCCCGTGGCCGCGTCCGTCGAGCAAGGCACGACCGTGTTGTCGAACGGAGTGGCCGGCACGACGTCACCATCCAGGCCGCGGGCGCGTGGTGCACGGGGGCATCAAGAACGACGGCACATGGTCCTGCGGCTCCGCCAGCCGATAAGCGCGCCGATCTGGCTCGCCGGATCCTCGAGGCTGTACTCGCCAGGGTTGGGCGGACGGATACGGGTCAGAGAGCCCTTTCGGCCCTCAATCGGCCCGGCCAGCCGGAGCCTCGGTGGATCCGGGCTTATGCAATAGCCTCGCCGTCGCGCTGGTGGCGCGACGGCGAGGCGAGGGAATGAGATGGACGCTGTGTCGGTGTTGGTTGGGCTCCTGTTCTTGTTCGCACTTCTGGTCGGGCTCTACTACCTGGTCACTCGCGTGGCCCGTAGGCTGTTTGGCCCTCGTCGTCGCCTCGAGGCCGAACTCGGTTTAGAGGTTCTTGAGGGGCGGCTTGCCCGGGGCGAAATCACCCCGGAGGAGTTCGAGCAAGCCAAGCGCGCTCTGGGTTTCTAGCAGGAACCGAAGGCGCATCGACGACGGCAGCCGAGGCGGAGCTTGGCGCCATGATCTGCCCTCGTCTTGAGTGTAGATTCCCTCGTCTGCGCTGTTGCCGCGTTCGCGTTTGTGGCCGCACCTGGCTAGATCGTGACGTACGGCTGAATCGGGTGCTGAGCACGCGAGACGGCACCGGCGATCATGCAGCACGGCTACTGCCCCTGTTGTTCGACCGACACGCTGAACACCGCGTGACGGGCGGCCACCGGCGCTTCGACCACGGTTGCCTGGATCGTGGCGACATCGGGGATCGGCATGTTGGTCAGCTCAAAGCGGTTCTCGGCCACCTTCCCAGTGCCCCCGCAAGGGAAGACGGCAGATGGCGCAACGCCCGCGTCGCTTCCGCCGCTGGCCTCGACGATGACCACGAGGGTGCCGTCCCCGGCGCACGCCGCATGCAGCGCGACCCGATGGCCGTCGAGCCTGATCGACGTAATGCCGACGAACCCACCTCCGCCGATGCCGCCGAAACCAGCGACCGACACCCAGCCGGCCGGAGCGACAGGGGCGAGCGGCATGCTCTCGCTGGGCTCCGGGCTCGGTGCGCTCGCGCCGCACGCCGCGAGCAGCGACGTGAAACCCACGGTCGCCATCAGTCGCCTGGCCATCCCGCGCCCCTGGGTTGTCCGGCGGTCTTGGGCCGCCGCCTCTTCGCGAGCGTCGCCGACCCCGGGTCAGTCGTCAAGGTCCGAAGGATGCGGGTCCCAACGCTTTGCCGAATGCGTTCGCCCCGCCTCCGGGATGCGTTCCGCCTGACGATGCCGGCGCCGTGAGCGCCCGTCGGCTCGCACCGCCCAACCCTTGCCAGGCTCATGGTCAGCGACTATAGTCATGTCGGTGCTGTGTGACGGATGGATGAGCTGACGGTGATGGCGAGTCGCTTCAAGGCGGAGTGCCTCGCGCTGCTCGACAGGGTCGAACGCACGAAGGTGTCGATCGTGGTGACGAAGCGCGGCCGGCCGGTCGCGCGCCTGGTGCCGCTCGATGAATCCGAGGCGCCCCGCGATACCCACGGATCCGTGCGATTGCTCGTCGCCGAGGATCAGGCGTACTACGGCACCGCCGAGCCCTGGGACGTGGACGCCGGCGGCCGATGACCGTCCTTGCCGACACGCACGCGCTGCTCTGGTGGAAGGGAGATCCGGCCCGCCTGTCCCGCGCCGCCCATCGAGAGCTCGAACGTGCGCGTCCCGTGCTCATCAGCACGATCTCGATCTGGGAGGTGTCGACCCTGCTGCGCCTCGGCCGGATCGCGCTCGATCGTGACCTGTACGCCTGGATCCGGGATCTGCTCGCCGGCGACGTCGCGCTGGCCGACATCTCGGCCCAGGCCGCGGTGGACGCCGGCAGCTGGGACGCCAGCGCGTTTCATGGGGACCCTGCGGATCGGCTGATCTACGCCACCGCCAGGGAGCTGCACGTCCCGCTCGTGACGAAGGACGAGCGCCTGCACGCGTTCGCGGCCGCCCAGGGTGACGTCCGGACTGTCTGGTAGACCGTGAAAGGCGGTGCTCGTGTCTTACATCATGGGTGGGTAGTTGTATCATGCACGTGTGGAACGGACCCAGATCTCCCTGACGGAGGAGCAGGCGCGGCGGCTGCGCCGGCTCGCCCAACGGCACCGAACCTCGATGGCCGCCCTGATCCGTGAGGCAGTCGACCGCGCATACCCGCCCACCGGCACCGAGGACGCGCGCTGGGAGATCGCGCTCTCCGCCGTCGGGGGGTTCCACTCCGGCCGCACGGACATCAGCACCGAGCACGACCGCGAGCTGGCCGACGCGTTCGGCGAATGAGCGTCTTCGTGGACACGTCCACGCTGTTCGCCCTGCTCGACGAGGATGACGCCAACCACGTCGCGGCCGTCGAGGCCCTCCGCCGGCTGCGTGGAGGGGCGCTGGTCACGCACGCGTACGTCGTCGTCGAGACGATCGCGCTCGTGTCTCGTCGCCTCGGATGGAGCGCGGTGGAGCGCCTGCTCGACTCGATTCTGCCCATCGTGAGCGTGGTTGCCGTCGACGACGGCCTTCACGACGCCGCCCTCGGTGCGTTCCGCCAGGCAGGGTCCGGGCGGGTCAGCTTCGTCGATCGGACGAGTTTCGCGTTCATGCGGGCGCAACGGATCGACGTCGCCCTCGCGTTCGACGCGGACTTCGAGAGCGCGGGGTTCGACCTCGCGACCTGATCCCGCCCGAGACGTCCGGACGCGACCATCAGCCCGCCGGGCGTCGAGCCCGGCTGACCGCGCGACCTACCCCGCCGCGACGGGCTCCTCGCGCCTCCCGTAGCGCCGCTCGACGTAGCCGTCGAGGATCGCCTTGAACTCGTCCACCAGCCCCTCGCCGCGGAGCGTGGTCGACAGCTTCCCGTCGACGTAGACGGGCGCCACCGGCTCCTCGAACGTGCCGGGAAGCGAGATGCCGATGTCGGCGTGCTTCGACTCGCCGGGGCCGTTGACCACGCAGCCCATGACGGCCACGCGCATCCCCTCGATGCCCGGGTAGCGCTCCCGCCAGGCCGGCATCGAGGCCGCCAGGTAGCCCTGCACGTCCTGGGCGAGCTGCTGGAAGAACGTACTGGTGGTCCGCCCGCAGCCCGGGCAGGCCGAGACCTGCGGCAGGAACTGGCGCAGGCCCAGCGACTGCAGCACCTGCTGCGCGATCCGCACCTCCTCGGCGCGGTCGGCCCCGGGCTCGGGCGTGATCGAGACGCGGATGGTGTCGCCGATCCCCTCGTGGAGCAGGATCGCGAGGCCGGCGGTGGACGCCACCACGCCCCTGGTCCCCATGCCAGCCTCGGTGAGCCCGAGGTGGAGCGGGTAGTCGCAGCGGGCCGCCAGGCGCCGGTAGACCTCGACCAGGTCGGGCACCCCGGAGACCTTGGCCGACAGGATGATCCGGTCGTGCGCCAGGCCGGTCGTTTCCGCCAGCTCGGCCGAGCGGAGCGCGGACTGCACCATCGCCTCGACCATCACGTCGCGGGCGGGCGCAGGATCGGACAGTCGCGCGTTGGCGTCCATCAGGTCGGTCAGGAGCGCCTGGTCGAGCGAGCCCCAGTTGACGCCGATGCGGACCGGCTTGTCGTGCTCGATCGCGACCCGGACGATGGTGGTGAAGCGCTCGTCGTGGTGCTCCTTCGACCCCACGTTCCCGGGGTTGATGCGGTACTTGTCGAGCGCGCGCGCCATCTCGGGGTACTCGACCAGCAGCTGGTGCCCGTTGTAGTGGAAGTCGCCGACGATCGGGACGCCGATGCCGAGCCCGCGGACTTTGCGCACCATCTCGGGGACCGCGGCGGCGGCACCGTCGTTGTTCACGGTGACGCGCACGAGCTCGCTGCCGGCGTGGGCGAGCGAGGCGACCTGGAGCGCGGTGGCGTCCGGGTCGGCCGTGTCGGTGTTGGTCATCGACTGCACGACGACCGGCCAGCGGGACCCGACCGGCACGTCGCCGACCATGACGGTGGGGCTCTGGCGACGGCTCACGAGCCCGCCCCGATCACGAGCCCGCCCCTCCCCTGACGATGTCGAAGTAGCTCACCCAGATCAGGAACCCGAACAGCAGCATGAACCCGATGAAGTACGTCGCCCGCTCCAGGCTCGCGCTGATCCGGTTTCGGCTGGCCGTCTGCAGCACCGACACGACGATCCGCCCGCCGTCGAGCGGCGGGAAGGGCAGCACGTTGACCACCGCCAGGTTCGCCGAGAGCAGGCCGATGAGCCAGAGCAGCACGACCGGCGGGGCCTCGGTGCGCACCGTGCCCACGGCCTCGGCGATCCCGATGGGCCCGCTCACCGGCGGCGCCGCGCCGGGGTTGCTGGCCACGGAGGTGACGAGCTGGCCGAGCGCGCCGACGATCAGCCCGCAGGCCTGGACGGTGCGGTCCGCCCCGACCCCGATCGCCGCCACCAGCGAGCGCTGGACGATCGCGCCGGGCACGATGCGGGCGGTGATGCCCAGGGCGCCCTTGCCCGCGTTGACCGCGGCCTGGCCCTGCAGCGTCACCGGGATCTGCCGGGTGGCGCCTCCGACCGTCTGGACCGTCAGGGTCACCCGGTCGCCGGCGTGGGCCAGCGTGTAGCCGGTCGGCGCCTGGCCGTCGAAGTACGGGAAGGTCCGTCCGTCCACCGCGGTGATCAGGTCGCCCGCCTGAAGGCCGATCGACGCGGCCGGCGTCCCCGCCACCACCGACTCCACACGCGCGTCCGCGTTGGGCTCGAAGGCCGCGGCGATCACGGTGAAGATCACGAACGCGAGGACCACGTTCATCGCCACGCCCGCGACGAGGATCATGACGCGCACGGGGAGCGACTTGCGGCCGAAGCTGCGCGGGTCGTCGCTGCCGCCGTCCTCGCCCTCCAGGCGCACGAAGCCGCCGATCGGCAGCCAGTTCAGCGTGTACTCGGTCTCGCCGTCGCTGCCGAGCCGCGCGGCACGGGGCGGGAAGCCGATCCCGAACTCGTGGACTCGGACGCCGGTGAGTCGCGCGACGAGGAAATGGCCGAACTCGTGCACCACCACCAGCCCGACCAGGATCGCGAGGAAGACGGCCAGCGTGATGCCGGAGTTGAGGATGCCGCTCATGCCGGCGTCCCCGGCGGCAGGGTCGGTGCCGTCCCGGCCGGCGTCCCCGGCGGCAGGATCGGCGGCGTCCCCGGCGCGGCCTCGCACCAGGCGCGCACCTCGGCGTCGAGCGCGATCAGCTCCTCAAGCCCCGGCACGGGGCCGGCGCCGAAGCGCTCGACCGCGGCCCCCGCCAGGCGCGCGATCCCCGGGAAGTCCAGGGTGCGGTCGAGGAAGCGGCGCACGGCCACCTCGTCGGCGGCGATCAGCGCGGCGCTCGCCCGGGGCCCGGCCTGTCCGGCGTCGCGGGCGATCCGGAGCGCCGGGAAGCGGGACTCGTCGGGCCGCTCGAAGGTCAGCGCCGACAGCTCGTCGAGCCCGAGGTGCGGTGCCGGTGATGGATGTCGATCCGGAAAGGTGAGGGCGTACTGGATGGGAATGCGCATGTCAGGGTGTCCGAGCTGGGCCTTGAGGGATCCGTCGGCGAACTCCACGGCCGAGTGGATGATGCTCTGGGGGTGGATCACGACGGAGATCCGTGCAAGACCCACATCGTACAGCCGGTCGGCCTCGATGACCTCCAGCCCCTTGTTCATGAGCGTGGCGGAGTCCACCGTGATCTTCGCGCCCATGTGCCACGTCGGATGTGCCAGCGCCATCTCCGGCGTGACGCGCCCGAGCTCCACGGCCGGGAGCGTCCGGAACGGACCGCCCGAGGCGGTGAGCCAGATCCGGGCGATCGAGACGATGCGCTCGCCGGCCAGGCACTGCCAGATGGCGGAGTGCTCCGAATCGATGGGCCTCAGCCAGGCGAGCGGGCTGGCCCACGGGCCCGCCGCGTCCGCCGGCGCCATGCCGCCTGCCGACCGCTCGGCCAGCGCGCGCGCGAGCGGCATCACCAGGTGCCCCCCGCTCACCAGCGTCTCCTTGTTCGCCGTCGCGACCACCTTCCCGGCACGCAGCGCGGCCAGGACGGGCCGCAGGCTCACCACCCCGCCGGTCGCCACCACCACCAGGTCGACGTCGTCGCGGGACGCCATCCGGACCAGCGCGTCTGGCGAGTCGTCGAGCTCGGTGCCGCCCGGGAGCTGCAGCGTGCGCCGGGCCGCCTCGTCGGCGAGCGCCACCACGCGCGGCCGCAGCGCCACGGCCTGGGCCTCGAGCGCCTGGCGATCGCGGCCGGCCGCCAGCGCGACCACCTCGAACCGATCGCGAAGGCCGGCCAGCACGTCGAGCGTCTGCCGGCCGATGGAACCGGTCGAGCCAAGGAGCGCCACGCGGGTCCGCGGGTGATCGCCGATCGGACGCCAGCTCACCGGGTCACCAGCGCCAGGTAGCCGGCAAGGACCGGCGCCGCGAACAGGAACGAGTCGATCCGGTCCAGCATCCCCCCGTGGCCGGGGATCAGGTGCCCCGAGTCCTTGGCGCCCGCCGCGCGCTTCAGCATCGACTCGGCAAGGTCGCCGGCCTGCGCCGCGAGCCCGACCAGGATCCCCACCGGCACCCCCTCGAGCGGCGAGCGGCCGAGCCCGGCCAGGACGAGGCCGGCCACGACCACCGCCCCGGCAAGCCCCCCGAGGAGCCCCGCGTACGTCTTCGACGGCGAGATGTGCTGGAGGAAGCGCCGCCGCCCGAATGCCCGCCCGAAGGCGTACGCGAACGAGTCGTACGACCAGACCGCCGCGATCAGCACCAGCAGCCATCCCCGGCCGCCGCCGAGTCCCGCGAGCGCCGCGCCGGCCGGCACTGCCGGCGCGGTGGCCAGGAGCCGGCTCGCGAACCCGAGGAGCCCCACGTACCCGGCGCCGAACGCGGTCGCGACCCACGCGCCGAGCCCGTCGCGCGGCTCCGGGAACGAGAACGCCGCGGCACCTGCCAGCAGCGACCCGAGCGCGAGCAGGTCCAGGCCGGGGCCGGCCACGGATCCCGAGAGGCCGCCCGGCCAGTCCGGCGGCGCGCTCCCGGCGAGCACGAGCCCGGCCGCCAGCAGCGTGCCGTACCGGGCGAACCCGCGGTGCCCGGCCGCCCGGAGCAGGGCGAATGTCTCCCAGGCTGCGAGCGCCCCCACCGCCACGAGCGACGCGTCGACCCAGGGACGCCCCAGCAGAAAGACCGCGACGACGACCGGGACCAGGATCGCGGCACTGGCGAGGCGCTGCCGCAGCATGCGCGCCTCAGCGCCCGAAGCGCCGGGTCCGCCGGGCGTACTCCGCGAGCGCCTCGTCGAACGCGTCCGGTCCGAAGTCCGGCCAGGCCAGCTCGGAGAAGTACAGCTCGGCGTACGCCGCCTGCCAGATCAGGAAGTTGCTCAGGCGCTCCTCGCCGGCGGTCCGGATCAGCAGGTCGGGATCCGGCACGCCCGCGGTGTAGAGGCGCGCCTCGATCGCCGCCTCGTCGATCTGCCCCGGCGCCAGGCCGTCCTCGGCGCACCGGCGCGCCGCGTCGGCGATCTCCGAGCGCCCCGAGTAGTTGAACGCCACGTTGAGCAGCAGCCGGTCGCCCTCGCGGGTCGCGTCGAGTCCGCCCAGGATCGAGGCCCGCGTCTCCTCCGGCAGCTCGTCGAGGCGGCCGAGCAGCCGCACCCGCACGCCCTGCGAGCGCAGCTCCGCCGTCTCGTCGCGGATCGCGGACTGGAGCAGGTCGAAGAGCGTCCGGACCTCCTCCGGAGAGCGCGCCCAGTTCTCGCGGCTGAACGCGTAGAGCGAGAGGACGCCGACCCCGCGTTCCACCGCGCGGTGCAGCAGCGGCCGGATGGCACGCACCCCCGCCGCATGGCCCTCGGCCTCCGTCACGCCATGGGCGCGCGCCCAGCGACGGTTGCCGTCCATGATGATCGCCACGTGGCGAGGGACGACCGTCGCCTCCATCTAGACCGCCAGAACCTCCTGCTCCTTGGCCTTGCCGTGCCGGTCCACCTCGTCGATGTACCGGTCGGTCAGCTTCTGGAGCTGCTCGTGCTCGCGGCGGCCCTCGTCGGCGCTGACCTCGCCGTCATGCTCCTCGCGCTTGAGCTCGTCGGCGGCGTCGCGGCGGAGGTTGCGGATCTCGACCCGCGCCTCTTCCATCCGCTTGTGGACCTGCTTCACCAGGTCGCGCCGTCGCTCCTCGGTGAGCGGCGGGATGTTCAGCCGGACCACCGACCCGTCGACGTTGGGGGTGAGGCCGAGGTCGCTCTTCTGGATCGCCTTCTCGATGGCGCCGAGCGCCGAGCGATCCCAGGGCTGGATCACGATCGAGTGGGCCTCGGGGACGCTGATCCCCGCCAGCTGGTTCAGCGGCGTGGGCGTCCCGTAGTACTCCACCGTCAGTCGCTCGACCAGCGCGGTCGAGGCGCGACCCGTGCGCACGGCCTGGAAGTCGCGGATCATCACGTCGACCGCGCGGGCCATCTTCGGCTCGGCGGTGGCAAGGGCCTGGCTGCTCATGCGCTCCCACCTCCACTGATGATCGTGCCGACCGGCTCACCGAGCGCGACGCTGCGGATGTTGTCCGGCCGATTGAGGTCGAAGACGACGATGGGGAGGTCGTTCTCCATGCAGAGCGAGACCGCCGTCGCGTCGAGCACCTGCAGGCGCTCGGTCAGGACGTCGACGTAGGTCAGGCGCTCGTAGCGATGCGCGCCGGGGTGCAGCAGCGGATCCGCGTCGTACACCCCGTCGACCCTGGTCGCCTTCAGGATGACCTCGGCGTCGATCTCCACCGCGCGCAGCGCCGCCGCCGTGTCGGTGGTGAAGTACGGGTTGCCAGTGCCGGCCGCCAGGATCACCACGCGCCCCTTCTCCAGGTGACGCACCGCGCGCCGCCGGATGTACGGCTCGGCGACCTCGTTCATGGCGAGCGCGCTCATCACGCGGGTGTCGAGGTGCTCCTTCTCGAGCGCGTCCTGGAGGGCGAGCGCGTTCATCACGGTGGCGAGCATGCCGATGTAGTCGCCCGTGGCGCGGTCCATGCCCTTGGCCGCCGCGGCAAGCCCCCGGAAGATGTTGCCGCCGCCCACGACGATCGCGACCTGGATCCCGAGCGCGTGGACGTCGACGAGCTGCTTCGCGATGAAGGTGCAGAACGCCGGGTCCACGCCATACGGTCGCTCACCGAGGAGTGCCTCGCCGGAGAGCTTCAGGAGGATGCGGTGATACCGGGGACGGCCCTCCTGGCCTCCGACCGCCGTCGACGCCGTGGCGTCGGCTTCCGTCACAGCTCTTCGCCCAGCTGGTACCGCGCGAACCGGCGCACCCGGATGTTCTCGCCGATCCGCGCGATCGCGTCGATCAGGAGCTGCCCGACGGTGATGTCGGTGTCGCGGAACGGCTGCTCGACCAGCACCGCCTGCGTGTACCACTTCCTGAGCTGCCCGTCCACGATCTGGCCGCGGAGGTGCTCCGGCTTCTTCTGGGTCGACTCGTCCGCCAGCAGCTCGGCGCGTTTCGCCTCGAGCACGCCGGCGGGGATCGACTCGACCGTCGGGTAGAGCGGGGCGAGCCCGGCGACCTGCATCGCCAGGTCTCGCACGAGCTTCTGGAACTCCTCGGTGCGAGCGACGAAGTCGGTCTCGCAGTTGACCTCGATCAGCACGCCGACCCGTCCGCCGGGGTGAATGTAGCTGGCGACCTGTCCCTCGCGCGCCTCTCGCCCGGCCTTCTTCTGCGCCGCGGCGAGGCCGCGCTCGCGCAGGATGGTGATGGCGCGGTCCAAGTCGCCGCCGGTCTCCTCGAGCGCCCGCTTGCAGTCCATGAATCCGGCGCCGGTCCGCTCACGGAGCTCCTTGACGGTCTCGGCCTTGATCTGCACCTGCTCAGCCATGCGTGTTCGTGGTCCCTTCGTGTCGTCGAGAGATCAGGCGTCGAGCGCGGCGGTCTCGACCGCCGCGGGCTCTTCCTCGGTCGCCGCAACAGCGCGGCGCGTCCTGGCCGCCGGGGCCGGGGCCGCGCGGCCCGGCAGCAGCTCCTCCTCGTCCGGCTCGGGCTCGAAGGTCAGCGTGCCGCCAGCGGCCATGGCGCTCAGCAGCTCGTCTGCCCCGGTCTCCTCGACGGGCGCCCCCTGCATCTCCGGCTCGACCTCGGCGCGAGAGACGCGATCGTGCTGGCCCGCCACGGCCGCGTCGGCCACGAGGCCGCACAGGAGGCGGATCGCCCGGATCGCGTCGTCGTTGGCCGGGATGATGTAGTCGAGCTCGTCCGGGTCGACGTTGGTGTCGCCGGTGCCGATCACGGGGATCTCGAGCTTGCGGGCCTCGGTCACCGCGATGTGCTCGCGATGGGGGTCCACCACGAAGACCGCGCCGGGAACCCGCTTCATGCGCCGCATGCCGCCCAGCGTCCGCTGCAGCCGCGTCATCTGCTCGACGAGCTTCGCCGCCTCCTTCTTGGTCAGGCGGTCGAAATCGCCGTTGGCCTGGCGGGCCTCCAGCTGGTCGAGGAGCGCGAGGCGCTTGCGGATCGTGACGAAGTTGGTGAGCATGCCGCCCAGCCAGCGCTGGTTCACGTAGGGCATCCCCGCGCGGGCGGCCTCCTCGGCGATCGGCTCCTGGGCCTGCTTCTTGGTGCCGATGAAGAGGATGCTCTCCCCCCGGGCGGCGGTCTGGTGGACGAAGTCGAGCGCGTCGTCCAGGCGCTGGACCGTCTGCGCCAGGTCGATGATGTGGATCCCGTTGCGCTCCGCGAAGATGTATGGGCGCATCTTCGGGTTCCAGCGCCGCGTCTGGTGGCCGAAGTGGACCCCGGCCTCCAGGAGCTGGCGCATCGAGACGGCTGCCATGGATTCCTCCTGCTGGGTTGTGACCTCCACGCGCCTTGGCCCGCGGATCGCCGGTGCATGCACCGGTCGACACCGCCGCGGGGAACGGCCCGTGTGTGTGATGCCCGTGCGGACGCACGGACGCCGCCGGGGAGCCCGACGGCGTGGCGGAGTCTAGCACACGGCCCGGCCGCTCCGTCCCGTGCCGTCCTCGGTCCGGGACGCTCAGCCGGCCGCGGGTGCGATCGTTGCGTGCGCGTCGCCGCCCAGGCAGATCAGCGCGGCTCCAGGGCGCGCAGGTGCCGGATGGCGGGACCGCCGGATCCGGGGCCGATGTGCGGCGCATCGTCCACCGCCACCAGGTCCACGCGCCAGGGATGCGCAGGGAGCGGGCGGCCATCCGGGAGCGACCCCATCGCGCGGAGCCCCGCCGCGGCGCGGTAGAGGCGCGCGATCTTGCGACGGTCGACGCTCTCCTCCGGGGAGCCATAGCGGCTCGAGGACCGCGTCCGCACCTCGACCACCACCAGCGATGCGGGCGGCCCGGGCTCGACCGCCAGTACGTCGATCTCGTCGCGTCCGACGCGCACGCGCGTCGCGAGGACCGTCCACCCCTGGGCCTCGAGGTACCGGGCAGCCAGCCGCTCGCCTCGCTCCCCGCTGGCTCGCCTGCTGCGCGCCAGGCGGCCGGCGTCGAGCAACTCGCTCACCCTTCGGCGACGAGCGCCGGCAGGAGCTCGAAGTCCAGCGTCTGCTGTTCGCCGAACACCACCCGCTGCGTGGTGATGAAACTGCGCCGGTGAAAGGCCGTGACCCCGAGCTCCGCCATGGCCGTGCGGTGCTCGCGCGTGGCATAGCCCGCGTTGCGCTCCCACCCGTATCCCGGGTGGCGTGCCGCCAGCTTCGTCATGAGCCGGTCGCGGATCACCTTCGCGACGATCGACGCGCACGCGATCGAGTAGCAGAGGGCGTCGCCGTCCACGATGGCGTCGTAGGGGCCGACCTGCGCCTCGAAGTCGCGGATGCGCAGCCCGTCGACCAGGACGTGTTCGTGCCCACCGAGCCTGTGGATCGCCCGCCGCATGGCGAGGTGGGTGGCCTGGTAGATGTTGAGCGCATCGATCTCGGCGACGGAGGCGGCCCCGATGCCCACCGTCACCGCGCGGCGCAGGATGACCGGGTAGAGCTGCTCGCGCTGGGCGCCGGAGAGCATCTTGGAGTCGCGCACGCCGGGGATGCGGCGGCAGTTGGGCGCCATGATCACGGCCGCCGCGAGGACCGGACCGGAGGCAGGCGCGACGCCCACCTCGTCGACACCCGCGACACGCACCAGCCCGGCACGCCACAGCTCGCGCTCGTAGCGGAGGGTCGGATCGATGACCCGCGCGGGTGCGCGCCGCCCTGCCGCCGTAGCGGACGTCCGGGCCGGGGACGCGGAGCCCCGCGCGGCGGGCGCGCGTTGCCCGGTCCCGGTTGGGCCGATGGTGTCGTTCGAGCGGCGGGAGGTCTCGCGCATCCCGCCCGGGCCTAGCTGGTGCGGCGCTCGCGGAGGCTGGCGGCCTTGCCGACGCGCTTCCGCAGGAAGTAGAGCTGCGCCCGGCGCGCCACACCGTGCCGCACGACCTCGATCTTGTCGATGCGCGGCGAGTTGACCTTGAACGTCCGCTCGACACCCACGCCGCTGCGGACGCTTCGGACGGTGATCGACCGGCCGATGCCGCCGCCGCGGAGCCGCATGATGGTCCCCTCGAAGACCTGGATCCGCTCGCGGTTCCCCTCGATGACCTTGGCGGCCACGCGCACGGTGTCGCCCGAGGCGAGTTCAGGCAGGTCGGTGCGGAGCTGATCCGCGGTGACGGCGTCGAGCACGTTCACAGGAAGTCACTCACTCAGGCTGGCGCCGGCCGCTGGGCAGGCGGAGATGGTCGGTCGAACGAGGGCGGAGTATAGCAGACGGCGGCGTCAGGACTCCGTCCCCCCGTCCGCCGCGCGCTCCCATCGTTCCGCGTCGTCCTCCCTGGACCGGCCGTGCCGCCCCGATCGGCCTTCGTCCCGATCCCGGCCGCCCTCGCGAGCGGGCGAGTCGCCCGGCGCAGCGGGCGCGAGCAGGTCCGGGCGGTTCCGTCGCGTGCGCGCCAGCGCCTGTTCGCGGCGCCACCGAGCCACGGCCGCGTGGTCGCCGCTCACCAGCACCTCGGGGACCCGCTCGCCGCGGAACTCGGGCGGACGCGTGAACTGCGGGTACTCGAGCAGCCCGCCGGCAAATGACTCCTCCTCGGTGGATGCCGCATCGATGGCCCCGGGGAGGAGCCGCAGGAGGGCGTCGATCACCACCAGCGCGGGCAGCTCGCCGCCCGAGAGCACGTAGTCGCCGATCGACAGCTCCAGGTCGACCATCCGCCTGATCCGGTCGTCGACGCCCTCGTAGCGGGGACAGACGATCACCAGGTGGGACCGGGCGGCGAGGTCCCGGGCGCGCGCCTGGGAGAACCGTTCCCCGCCGGGATCGACCAGGATCACGAAGCCGTCCGCGCCGCGCACCGCGTCGAGCGCCGCGGCCACGGGCTCGGGACGGAGGACCATGCCGGCGCCGCCGCCGTACGTGTAGTCGTCCACGCTCCGGTGCCGCCCCAGCCCCCACTGGCGAAGGTCGTGGCTGTGGAGCTCCGCGAGGCCACGCTCCAGGGCACGCCCGGGGATGCTCTCGGCCAGGGGCCCGGGAAACAGTGCGGGAAAGAGCGAGACGACGTCGATGCGCACGTCAGCCGGCCGTCCCCCGGTCCGCGTCGCCCGCCGCCGCGGGCTCGTCGGCGCCCACCGGCAGGTCGGGCGCGGGCAGCTCGGGCGCGGGCAGCTCGGGCGTCCCGGGTTCGCCCAGAGCCATCGGTTCGCCGGCAACCGCCGGGCCCGCCTTCGACGAGCGCCTGCCCCGCCGGCGCCTGGGCCGGACCTCGTCGAGCCCCAGCGCCTCCGCATCCACCACCAGGCGCCCCTGGCGCGGCGCGAACTCCCGGATCACCGATCGCACGGCCGGGACCAGCAGCTCGCCCCGCGGTCCCCCGCGCACTACGTAGACCTCGCCGCCCCCGGCGCGGAACACGTCGTCGACCTGGCCCAGCGCCTCGCCGGACCCGGTCGTCACGGGCACGCCGATCACCTGGTGCCACCAGTACTCGTCCGGTCCGAGCTCCCCGGACGGCACGACCACCTCGAGGTACACGCCGCGCAGACCATCGGCGGCCTCCCGCGCGTGCACCTCGCGGAAGCGCACCAGGATCCCCGGCGGGTCGGCCTGCGCCCACTCGACCGTGAGCCGGCGCCGGCTCCCCTCCGGGTGCAGGCGGGAGCCGGGCTCGAACCGCCCGGTGTCGTCGGAGAGCGGCTCGACCCGGACCGTCCCGTCCAGGCCGTGAACGCCCCGGACGAGCCCGACGACGAGCCGCTCGCCCTCCTGGGGCACGCTCAGACGATCTCGAGCGAGATCGATTCGCCCTGCCTGGCCGACATGACCTTGAGCAGGGTTCGGAGCGCCTTGGCGACGCTGCCGTTCCGGCCGATCACCTTTCCCATGTCGTCCTCGGCCACGTGCAGCTCGATGACGGTGCCCTCGCGGTCCTCGTGGACCCCCACGGTCACCGCATCGGGTTCGTCCACGAGGGAACGCGCGACGTACTCCACGAGCTCGACCGCACCCATCCCGGTCTCTCCTCGCTTCCCTACCTGGCGCTCGGCAGGATGCCGGCGCGGCGGAACAGCCGCTCCACGGTCTCCGAGGGCGTGGCGCCCTGGCTCATCCAGCGTGTCGCCTTCTCCGCGTCGACCTGGAACTCGACCGGGTCGGTGCGCGGGTTGTAGTGCCCGATCGTCTCGATCGCGCGGCCATCCCGGGCGCTCCGACTGTCCATGACGACCACGCGGTACGCGGGCTGCTTGGTCGCGCCGACGCGCGAGAGACGGATCCTGACGGACAAGCGAAACCTCCTTGTACTTTTCCTGGCTACTGCGGGTTGCTGACGGTGACGATCGCGCGGGTCGTGATCGTGGACCCTTCCACGCCGTTGACGGCGACCAGCCGATCGAACGGGAGCAGGTACGGCCGGATGTCTGCCTCGTAGTTCGACCGGTCGGCGGACGGGATCACCGACTCGGCCATGGCGCGGATGGCGCGCAGGTCGAGGTAGGCGAGGCCCGCCGTCGACGGCCCACCCGCGGAGGCCAGGGCCGCGCTGAACGCCGGGGTGGTGCCGAGGCTCCGCCCGGCCGGCAGGTCCAGGAAGCTCCGGACCACGCTCGGCCCGAGCCCCAGGACGAACCGACCGTCGGACAGCGTCCAGCTTATGGAGACGGATGGCGGCGTGCCACCGGCTCCCCCGGTAGCGCCGGGGACCGCCAGAGCCGACGACGCCACGGAGAGGGTCGTGATGGTCGCCGACCCGTCCTGCTCAGTGGAGACGCTGATTCCCGCGAGGCCACTCGCGGCCGCGAGACCCGCGAGTGACTGCAGCTGGCCCAGGCGCTGCGCGGCCAGCGTGGCGTCCGTCACGGTCGCGATGATCCCGACCGACGGGAGCTGCTGACCTGCCGCCGGGGCCTCCACGACGATGCCGGCGTCGCCCAGCCAGGACACGAACGACTCGAGCTGTCCGCCCAGCATCCCTTCGACCTGCCCGACGTTCGACGAGGAACCGCCGGACGCCGCGGGGATCGCCGCCTTGACCTGGGTGACCAGGCACGCCAGGGCCTTTCCCAGGTCGTGGGTCTCGAGATAGGCGAGCGCGTTGCCCGGGACGTGGTCGACCAGGGCTGACTGGCGCGCCGGGGACGGCGACGACCCGGCGGGCAGCGGCGCCCGGAGATCCGCCACGAGCTGGTCCGCCTCGGCGCGGAGCGTGCCGTACGCGCTGGTCGGGATCGCCTGTGCCGCGCACGCGACCAGGGAGGACGCGAGCGGAGATGTGGCCGGTGCCGTGCTCGGCACGAGCGCGGTGACCTGCCGCCGGAGCGACGCGGTCGAGACGTAGATCGACGCGAGGTCGCTCGAGGCGGCCCCGGCCGACGCGTCGCGATACGCCTGGGAGGATGCGAGGCTGGAGGCGCCGCCCGACTTGACGTCCTGGACCACCGAGATCGCGGCGGTGTCGTTGGCCACGACCAGCATCCCCGGGAGCAGGGCGACGCTCATGGCGTGGCCTGCGGCGGCCGTGCTTCCCGCGGGCGCCGGGAACGTCCAGACAGTGGCGCCGCCAACGGTCGACTGCGCGGGCTGCGCGCCGCCGGACTTCGCGTGGGCGACGATCTTGTCGAGCTCGGCCTGCGCCTTCGCCTGGTCGGCGACCGCCACGAGCGCGACGGCCTCTGGGGCCGATGGGCTGGCGCCCGGCAGGACGGCGACCGCCACGGTGCCCTGGACCCACGGGGCGACGTCCGCGCTGTAGGTGTACGGGTTGCCAGGGATCTGGCCGAGCAGCCGGTCCCAGGTCTCGTTGAGCTTCGTCTGCAGGTTCGAGGTGTCGGAGAAGCCGGGGAAGTGCGACAGGAACGACGCGAGCGTCGCCCCCTGATCGCCCGGCATGTCGAGCCGGCCCTCCACGTAGACGATCGCGTTCGCGGGCACGTAGGCGAGCGTCGCCGACGCGGACGCGCGCGTGGTCACGAGCGCGACGCCGGCCCCGGCAGCGATCACAACCACCGTCGCGGCAATCGCCATCCACCATCGCCACGGGCGGGCCCGGCCGGCCGGCACCGTGGCCGAGGGCGGCTGCACCGGCGGGCCTGCCAACCCGTCAGTCGCGGGCTCGGGTGCCGGCGGGTTCCCGGGGGTGTCCATCAGGGTGGGCATCTGGGTAGTCGGCACATCCCCGGCCGGGCCGGCGGTGGCACTGGGCTGATCGTTCGTCATCTCCCAAACGGCAGCGGCGGCCGCCGTCCTCCCTGTCGCTGCATCATTCGCACGAGCTTCTGCATCTCGCCGAACTGCTTCACCAGGCGGTTGACGTCCGGCAGGCTCGTGCCCGAGCCACGCGCGATCCGCCGCCGCCGGGACGCGTTGAGGATCGTGGGGTCGGCCCGCTCCTGGCGGGTCATCGACTGGATGATCGCCTCTACGTGCTTCAACTCCCCGCGGTCCGCCGCGCCCTGCGCCTCCTTCGCAAGGCCGCGCATGCCGGGGATCATCTCGAGGAGCTGGCCGATGGGGCCCATCCGCTTCATCTGCTGCATCTGCTCCAGGAAGTCGTCCAGCGTGAACGCGTTCTTCCGGAGCTTCTCCGCCGCCTTCTCGGCGGCCTTCGCGTCGAACGTCTCCTGGGCACGCTCGATCAGGGTCAGCACGTCGCCCATCCCCAGGATCCGCCCGGCCAGCCGATCGGGGTAGAACGGCTCGAGCGCGTCGGTCTTTTCCCCGGTCCCCAGGAACTTGACGGCCAGCCCGCTGACCGCCCCGATCGAGAGCGCCGCGCCACCGCGCGCATCGCCGTCGATCTTGGTCAGCACGAGCCCCGTGAGCGGCACCGTTGCAGCGAACGCCTGGGCGACGTTCACGGCCTCCTGGCCGGTCATGGCGTCCACCACCAGCAGCGTCTCGCTCGACTTCACCGCCGCCGCGACCTGCCGGATCTCCTCCATGAGTGCCTCGTCGACCGTCAGCCGCCCGGCCGTGTCGAGGATCACCACGTCGCGCCCGGTGCGCTTCGCCTGTGCCACGCCGTCCTGCGCGATGCGGACCACGGGGGTTCCCTGCGGGGCCGTGTACACGGGGATCGACAGGCTGCGGCCGAGCTGCTCGAGCTGGTCCACGGCCGCGGGCCGGTACGGATCGGCCGCCACCATGAGCGGCTGCCGGCCCTGCCTGACGAGGTACCGGGCGAGCTTTGCCGCAGACGTCGTCTTGCCCGAGCCCTGGAGCCCGACGAGCGCGACGATCGCCGGCTGGCCGGTCAGCCGGAACGTGCGGTCCCCCTGCCCGAGGAGCGCGGTGAGCTCCTCGTTGACGATCTTGATGACCTGCTGCCCTGCGTTCAGGCTCTCCAGGATGTCGGCGCCGACGGCACGCGCGCGGATCCGGGCCACGAAGTCCTTGACGACGCGGTAGTTGACGTCGGCCTCCAGGAGCGCGAGCCGGACCTCGCGCATGGCGGCGTCGACGTCCGCCTCGGTGACGTGGCCCCGGCCCGTCAGGCGGCCGAGGACGTCTCGCAGGCGATCGGACAGGGCGTCGAACACGGGCGGGATCTGCTCCTGGTGGCGTCCGTGGGCGGGGCGCCGTGGTGGTGCGCGGGTTCTGGCGACACCGGGGATGCCGGCTGCGTGCCGGCGCAGCGGAAGTGTACCGGGTCCCGAGAGCCGTGTCGCCCCCGTTCGCGGCAGGGCCCGGGGCCGCGTCCGCGAGGCTGGCCGCCCCCCGCTCGCGCGAGGTTGGGGGCCGCCGAGCGGTCAGGCGAAGAGCGCCTCGACGAACGAAGCAGGGTCGAAGTCGACCAGGTCGACCACGCGCTCGCCGACGCCGGCGAACACGACCGGGACGCCCAGGGCCTGCTCGATGGCGAAGACGATCCCCCCCTTGGCCGTCGAGTCGAGCTTGGTCAGGACGATCCCGGTGAGGCCGGTTGCATCGTGGAACGCCTTCGCCTGCGCGAGCCCGTTCTGGCCGGTGGTCGCGTCGAGCACGAACAGGACGTCGGGCGTCACGCCCGGCAGCCGCCGGTCGATGGTGCGCCGGATCTTGGTCAGCTCCTCCATCAGGTTGTGTCGCGTGTGGAGACGTCCCGCGGTGTCGACGATCACGACGTCGGCGCCCCGTGCCACGGCGGCGTCCAGCGCATCGAAGACCACGGCCGCCGGGTCCGCGCCGGCCTTGTGCGCGACCACGGGCAGGTCCAGGCGACGGGCCCACGTCTCGAGCTGCTCGATGGCCGCGGCCCGGAACGTGTCGGCGGCCGCGAGGATCACGCGATCGCCCTCGCTCGCGAACCTCGCCGCGATCTTCGCGATCGACGTGGTCTTGCCGGTGCCGTTGACGCCCACGACCAGGACCACGGCCGGCATCGACGGGTCCGGGCGGCCGGGACGCCAGGGACCCGGGGAAGCGGGGGGCAGCAGGTGAGCGAGCTCGGCGCGGACGGCGGCCTCCGGTCCGCCCTGGTCGTGCCGCGACCTCGCCCGCCCCACGACGTCCATCGCCAGGCGGGCCCCGACATCCCCGGCGATCAGGGTCTCCTCGACCTCCTCCCAGGTCTCCTCGTCCACCGATCCGGCCCGGAAGATGCCGTGGAGGCGCGCCATGAAGCCGCGCCGGCTGGCCTGCAGGCCGTCCGCGATGGTCGCGGCCGGCTGGCCGGACGGGACAGGCGCCGCGTCCGGGGTGGAGGAGGCGGGGGCTCCGCCCGGTGCGGCGGCCGCCTGGCCCGGGGCGGAGGTGTCCAGCGCGGGACCGATCGGCGCGGGCGCCGGACCGATACCCGGACCCCAGAGCGCGCCGGGGCGTGGTGCCGCGGTGGCGGCCTCGGGCTCGCCGGATTCCTCCTCGGGCTCGCCGGGCGCCTCATCGAGCTGGTCGTGCCCTTCGACGACCAGGCCGGTCGCGCCTGCCTTGCCGGGCTGCTCCTCCTCCGGCACGGGCTCGCGCCTGCTTCGTCGCCAGAACATCCGGGCCCATCCCTCCTGTCGTGACCGATGCCGGTCGCCCGACCGTTCGGCCGGGCCACCACCCGCGTCAGACGGCCGTCGCCGCCTCGACGATCGTCCGCGCCTCCTCGAGGCGGAGAGAGATCACCCGGCTCACCGCGTCGTCGCCGATGGTGACGCCGTAGAGCGCGTCCGCGGCCTCGATCGTACCGCGGTTGTGCGTGATCACGACGCACTGCGTCCGGAGCGCGAGATCCCGCAGCGCATCCGTGAACCGCCCGACGTTGGCCTCGTCGAGCGCGGCGTCCACTTCGTCGAGCACGCAGAACGGGACGGGCCGGACCTCGAGCATGGCGAACAGGAGCGCGACCGCCGTGAGCGCGCGCTCGCCGCCCGACAGCATCGCCAGCGGCTGCCGCTTCTTGCCGGGTGGCTGCGCCATGATCTCGACCCCCGTCGCGTCGAGATCGTCGGGATCCGTGAGGCTCAGGCGCGCCACGCCACCGCCGAAGAGCTGCGTGAACCGGCGCCCGAAGGCGTCCTCGAGCGCGGCGAACGTCGCGCGGAACTGGTCGGCTATCAGGCGGTCGAGCTCCCCGATCAGGTCGCGGGTCGACCGGATGGCTCGCTCCAGGTCCTCCCGCTGGGCCTCGAGCCCGTCGAGGCGCGCCTTGACCTCGCCGTATTCCTCCACGGCGAGCGGGTTGCCCGCCCCCAGGTCGTGGAACCGGCGGCGCAGTGCCGAGAGCCGCGCAGCCGCCGGGACCTCGGTGGGGGCCGGCTCCCGGTCCCAGTGCCGGACCGCCTCGTCGAGCGCAGCCTCGAGTGCGATTGCGGGATCGTCTGCCGTCTCGTCCGTTCCGGCCGCGACGCCCGCCTGTTCCGCGACGGACACGAGCGCCCTGAGCCCGGCCGGACCCAACGACGCCAGTTCGACCAGGACCTGCTCGCGCATCGACTCGCGCGCCAGCCGCGCCTCGAGATCGGCAACCTCCGCCGCCCGCGCGCGATCGTCCAGCCCCCGCAGGCGCTCGCGATGTGCCGCCGCCGCCCGCTCGGCCCGCGCGAGATCCTCGCGCTCCCCTCCCCCGGCCACCAGCACCGCGTCGAGCGCCGCCCGCGCCGCCCGCTCCCGCTCCGCGATGGCCGCCGCCTCGGCAGCCCCCCGTGCCCGGTCGGCCGCCGCCTGCTCGAGGGTACTGGCCAGGGCCGTCGACTCCCGCGCGAGGGACTCGAGCCGAGCCTCGTCGATCGCGATCGCTGCCTCCGCGCGATTCCGTGCGTCCTCGGCGCGCCGCCGCTCCGCCGCACGCTCCTGCGCGGTGGCCGCAAGCCTGTCCCGCCGGCGCCGCAGCTCGGCCACGCGCTGATCCCACGTCACCACGGCCGCGGCACCCGCGGCGTCCCGGAGCTCCGGCTGGTCGGCAACGTCCCATGCCGCGGCCTCCGCCTCGAGCGTCTCGAGCGCGGCCCCGGCTCGTGCTGCCTCGGCGCGCAGGCGTTCCGCCTGGGCACGTTCCCAGGCGAGCTCGCGGACCGCGGCCTCCGCGGCGCGGCCGGCGGCGCGTTCCGCTTCGTCGGCCGCCCGCCGGTCGCGTCTCGCCTGCTCCGCCTCACGACGAGCATCGTCCCGGGCGACGCTCTCCGTCGCCGCCGCGCCCCGCGCCTCGTCGCTCTCCCGGCGCGTCGCCGCCGCGGTCCCGGCCAGGCTCTCCACCTCGACCGCCAGCGCGTCCCGCTCCGCACGGCGCTCCAGCAGGCTGCCGCCTCCTCCGAGTCCCACCAGGCCGGACGCCGTGACGAGATCCCCGTCCCGGCTCGCCACCGACCATCCCGACGGCAGGGCCGGCCCGATCTCCAGCGCGTGCTCGAGCGTGGGCACCCACAGCGCGGTGGCGAGGAGCCGGCTGGCCACTCCGCCCGGATCCCGTCGCACCGCGTCGACCAGGGTGCCCCCTCCGGCGGCGGCGGCGGCCGAGCGCGCCCGCTCTGCGTCGCGCTCGGCCGCGCGATGCACGGCGACGTCGGACATCACCACCAGCCCGCGCTCGCCGCGCAGCCCGGGAACGCGATCGCGGCCGAGCGCGGCGGCCCGGATGGCGTCGCCCAGCGCCGCCTCGACCGCGGCCCGGAGCGCCGGCTCGACGTCCAGTCCCTCGCCGACGCGCGTGCCCCCTCGCCGCCTCGCCGCCTGCGTGATCGCGAGCCCCTCCTCGGCGGTGATCCGCTCATCCAGCGACGCCAACCGGGCGCGGGCGGCTTCCAGTCGCGCCAAGGCGTTCTCGGCCGCGGTCCGGCGCTCCCGCCACCGCGACTCGGCCCGGTCGGCGGCGTTCCGGGCCGAGGCCTCGAGGGCATCGGCGCTGGATTCCCGCGCGGCTGTCTCCTGCTGCCCGCGCACGGCAAGGGCGCGCCGGTCCTCCGCCGAGCGCGCGATCTCCTCGGCTCTCGCGAGACGTCCTTCCTGCTCCGCCAGCACGCGGCGTGCTTCGCCCGCGCGGCGCCGGGCCGCCTCCAGGTCCGCCGCGCGCGCCGCCTCGGCCCGCCGGATCGCTGCCTCGCGGTCGCCGGCCGCGCGAGCGGCGGCGCGCAGCTGGGCGAGTTCCGTCAGCGCCTCCGCGAGCGCCTGTTCCGCCTCGGCGAGGTCGGCGGACGCCGTGGGGTCATCGGCGACGATCGGTGCGGCGGCAGCCCGTCGCGCCGTCTCCATGCGGGCCTCGACCTGGGCTCGCTCCGCCTCGATGCGCCGCCGATCCCGTTCCAGCGCCTCGAGCGCCGACTCCGCGCGGCCGTGCGCGAGCCGTGCCGTGGTCAGCGCGGCCGTCAGGCTCTCGAGATCGGCCCGGACCCCGCGCTCCGTCTCAGCGCGCGCGGCGAGCTGGGCCGACAGCGTCACCGCGAGCGCCTCGGTCGCCCGGAGCTCGGCCTGCGCAGCCGCCGCGGACTGGCGCGCTTCCTCCAGGGAGACAGCCGCCGCCGTCCCCGCCTTCGCGGTCGCGTTCGCACGGGCGTGCGCCGCGACGACGAGCGCCGCGGCAAGCTCGTCCGCGGCGGACCGGCGTGCCTGCTCCTGCTCCACCTGCTGCGCCAGGCGGCGGGCCTGGGGGCGCAGCTCGGCGAGCACGTCCCGTACCCTCGCCAGGTTCGCCTCCGCCTCCGTCAGCTGGGTCTCGGCCTGCCGGCGGCGCCGTTCGTGACGCCGGACCCCGGCGACCTCCTCGAACAGCACCCGGCGCTCCTCGGGTCGGAGCGACAGCGCCTGGTCCACCATGCCCTGGCCGATGAACAGGAAGGCGTTCTCGGCGATGTTCGCCGCGTCGAGAAGGTCCACGAGATCGCGGTGACGCACCCGCTGGCGGTTCACCAGGTAGTCGTTCTCGCCGGAACGAAAGAGCCGCCGGCCCAGCGCCACCTCGGAGAAGTCGAGCGGCAGGAGGCCGTCGGCGTTGTCGAGCACCAGCGTCACGTCGGCCATCCCGATCGCGTGGCGCCGCTCCGACCCCGCGAAGATCACGTCCTCCGCGCGGCGGATCCGCAGCGACCGGCCCTGCTCGCCCAGCGCCCACCGCAGGGCATCCGCCAGGTTGCTCTTGCCGCTCCCGTTGGGGCCGATCACGGCGCTGATGCCCGCGCCGAACTCGACCTCGGTGCGTTCGGCGAACGACTTGAAGCCGACCATGCGGAGCGCGCGCAGTCGACCGCGAACGGTCATCGGCCCGGCCCCCATCGGCCGGATGTCACGTCCGGGACTCCCCGGAGGGTCCCTCGGGGGATGGCGGTACCTCGGGGGCCGGTGACTCGTCGGGAACCTGCGCCACCTCGCGGGCCGGCGCCACCTCGCGGGTCACCTCCAGCACCTCGAGCGCGTGGGCCGCCGCCTCCGTCTCGGCGTTGCGCCGATTGCCGCCTTCGCCGCGACCCAGCGTGCGGTCCCCGACGAGCACGTCGACCACGTACCGTTTCGCATGGTCGGGCCCCACCGCGCTCACGAGCCGGTACGCCGGAGGTGCCCCCCATCGCACGTAGCTGATCTCCTGCAGGCGGCTCTTCGGCGACTTCAGGCTCGCGACGGGGATCTTCGCGTCCAGCAGGTCGGCCAGCAGACCCGTCAGCCAGGCCCGAACGGTGGCGAAGCCCTGGTCGAGGTAGACGGCCGCGACGACCGCCTCGAAGGTGGCGGCGAGCACCGATGCCCGCCGACGCTCGCCGGTGCGCTCGGCGCCCTGGCCCAGCACGATCAGCTCGTCCAGGCCGAGCCGCCCGGCCATCCGCGCCAGGGCCTGTGTCGAAACCAGGGCCGAGCGGCGCGCCGTGAGCGCGCCCTCGTCCTCCTCGGGATGGCGCTCGTACAGCGCCTCGGACACCACCAGCGACACCACCGCATCGCCGAGGTACTCGAGCCGCTCGTTCGACCCGGTCGGCGCGTCGGGGTGCTCGTTGGTGAAGCTGCCGTGGACCAGTGCCCGCTCGAGCAGGGCACGGTCTACGACCGGCAGGCCGAGCCGCGTCGCGAGCTCGCCTGCCGGGTCCATCAAAAGGCGCAGTGGGCTACTGCGCGGCGTGCTCGTCGATGTAGTCGACCGCGTCCTGGACCGTGCGGATCTTCTCGGCGTCCTCGTCCGAGATCTCGGTGCCGAACTCTTCCTCGAGGCTCATGATCAGCTCGACGAGATCCAGAGAGTCCGCGTTGAGGTCGTCCACGAACGACGCCTCGGGCTTGACCTCATCCTCGTCCACGCCGAGCTGCTCGACAACGATCTTCTTGAGCCGCTCGTAGGTTGATGCCGTCACCAGTCCTACCTCCTGATCCTGGCGGTCGGTCGCCGCCGGGACTCGCGATCCCCGTCCCTCCGGGTGGGCCCGGCCAATCCTGCCTCGCCTGCGATCCGTCCGAGGACGCCGTTCAGGAGCCGACGGGCAGGCTCCCCACTGTAGGTTCGCGCCAGACCGACCCATTCGGCGATGACCACTCGGGCCGGTGTCGTCGCGGAGTGTAGCAGTTCCCCGAGCGCCGAACGCAAGAGCGCGCGGTCGATTCGGGCCAGCTGGACAACCGGGTACGCGGGCGCCGCGGCCTCGATCTGCGCGTCGATGGTGTCCCGGTGACGCACGACCGCGCCCACGAGGGCGCGGGCGTAGTCGGTGGTCTCCTCGTCCGCGCCGACATCCGACAACTGGCGCTCCAGCGCGGCGGAGGCGGTCCGCTGCCCGAAGTCAGCCTCGAAGACCGCCGCGAGCGCGAGGCGACGTGCGGCACGCCGCGCCGCGTGGCACTCGGCCGCCGGATCCGGTGACACGCGTCAGTCGCCGACGCCGTCGACGAGGATCGTCACCTCGCCGAGATCGAGCCCCAGCTGGCGCTCGATCGTCTCCGCGATGGACCGCCGCACGCGCGATGCGAGGGCGGCGAGTGGCTCGCCCGACCGTGCCACCACGAAGAGCCGGACGTGCACCCGGCCGTCCCGCAGCCGGGCGGTCACGGCCGGGCCGGCCAGCCAGGCCCAGAAGGCGGCTCCGCCTCGTCCGACCCGCAGCACGCCGGGCTGCGATTCGGCGGCGGCGCGGGCCATCGCCCCGATCACCCGCCGCCGCACCGTCAGCATGCGCACGGCAGCCTCGCCCGCGGGCACCTGCCCGACGGGCCCGTCCACACCCGGGGATCGGTCCGTGTCGTCCCGTCCACCCGCCATCACACCGTCTCCGTGGCGCCCGCGCTCGCCGGCTCGCCGGGGCGCGTCCGGGGGGCGAGCGCATCCGCGATCAGCTGCGGCACGCGCGCCCGTGCCGCAGCGGCGCCCACCCCCACCGCGTAGGAGATCATGCGCGCCCGCGCCCGGCCGTGCGTGATGATCACGGTGCCACGGACGCCCAGGAGCGGCGCGCCGCCGAGCTTCTCGTAGTCGAACCGCTCCCGGATCCGGGCGATGCCGGGCCGCATCAGCAGGTACCCCAGGGGACCCAGCGGCGGGCGGCGGAACTCGCGCCGCAACAGGTCGAAGATGAACCCGGAGAGCCCCTCGAAGAACTTCATGGTGACGTTCCCGACCGAGGCGTCGCACACCACCACGTCCGCCAGGTGCGCCACGAGGTCCTTGCCCTCGACGTTGCCCACGAAGCGCAGGTCGCCCTCCGCGAGCATCGCGGTCGCCTCCTGCACGCGTCGTTCGCCCTTGCCGCCCTCCTCGCCGATCGAGAGGAGCGCGACCGAGGGATCGCGCACGCCGAGCACCTTCTCCGCGTAGATCGCACCCATGCGGGCATACTGCGAGAGGTTGAGCCCGCTGGAGTCCGTCGTCGCGCCGATGTCGAGCAGCACGAACGGCCCCTTGTCGCTCACCATCTGGACGGCAAGAGCCGGTCGGTCCACGCCCGGCAGGCGCCCGAGGTACAGGATGGCCGCCGCGACGCCGGCACCCGTGTGACCCGCCGTCACGACCGCGTCCGCCCGCCCCTCCCGCACGAGGCGCATGGCGACGTTGATGCTGGCGTCCCGCTTGCGTCGCACGGCGGCCGCCGCCTGCTCGTCCATCGCCACGAGCTCGGACGCGGGCACCAGCGTCACGTGCGACGGCAGACCCCCCTGGACGTACGGCGCGATCTGCGCCTCGTCCCCGACCAGGACGAGGTCCGTGTCGGGGTGCTCCCGTGCCCATGCCAGGGCGCCGGGCACGACCTCGGAGGGCCCGTGGTCGCCCCCGAGGGCATCCACGGCCACGCGCACGCGCCGCTCGGTTGCTGCAAGCGGGACGGCGACCGAGCGGATGTCCATCTCGTCCCGGCTCCCCGCGCTCCGGCTGCCGTCAGGCCCGGCCCGACTCGCCGGTGGTCTTCGTCTTGATGTGTACGGCCTCGCGGCCGGCGTACCAGCCGCAATTCGGGCAGGCATGGTGGCTGAGCTTCGGCTCGTGGCAGTGCGGGCAGGACTCCACGCTGGGAACCGTGAGCGCCTGGTGCGCGCGGCGGTCGCCCTGTGCGGCGTGAGAGGTCTTGCGCTTGGGTAGGCCCATGAATGTCTCCTCGTGCATGGCCGCGCCGGCGGCGTGGTGGGTCAGCGGGTGCGTTCGTCGGCCCCGAGAGGCTGCCAGTCGGCCAGCGCGGCCAGCCGCGGATCGATCGGTTCGTCCCGGTGTTCGTGCGTGGGATCGTCGTTCAGGTCGGCACCGCAGACCGGGCACAGACCACGGCAGTCTGGCCGGCAGAGCGGGGCGATCGGCTCGGCCATCGAGATCGCCTCCCCCACCGGGACGCCGAGGTCCAGCACGTGGTGCTCGTCGATCCGCAGGGCATCGGGCTCGGCGCTGGTGTCGAGCGGCAGGCCCGTGTGCAGGTCGATCGACGGCAGCGCCTCCTCGCGCAGCTCCACGTGCACCGGGGTCACGATCGGCCTCAGGCACCGGCTGCACGTCTCGGCGAGGGCCGCCGTCAGGTCGGCGTCCGCGAGGATGCTGCGGGACGTCCGGGACAGCCGCACGCGCCCACTGATGGGCGAGGCGAGCCGCAGATCGTCCGGCAGATCCAGCCGCGCGTCCCTGATCTCGTACCGGCGATCGGTCCCGGCGACCGAGCCCATGAGGCCCGCGACGTTAAACGCGAGCATGGCCCGCCATGCGGCTCGGCTCTTCCTCGGGCATCGCCTCGTCGGGTTCGGGCTCGACGCCGCGCCGCTCGTCCAGCATCTGGATCCCGTGCCGGATGCTCTGCAGCGCCTTCACGCACTCGCCCTCCAGGCGCACCAGGACGCTCGCGGCATATTCGTCCGCGCCCCGCCGGATCTCATCGGCGTCACGATGCCCCTCGGCGACGATCTCCTGCGACCGGGTCTCGGCGGCACGCGTGAGCTCGCGCTCCTCGATCAGGAACGCCGCCTGCTCCTGCGCGCGCGCCACGATCCGGTCCGCCTCCTCCTGCGCCTTCTCGAGGATGCGCTCGGACTCCTGGTTCACCCGCTTCGCCTGCCGCACCTCCTCGGGCACGGCGACGCGCAGCTGGTCGATCAGGTCGAGCGCCGTCGCCTGGTCCACGACGACGTTGTTCGTGAGGGGCAGCCGCTTCCCGTTGGCCACGACCGATTCGAGTCGCTCGACGAGGAAGATGATGTCGATGGCGGGAACCTCCTGAGCCGGCCCGGGAGGGCATCCCGGACTGACGCGCCATTCTAGCCCACTGCCGGGTGCCTGCTCCACTCGGCCGGCGGCGCGACCTCCAGGCGCTCCGCAACGGCGGTCGGCACCATCGCGCGCACGTCGCCGCCGAACCTCGCGATCTCCTTCACCAGGCTGGAGCTCAGGTACGCGTACTCCAGGGACGTCATGAAGAACACCGTATCGATGCCGGGCGCGAGCTTGCGGTTGAAGTGCGCCATCTGCAGCTCGGACTCGAAGTCGCTCACCGCGCGCAGCCCCCGCACGATGAAGCTCGCCCCGTGGTGGCGCGCGGCCTCGACCGTGAGCCCGCCGAACCGCTCGATCGACACCCGCCGCACGACGTCTGCCGAGAGTTCCTCCTCGATGGCCCGCCGGATCACGTCGGCGCGGTCGTCCTCGCCGAGCAAGGCCGTCTTCTTCGGGTTCTCCAGGATCGCGACCACGAGCCGATCGAACACGCGCGCGGCGCGCCCGATGATGTCGAGGTGACCGAACGTGATCGGGTCGAACGAGCCCGGGTAGATCGCGACGCTCATCCTTCCCTCCCGCCGGTCATCCAGCCGTCCGGCCCGTCGGCTCATCGGGTTCGTCGCCCTCCTCGCGCTCCACGCCGTAGACGGTGACCACGCCCTCGCCGACCCGTCGCTCCCGCTGCCGCACCAGCCGGCCCACCCGTTCCGGCAGCTCGTCTCGCCAGAAGTGGCGGGCCACGACCAGGGAGCCCGGCCCAACCAGGCCACCCGCCCCGAGCCGCTCCAGCACCCCGAGCATACCAGCGTCCCCGAACGGCGGATCGACCAGCACGACGTCGTAGAGGCCGGCGACGCGCGACAGGAACGCCATCACGTCCGCGCGATGCACGCGAGCGTGCGGTCCCGCGAGCCCCGTGCGCTCCAGGTTCTCCTCGATGACGCGAGCGGCGCCGGCATCGCGCTCGACGAAGTCGCAGCCGGCCGCACCGCGGCTGAGCGCCTCGATCCCGCCCGCGCCGCTCCCCGCGAAGAGATCCAGCACGCGGGCGCCCGGCAGCACCGGGTCGAGCGAACCGAAGATGGCCTGCTTGACGCGGTCGGCGAAGGGACGGGTGCCGGTCCCGGGGTGAAGCAGGCGACGCCCCCGGGCCGTACCGGCGATGACCCGGCCGGCCTCAGGCACGGCCCGACCCCTCGCGCCGCGATGCTCCGGCGCCCCGGGCGCGCGCGCCCGCGGCCGCGGCGCGCCGGCCCGTTCCGCCGTGTCGCGGTCCCGGCGGCGCCGGCGTGCCCTGGCTGGCGACCGTGCGCAGCTCGCCCTCCTCGAGGCGTGCCTCGCCCTCCTCGGGGAGCGCCTCGCCGGCCCCCACCCGCGCCAGCCATCCCGACGCCAGCTCGCGCCGCAGCGCCACCAGCGACGGATCGAGCGACCCGTCCGCGTCGACCATGGCCAGTGCCTCCTCGCGCGCGGCCATGGAGAGGTCCCGGTCCGCGGGCAGATCGAGCCGCGCCACCCGCAGCGGCGGCAGCCCGCTCTGCTGCACCCCGAGCAGGTCTCCGGCGCGGCGGAGTCGGAGATCCTCCTCGGCCAGCACGAACCCGTCGCGAGTCTGCGCGACTGCCTCCAGGCGAGCCCGGGCGACGGGGTCCGTGGCGTCGGACACGAGCACGCACCAGGATTGCCACTCGCCGCGGCCGACGCGGCCGCGCAGCTGGTGGAGCTGGGCAACGCCGAACCGATCGGCGTTCAGGATCACCATCACGGTGGCCTCCGGCACGTCCACGCCCACCTCCACCACGGTCGTGCCAACGAGCGCCCCGATCTCCCCGCGCCGGAAGGCATCCATCACCGCGTCACGTTCACGGGCCGGCATCTGTCCGTGCACGATCCCGACCCGGGGCGTCACCGCGGGCAGACCCGCCAGCCGCGCGGCCTGGGGAAGCGCCTCGCGCAGCATGGCGGCCGCGTCCTCCACCGCGATCGTCTCCGCGGCCTCGTCCTCCTCCACCAGAGGCACAACCACGAACGCGCGGCGCGCGGCGGAGAGCTCGCGGGCCACCAGCTGCCACGTCCCCCGTCCCGGCGACGCCGGATCATCGCCAAGGAGCTGGCTGAAGGCCCGGATCCCGGTCCGGATCGGGACGCGTCCGGACGGTGGCGTGCGCAGGTCCGAGACGTCCAGGTCCGCGTAGAACACCTGCGCCAGCGTCTGGGGGATCGGCGTGGCGGTCATCAGCAGCACGTGGGGATTGCGGCCCTTCTGCGCGAGCGCCTCGCGCTGCGCGACCCCGAAGCGGTGCTGCTCGTCCACGACGACCAGCGCGAGATCCCGGAAGCGGACGGCCTCCTGCAGGAGCGCATGGGTGCCGACGACGACGCGGCCGTCGGATGGCGGCACCAGGGCCATCGGCCCGGCGTCTCCCGCGATCAGGCCCAGCACCCGTTCCCGTTCCAGGGCCGGGAGGGACCCGGTCAGCAGCGTCACGCCGTGTCCGAGCGGCTCCAGGAACGCCGCCAGCGTCTCCGCATGCTGCCGCGCCAGCAGGTCGGTGGGGGCGAGGAGCACCGCCTGGC
>JAJYNP010000224.1 GCA_021786265.1 Chloroflexota bacterium
GCGGCGGCGTCCATGGCGCGCTCTACCACTCGCAGTCGGTGGAGGCGTTCTTCACCCACGTGCCGGGGCTCAAGGTGATCGTGCCGTCCACACCCTACGACGCGAAGGGGCTGCTCCGGTCGGCGATCCGGGACGACGACCCGGTCCTCTTCTTCGAGCACAAGAAGATGTACCGAAGCGTGCGCGGGGACGTGCCGGACGGGGAGTACACGGTGCCGATCGGGCAGGCGGCCGTGACGCACGTCGGCACGCAGGTGACGGTCGTCGCCTACGGGCTCATGGCCCACTACGCCCTCGAGGCCGCCGAGCGGGTCGCGGAGGAGGGGATCAGCGTCGAGGTCGTCGATCTCCGGACGTTGCGGCCGCTCGATGTGGAGACGCTGCTGGGATCGGTCCGCAAGACCGGCAAGTGCCTGATCGTGTACGAGGACAACCGCTTCGGCGGCTACGGCGCCGAGATCGCCGCGATCGTCGCCGACGAGGCGTTCGACTACCTCGACGGGCCGGTCATGCGGGTCGCCGGCCCCGACGTCCCGGGCGTGCCCTACAACCACGTCCTGGAGGACTGGTTCATGGTGAACCCGGAGAAGATCGCAGAGGGGATTCGGAAGCTCGCGGCGTACTGAGCGCTGCCGGTCAAGGTATGCTTGATGCGCGTCAACCAGCCGCGTCTTCCTGAGGGACTCGAGATGGCCGCCGATCCGCCTCTCATGTTCGACGCCGCCGTTCGTCAGTCCGCCTTGACCGCGTCTGCTACCGACGCGCCCGCACGGGTGACCCTCGCCCGCGGGGTGGAGTGACAACCAAGGTGTCACGGGCCCGGGGGACGATGCGCCGAGCGTGAGGGCACTCGCTTCGCCGCCGACCGCGCGCTTCGCCGCCGCCGTCCAGACGGGCACCGGCCTGGTTCCCGCGCGCCCGCGACATGCGACCACGCGGACGGGCGGATGCAGCTGACCAACGGCGGCCCGGTCGATTTCGCCAACGCCCAGGTCCGGGCGATCGCGGGGGCGGTCGACGGTGTCCGCGTCGGCACCATCGACAAGTTCCAAGGCCAGGAGGCGCCGATCTCCGTCTACTCGATGGCGACCTCGTCGGCCGCCGAGGCGCCCCGCGGCATGGAGTTCCTCTGCTCGCTCCGCCGCCTGAACGTGGCGACCTCGCGGGCGCGCTGCGTCGCGGCGGAAGCGCGGTTTCTCGGATGAGCGATCAGGTCGCGAAGAAGACCACCGCGGAGCACGCTGCCGCGCTGTTCGAGTTCCTAGTTCAGCTCGTCCACCTGCGAACGCAGTCGGTCCGTGACGTGGATCAGTACGCCAGCGCGAGCGGCGATGTGCTGTGGTTCAGCGAGCTTCCCGATCAACCGGAAGTCAAAACCGCCATTGACGCCCAAGACCAGCCCGAAGAGTGGCTGGTGCTGAAGCGGCCCAGGAGAGCGCAGCCGCCCGAGCTGCCGCAGAACCTCCTCGGGTGGGTGGACAACGACGCTGTTTCGGATCCCGACCGTCCTCTCTTGATCCATGACCCCGCCCAGATCGCCGTCAAGCATCGGGACGCGACGGGCTTACGGTCCTTCGTCGTCGAAGACCACGCCCTAGCTGATCACCCCGACGTAGTTACCGCCTGGGCGGCCTATCAGATTGCATGGGCGAGCTGGGCCACCGAGGCGCGCCGCGTAGGCCCGGTCGTCGAGGTCTACACGCGGCTGTTCGCTATGCAGCAGCGTGCCGGACAGCTTGGCGAGCAGTACGAGATCGTGATTGCGTCGGGGCTGCTTCTAGCGCAGACGCGCCCAGGGATAGTTCGTCGCCACCTCCTCACTCGTCGCGCGAAGATCGTCGTCGAAGAGACGACGGGCCGCATCGCCGTCGTTCCGGACGAAGACTCGGTCGAGGCTTCCATCGAAACGGACATGCTCGATGGCGAGCTCGCCGTCGGAGCCGATGTCCTGGTGGCGCTTCGGTCGAGGTTGGAGGACGTCGGGACCAGGATCCTCACGCGCGCGGACGTGCTGCCGGTGCTCGAGACGTGGATCAACGCGGCGAGCCCGGTGGGTTACGTCGAGATGAGTTCCGTGCCGCCTTCAGCAGCCCACGACGAGACGCCCCGTCTTGTCTTCGCGCCCGCAGTGATCCTACGGCCCAGATCGCAGCGCTCGCTAGTCTCACTGTACGGGGCACTTATCGATCAACTGCATAGCGGCGTCGAACCACCAGAACTCGTTCGGGGCCTCGTCGAAATCATCGAGCCCTCCTTGAGCGCGCAGGAGGTCGACGCTGCCTCCCGCGAGATCCCAGAGGTGTATTTCCCGCTTCCGGCCAACGACGAGCAGCTTCGCATTGTCGACCGGCTGCGCTCCCACCGCGGCGTGGTCGTGGTCGGTCCACCAGGCACGGGGAAATCACACACCATTGCCAACATCGTCTCCGACGCCCTCGCGCACGGCAAGCGCGTCGTGGTCACGAGTCACACCAGTCGGGCCTTGGAAGTCCTCGTCGAGAAGCTGCCGCCGGACGTACGCGATCTCTGCGTGATCATGGCGGGTGAGGGGCGTGGCCTCTCGGTGGAGCTGCGGCGGTCCGTGGACGCAATCCTCGAGCGTTCAAGCGATCCTGATTGGACTGCCGAGAGCGCAGGCGCAACCGCGGATCGAACTCGACGGGCGCTCCGCAAAGCCCAGGATGAGCGTGCGACGATCCTGGCGCGCCGGCGGGAACTGCGCCAGAGAGAAACCACGGAGCAGGACCTCAAATTCGGCGGATACACGGGGACGCTTGCTCGCATCGCCGAGCGCCTCGCCTCGGAGCATGACGCGCTCGGATGGATCCCGGACGAGGTTACCGGCGACCCTCCCCTGGCTGTCCAGGAGGTAATCGAGTGGCTCGCACTGGAGCTGCGAGTCCGCGACGGTGTTGAGAGTCAGGCCCGACAGGTGGTCCCCGCAGAGAGCGAAATCCCGGGCCCGGATGTCTTCGCAGCACTCATTGACAACTGGCGTGATGCCTCCGACGACGTGCAGCACGCACCCGAGCTCGAGGCCGATCCGGTCTGGGTCCCGCTCGCTGCGGCGCCTCGGGAAGACCGAGGCCGGGCCCGCGAAGCGCTCCGCGCTCTGCGGCGTGCCGTCGGCGCCATAGACGCAACTCTCCCGTGGGTGCCTGAGGTACTCCGGGACATTCTGGCCGGCCTGGACAGTCCTTGGCGCGCTCGCGCTGAAGAGACCGGCCGTGTAGAGCAGGTGCTGGCGGCTCATGGGCCCGCCGCGGACCGGGTCCACGTAGACCGTCTCGATGACCTAGACGCGCGCACCGTCCGGCTGCAGGCTGTCGCCCTCAGCCTCCACCTAGCAGGTGGCGGGTCGTTGGGATTCGGCCCGTTCAAGCCGCGTCCTGTCCGGGCCGCAGCCCCATGGCTCAAGGTCGTCACCGTGGACGGAGCCCATCCCACAACGCTGTCTCTCCTTGACGCCCTTCTTGCGCATCTTGAGTGCGCGATCGCGATTGATGACCTGGCCGCATCGTGGGGCGACCGCATCAGGATCGACGAGCGGTCTTTCGCGGTTACCAGGGGCGTGGTTATTGAGCTCATGGAGCGCCTTGAGCCGACTCTTGCACTCGACTCGCTGCGTGATGCCGCGCGGATGGCGGTCCATGCATTGGACGGTATCTCCGAGCCGGTGTGGTCGGACCCGGCTGAGCTGCGGCGCCTCGAGTATGTCGTAGGTGCTGTTGATGCAGTGCGTCGGAGGGACGACGGAGAGGCAGCCGTCGCCCGGCTGGCCGAACGTCTGAGCACGTTCGGATCCCGGCGGGACGCAGCTCCACAGGTCTCAGAGCTCGCCTCAACCGTGGTGGCGAAGGACGTGAGGGCCTACGCGGAGGCGCATGCCCAGCTGGGGGCGATCCGACTTCTGAATGAAAGCCTCAGACGCCGCGACGCCCTATTCGAACGTGTCGCGGAGTCGGCGCCTCAGCTAGCAAGAGCGGTGCGAGAGGATCCGGCGGCGCCGGAGTGGCAGGCGTGGTCGCAGGATTTCGATAGCGCCTGGGCACACTCGCGGGCGTCCGCCTGGGTTCGTGAGCAGCTCGACGGGGGCGAGGTCGCAACGCTAGATCAGCAGCTGGCTCGGCTTGACGATCGCCTGCGGCTCTACACGAGGCAGCTCGGCGCCACTCTCGCGTGGCGCACGGCACTGGGGAGGCTCTCTCAACATCACAAGGCCCACCTTCAGGCCTACAGGAAGTACATGGCGAAGGTCGGGAAGGGAACCGGGAAGTACGCTGCGATGAACCTCGCCTTGGCGCGGCAGTCGATGAACGAGTGCATCGATGCCGTGCCGGCCTGGATCATGCCGACGTACCGGCTCGCGGAGACGCTGACGCCGAGATTCGAGCCCTTCGATCTCGCCATCGTCGACGAGGCGAGCCAATCGGGCGTCGAGTCCCTCTTCGTATGGGCGCTGGCGAGGCAGGTTGTGGTCGTTGGTGACGATCAGCAGATCAGTCCCGAGGCGGTCGGCGTGAGTCCGGCAGCGGTGGCGTCGATCGCTGCGGTATACATCCCGAACATCCCGCTTGCCGGGCTCTTTCGGCCCGACGTGAGCATCTTCGATCAAGCCCAGATCAGGTACCCGGGCAAGCTGCAACTCCGGGAGCACTTCCGTTGCATGCCCGAGATCATCGCCTTCTCGAACCGTCTGTCATACGGGTCATCGCCGCTTGAGCCGGTGCGACAGTTCGGAATGGACCGTCTTCCGCCCCTGCGCGCCGTCCACGTGGCTGGTGCTGAAGAGGCCAACGGGATCAATCGGCGCGAGGCGGAGGCTCTAGTCGATCAACTCATCGATTGCTGCGGCGACCCCGCGTACAAAGAAGCCTCGATGGGGGTGATCTCCCTGACGGGAGACCGTCAGGCGGCGTACATCCAGCGTCGTCTCATCGAACGCCTGGGTCCTGAGGCAATGCTGGAACACCGGATCAAGTGCGGCAACGCCTACGCCTTCCAGGGCGACCAGCGCCGCGTGATGTTTCTCTCGATGGTTGCCGCTCCAAGTGCCGACGGCCATCGCCTGAGCGCATTGACTGCCCAGAACATCCAGCAACGATTCAACGTGGCCTCGAGCCGAGCCGAGGACCAGGCGTGGTTGTTCCACAGCGTCACCGCGGGAGACCTGAATCCGATCTGCTTGCGGGCGCGCCTGCTCGCCCATTTCTTGGATCCGGCCGGTGCCGAAGATCCCGCCCTTGCCGAAGTCTCCACCACCGACCTCCAGTCGCCATTCGACAGTCTCTTCGAACAACGAGTGTGTCGGCGGCTCCGTGACCGCGGCTACCGAGTGGTACCCCAGCACAAGGTCCTTAATTACCGGATCGACCTGGTCGTCGAGGGCGGAGCTGCCAAACTGGCCGTGGAGTGTGACGGTGACGCCTGGCACGGAGCCGAAGAGTACGAGCGTGACCTCGGTCGTCAGCGCGATCTTGAGCGATGCGGCTGGCGCTTTGTTCGGATCCCCGAGAGCCTCTTCTACCTGGATTCCGACGAGGCGATGGCTCCTATCTGGGAGACGCTCGACCGCCTCGGGATCCGGCCGATCTCGGTAGGTCAGCCGACAGCGATTGGCTCGCTGGACTCCGCTGAGGCTGTGTCTCTGCGGCTTCTGCCAAAGGCGGAGGTCGCCGCGCCAGAGGCCGACCGCGTCGAAGAACAGCCCCACGATGTGCCACCGCCCGCTCGAACTGTGGTGACCATCGGCCCGAAGGTGGCGGCTGGCAGAAGGTTCGACGGGACACTGCATATGGATGAGGAGCCCGAAGGAACCGGTAGTCCGCCTCCCATCACTCTGTCCTCGTATCGAGCGTGGCAGCCCCACCCGCTGCCGGCGCTGGTTAGCCCATCGCCCCCAGTCCGGGAGGCGGTGCTTGAGATCGTTTCAGTCGAAGGTCCCATCCTGATTCGACGCCTAGCTGACCTCTACACGCACGCGCTGGGTCGCACCTACCTCACCCGAGCCCAGCGTCACGTCTTCAACGCTGCGGTCTTCTCGTTGATCCAGAACCGGCAGCTCGCGTCGGAGGCGCAGCTTGGCCAGGACGAGATGGCCCAGTGGACCGTTCGCGTCGCCGGGACTGAGCCCGTGCTCCTCCGCGAGCGTGGCCCGCGCTCGCTTATCGACGTACCGCCGACGGAGTTGACAGAAGCCGCTCGGGCGGTCGCGCCCGCGGGTATCGCGGAAGACGACCTCATCACCCGGCTTTGTATTCTTTACCAGGTGTCCAGCCGAATCGCGCTCCATCGGCAGCATGTCGCCGCGGTGATTGGACGCGGCCTCGCAACCGTTGACGAACGCCCGCGAGTGCAGTTCCCTCAGACCCCCACGCTCTCAATCGCCACGCCGGGGACGCCTCCACCGCGGTCCGCAACCTCGTTCGCCGAAGCCCCGCCACAGCACTCCGCGGATCGGCTGACCCGCGAACTTGAAGGAGACATCGAGCAGGCGGTGAACGACGCGCTGGGACTCGGCCTCGCCGGCCTGAAGCGCCTTGCCGAGGCCTGGGACGACGGTCCTCAGGTGACCGAGACGCGAGCTGCGCTGTTCGTTCACCTCCACAGCCTCGGCGTCCTCCTCGATGAGCGGACGATAGTCGAGCGTGTGCGGGAGCAGATGCCAAACACAATGGGCGCGGCTCGCGGGGCGGTAGTGGACACGGCCCTCGCTCGGTTTGCCGGGCGGTACGTCGACCCGGAGCCCGTGGCGACTCTACTGAAGCCATGGGAGCTGGCCTCGTCCGGGCCGCGGACGCACGCGCAGGATCCCGTCCAGGTGTGCAGTCACGGGATTCCGTGGGGCCAGTGCCGCCACCCGGGCTGTCCAGGCAGATTCCTCGGTTCCGCATGGACCGAGACGGATTGGCGAAACAACCGGTGAGATGGCACGCGCCCCTTCCGCGCTGTCTGTCGGGTCGCCGTCCTTATCAAGGTGGTGCTGGGATGCCACTCGACAGGGGCGCGACTCCCATCGCGCCCACAACGGCATTACCGGCGGGCAATCCTGCTGAGCGCAGGAGGTACTGGTGAGGGCCGTGAGCGCCGCGTGATGGTGGGATAGTGCCGTGGATCGCTCACGAAGACTCTGTGGCGGTCATTGAACGGCGCCAGCTGGAGAACGAAGGCACATATGGCCAACTCGGGCAACGGCGACGCCGCCTCGACCAGAAGCTTCGAGGCCAGGCTCTGGCAGACCGCCGACGCCCTGCGCAACAACATGGACGCCGCCGAGTACAAGCACGTCGTCCTAGGCCTCATCTTCCTCAAGTACATCAGCGACGCCTTCGAGGCGAAGCACACCGATCTCGAGGCCGACCGCGCCCAGGGCGCCGACCCCGAGGATCCCGACGAGTACCGCGCCGCGAGCATCTTCTGGGTCCCGCGCGAAGCCCGATGGCAGCATCTCCGGGCCAGCGCGCCGCAACCGACCATCGGGACCCTCGTCGACGACGCGATGACGGCGATCGAGCGGGACAACCCCTCGCTCAAGAGCGTCCTGCCCAAGGACTACGCCCGGCCCGGCCTCGACAAGC
>JAJYNP010000003.1 GCA_021786265.1 Chloroflexota bacterium
GGGCTCCATGTACGGGCGCTACTTCAATGTCCTTGAGGGGCTCCTGCGGCGCGTGCAGGAGACCAACGCCACGTCGCTCCGGGAGGCCGCGCGGATCGTGGCTGACACGATCGAGAAGGACGGGATCGTCCACGTTTTCGGCAGCGGCCACTCTCAGCTGCTGGCGATCGAGACCGCCGGTCGTGCCGGCGGTCTTGCCAACGTCGAGGTGATCCTCGACCCGGGGCAGGGCAAGGCCGAGGCGCTGGAAGGGTACGCCGCCGCTCTTTTGCGTGATTACGTATTGAGGCCACCTGACTGTTTAATCGTGATCAGCAACTCGGGCCGCAACGCGGCGCCCATCGAGATGGCAATGATCGGGCGTGACGCTGGGTTGCAGGTGGTCGCCGTCACTGCCCTGGCCTTCTCTCGCAGTACCACGCCGCGGCACAGCTCGGGAAAGAAGCTGTACGAGTTTGCCGACGCGATCCTCGATACCTGTGGTGCGGCCGGTGACGCGGCCGTGCAGATCGAGGGCCTCAAGGTCCGCACGGGGCCCACTTCCACGGTGATCGGTGCCGCGCTCCTCAATGCGATGTTCGTCGAGGCGATCGCTGAGCTGGTCCGACGCGGTGTCGAGCCCCCAATCTACGTGTCACAGAACGTCGACGACTTTAGGGAGCACAACGATCGCTTGCGGGCCCGCTACCGTGGCCGCGTCCGGCCCGTCACCTGAGCCCGACGGAGGAAGGGATGATTCCCGTGTTGATCGTCGGCCATGGCGACTTTGGTGACGGGCTGCGGAGTGCAATCGAGATGATCCTCGGCGGACCTCAGGAGGCCGTGGCGTCGTTGGCGCTGCGCGCCGAGGAGGACCCGGCCGACTTCGCCCGACGTACCGATGCAGCACTTGCTGAGCTGGGCGCCGGAGAGACCGGGCCGGGCATCGTGCTCGCCGACCTGTTCGGAGCAAGCCCGGCAAACGCCGCAACCTCACTCCTGCGGCACCGGCCAGATCTGCAAGTCGTGACGGGAGTCAACCTGCCCATGGCGCTTGAATTGCTCATGGCCCGCGGATCGACCGAGCCGGCCGAACTGGCCGTGATGTCAGTTGAGCGCGGGCGAGACGCCATCCGCGACGCTGGTGCGATGGTGCGCGCGGAACTTGCCCGCCACGCAGCCGAGGGGCGCATGGGAGAGGGCCAATGAGCGTGAAACACGTCCGGATAGACAATCGACTTGTGCACGGACAGGTTGTCGTCGCATGGCTCCAGGCCACCGGAGCGGACACTATTTTGGTCGCCAATGATGCCATCGCCGCCGACGACTTTCAGAAGACGATGCTGCTTGCGGTCACGCCGCCTGCGGTGAAACGGGAGCTCATCCTCTCGATCGATGACGCCCTGGCTTACCTAGCGGACCCTACGCACGAATCAGAGCAGGTCTTTGTCCTCGTGAAGGAGCCGGCGGATGCCCTGCGCTTGCACCGAGGCGGCTTGGCGACCCATACCATGAATATTGGCAACATGGCTTTCGTGGTCGGCGCCAAGAAGGTCACCAACACGGTATTCGTGACTCCGAAGGACGTAGATGCGTGCAAGGCCCTCGCAGCCGAAGGTGTGGAGCTTACGGCGCAGATGATGCCAACCGCGCCCAAGGAGAGCTTCATGCAGCTGCTCGCCAAGGCGAAGCTCCTATGAGATGGGTTGGCGCAGGCCCGACAGGGCCGTGGCATGCACTCGCCCGCCATACCGCTGGGAGGTCACGTTGATGACGGACGGGGCGGAGGACTTGACGGGCCACCTGAGCCGGGCCGCGGTTGCTTTCGTAGAGACCGCCGAGACCACTGTCCGAGCGACCATGACGCGAGAGGCGTCGCGCCTGGAGCGGGCATCGCTGTGGATGGCCGAGGCGATCCGAGACGGGGGGCTTATCCGCGTCTTCGGTACTGGCCACTCGCGCCTACTCGCGGAGGAGATCTTCTACCGAGCAGGCGGCTTGGCACCGGTCGATGCCGTGCTCGAAGACACCGTCAGCGGCTACCGCGACGTGACAAAGTCCGAGTACGCGGAACGGCTCGAGGGACTTGGTGAACTGATCGTAGCCCACCGCCGGATTGCCCCACCGGACGTGCTGCTCGTCATTAGTCAGTCAGGCCGTAACGCGGTGCCGATCGAGGTCGCTCAAGCGGCTCGAAGACGGAGCGTTCGCACGATCGCCATCACGTCACTGCTCCACGCGAAGGGCCAGCCATCACGACACTCCAGCGGCAAGCATCTGCACGAGGTCGTGGACCTGGTCATCGACAACGGCGCCCCGAACGGTGATTGCGCGGTGGCCCTATCCAACGGCAGGCCGGTCGGCCCTCTCTCGACCGTCGCCGGAAGCGTCCTCATTCAGACGCTCGTAATCGGGGCGGCCGAGTGTCTCCTGCGGTGGGGCCTCGAGCCACCCGTGTTCGCCTCCGGCAACGTCGAAGGTGGCCGCGCATGGAACGAGCGGCTCATCGACCGGTATTGGGATCGGGTGCGCGGCTGGTGACCGGCACGATGGAGCAGTCGGAACACGACGTCACGCCTGGCAGTGAGGGCGCGCTGCGGTTCGCAGGCGCCGTCGTGGACCTGACTCCGCCGGCCGGGACGCGGCTTGCCGGCTACTTGGCGCGCGGCGACGCCGTGGCCACCGGCACACACGATCCGCTCCAGGCGATCATCGTTTGGCTGCGCGATCCGCGCCCCGATGGAGGGCAGGTCGTCTGGGTGGCGATCGACGCCCTGGCGGTGGATGCGGACCAGGCTGGCGCCATCGCAGGAGCGGTCGGGGCGGCTCTCGGCTGTGATCCCTCGGACGTTCTCGTCTGTGCGACCCACACCCATTCCGCTCCTGCTGGCTGGAACCTCGGGTTGCGTGGCATTCACCCGGCGTTCCAGGAGCCGGGCGATGAGGGAATGCGGCACGCCGTTGTGACGGCAGTCGCCGCGACGGCGGCGCGCCTGCTGGGCTCGGATCGGCCGGTGCGTGTCATCTCGGCAGAGGGGCGAGCACCGGACGTAGGTAGCAACCGCACCGACCCGGCCGGACCGCACGACCCGAGCGTCGGCGTGCTCGGCCTTGTGAGCCCGTGTGGGCGCGTGACGGGGGTCTTAGTCGACTACGCCTGCCATGCGACGGTACTGGGGCACGCCAACCTGCAGTGGTCGGCCGACTGGCCAGGGGCCGCACGGCGCACGCTCGCGGCGGCTTTGATGGGCATTGCGCCCTTCGCGGCGGGTGAGGCGGCGTCGAGTTCGAGCCGGCACTGGGCGGCAACCCTTGCATCGTCCGCTGCGGGCGACCTTGGCAGTGCGCCGATCGTCGCCGTCCTGCAGGGCGCCGCTGGAGATGCAAGCGCACGTTTCGTGCGTCGCAACCAGACGTTCGGGGAGGTAGACCGGCTCGGAGGCTTGCTGAGCGCCCATGCGCTCACGGCGCTGTTCGAGGGTCGGCCGCACCTGGACGTGACGCCCCGGATCGTGGTGCGGCACGAGCAACTCGAGCTCTCCACGCGGCCGCTCCCATCCCCGGCTGACGCACGCCGCGATGCGCACGACACCGAGGTGGCGTGGCGCCGTGTCGCCGAGCTTGAGGGCCCAGGGCCCCTCGAACGGGTCGCGCGAACGCGCCATGAAGGGGCGCTTCTCCTAGCCGCCGTCGCTGAGCACGGTTTGCCGCCCCGGGTCGAGGTACGGATCACTGTGGTCGCGCTGGGCGACTTGGCGTTCGTCCATATGCCCGTTGAACTGTTCGCGTCCTTCGGTCTGGCGATCCGCGCCGCGAGTCCTTTCGCACGGACCCGTGTGGTTGGCTACACTGACGGTTACTTCGGGTATGTCGCCGACGCCGCAGCGCACGCGGCCGGCGTCTACGAGGCATCGGCTTCGCTCTTCGACGCCGAGGGCGGAGCACGGCTGGTCGACGCGGCGGTGGAGCTGTTGCAGCGCGCCTACGCGGAGGTCCATGCTGAACCGTGCACCTCGCGTGACGCGCAGGGGACGCGAGCGCGGCCGTGAGTCCCGCCAGCGTGAGTACCGCCGGATGGCCAAGGCTGCTGGCCTGCGACCTCGATGGCACCCTCCTCGGCCCCGATGGGCACGTGCCGGCCCGCACTGCCTCCGCCGTGCGCGCTCTCCGCGCGGCCGGCGTGACGGTTGTGCTCGCGTCCGGCCGCCTGGGACACGCGATGCGGCGCCTGTGCCTGGAGTTAGGGCTGGACGGCCCCCAGATCACGATGCAGGGCGCCGTGATCGCCTCGCCGGTAACCGGCGAAATCATCCATGCCTGGCGCTTGTCTGCAGACCAAGTGCGCGAGCATCTGTCGTTTGCCCGGTCGACCGGTGCAATCCCGCTACTCTGCTTTCCAGACGGTTTCCGCGCCGAGTTCGTCACGCCAGAAATCGCGGCGATGTTCATGCCGTACGAAGAGCCGCTCCCCGAGATCGTACCGAACCTCGCCGTCTTCGCCGACGAGGAACCTGTCAAGACATATCTCTACACGCCGCCGGGCACGCATGATCGCATCTGGGACGCGGCCCATGTCGCATTCGCAGGGCGGGCGACTGTTACATCCGGCGACGAACGCAGTATCGAGTTGCTGCCGGTCGGCGTTAACAAAGGCGAGGCGCTTCGTGTGCTGGTCGCCTCACTCGGAATCCCCCTGGCGGAGGTCGCCACGATCGGTGACGCACGCAACGATATCGAGATGCTCCGCATCTCCGGTCGGTCCGCGGCGATGGCGCACGCGCGGCCGGAGGTACGTAACGTCGCCGAGCTCGTGGTGCCGACTAACCGCGATGAGGGCGCGCTCGAGGCTATCCTCGCTTTCTTCCCGGGCCTGCTGCTGTCAGATGGCGCCGACCAGGTTGCGCGACCTCGCGTGAGCGCCGCGGGCGGCCGGGGCGACCGGACCACGGGACGGGGTTGACGAGATGCATCGTTTGCGCTCTGGTCAGCATCCCACGTTCGTCTACGGCCGCAGGCGCCGCTGGGCGTTCCTGCCGACTTCGGCGTTCTTTCTCGTGCTTCTGCTCGTCCTTGCTTTGGACCCGACGCTGCTATGGTCAGAAGGCATCGATGCGGAGACGCAGCGCGCCGCAGTCCTGCTGTGCGGTATGCTCGCCGTGGGGTTCGCTGTCGCCCTCCTGGCGCGCTGGACTGAGCCGTTCTGCGTCACGCTCGAGCCAGATGCGTTCGTCGCCCGGCCTCTTTTGGGCTCGCCGGTTCGCGTGCCTTACGACCGCATTGCCCGCGTCGTCGAGCGTCCCCCGAACTTCATACGCGGCCATGTGGAACTGGAACTGCGGACGATCGATCGTCGCCGACCGCTATACATCCACGGCGACATCGGCGACTTTCCGCGGCTGGCGAGGCTCCTGCGGAGCCGCGTCCCAGCCGCCGTCCGTGCGGAGTGGAAGGCGAACCGCAGCGCCTGATCGCGTCGGGAGGTGAACGCCATGTCTCCATCGCTGCTGCGTCGCAGCCCCGTCCCGCTGTACGCCCAGGTGAAGGAGCTGCTGCGGTCGCGGATCGGCTCTGCGAGTCGCGACAGCGAGCGTCGCCTGCCCTCCGAGCGGGAGCTCGCCCGGCAACTCGGCGTCAGCCGCATGACCGTGCGCCAGGCGCTGCGTGACCTCGCCGATGAGGGGACAGTCTTTACGGCACCCGGCCGGGGCACATTCCTCGCTACGAACAAGATGGCCCAGCCGCTTGGCGCCCTGACGAGCTTTACTCAGGACATGCTGCGCCGAGGATTGGCGCCCTCCTCGACGACTCTGGCCGCGGAGCAGATCGTCGATCCACACGTCGCAGAGGTACTCGGAATCGCACCCGAGTCGCCCATCGCGCGGATCCGACGGTTGCGCCTCGCTGACGGCGAGCCCATGGCGATCGAGACGACGCACCTGCCGCTCGCTCTTTGCCCGGGAATACTCGCACTCGACCTCGAGCACGGGTCGCTCTACGAAACCCTGGCGGGCCGGTACCAGCTGCGCCTGCGGACTGCCGAGCAGTCGATCGAGGCTCGCATCGCCGACCATGCGATAGCCCAGGTCCTTCGGTTAGAGCCCCACTCGGCGGTGCTCTTCATCGAGCGGAGGACGCAACTCGAGGATGGCCGCACTATTGAGTTCGTCCGCTCTTACTACCGCGGCGACCGGTACCAATTTCGCGTCCGCCTCGCCGTTTAGCTCTGCGGCGGGCGTTGCGCGCGCCACCGGGTCGAGGGAATGAGAACCGATAGGCGCATGTGGGCTTCTCCGAGAGTTTTTGTGCGACGGTAGGTTGCCGGCGGGGTCAAAGAGCCGGTCATGCATGAGGAGTGTTCCTGTGAGCATGCGGTCGGAGTTGGGAGAAGGGCCCGAGATCGTCGAGCGGCTGCTCGACGGGGCGACGGAACAGGTCGCGGCCGTCGCCCGGGCGGTGCGCGAGCGCACTATCGACATCGTGCTGATCGCCGCACGAGGCACGTCGGACCACGCCGCGATCTACGCGCAGTATGTGCTCGGCGCCCGCAACCGACTCGCGGTGGCCCTGGCGGCCCCCTCGCTCTTCTCGGTGTACGCCGCGCCGCCGCGCCTGCACAACGCCCTGGTGTTGGGGATCTCTCAGTCCGGCCGCTCGCCCGACGTGGTCGCAGTGCTGCAGGATGCACGCCGACAAGGCGCGCTGACGGTCGCGATCACCAATGACCCAACCTCCGAGCTGGCCGCCGCCGGCGATCTCGTGGTAGAGCTTGAGGCGGGACCAGAGCGGGCGGTTGCGGCGACCAAGACCTACCTCGCGGAGATCGCGCTCCTCGCGATGCTCTCTGCGGCGCTCTCCGGCGACGCCGAGTCGGCTGCCCAACTGCGCGCGCTCCCCGGCGCGCTCCGCGAAGCGTTCCAGGTCGAGGAGGAGATCGCGCGGCTGGCTGTGGCCCGCGCGGCCGACGACCGCTGCGCGGTCCTCGCGCGCGGCTTCCATTACGCCACGGCCCGCGAGTGGGCGCTCAAGATCAAGGAACTCGCCTACGTGCTGGCTGATCCGTACTCGGCCGCCGACTTCCAGCACGGTCCGATCGCGCTGGTCCAACAGGATTTCCCGATCCTGGCGGTGGCGACCAGCGGTCCGGCGTTGGAGGGGATGGTCGACTTGCTGCGGCGTCTCCACGAGGCTGGCGCCCGAATCTTGACGTTGTCCGACGTAGCCGACGTGCGCGCGTTTGGTGACGCCGTGCCGCTGCCGGCGGTGCCCGAGTGGCTCGCGCCGTTGGTGGCGATCATCCCCGCGCAGCTCTTCGCATACCACCTGGCCCGCGCCCGCGGGCTCGACACCGAGGCGCCCAGGAACCTGGCCAAGGTCACGTTGACGCGCTGAGGCTGACGGCGCGGTGGACCGCCGATGCGGCGAGCAAGCGCGCAGGACGGAGTAGCCCGGCGCGCCTGACCAACAACGCTCCGCTATACTCTTTCGGCTCGTGCGGCACGCGGTGCCGCCGGCATCACGGTCGGGGCGTGGCGCAGCTTGGTAGCGCGCATCGTTCGGGACGATGAGGTCGGAGGTTCAAATCCTCTCGCCCCGACCA
>JAJYNP010000114.1 GCA_021786265.1 Chloroflexota bacterium
CTCTATGACGCCGCGCGATAGGGAGATCCTCACGTTCATCGCCGAGAGCGCCCGGCGGATCGGCGAGTACGTGGATCGCGCCGGACCCGCATGGGTCCAGGACGACATGGCGCTGGACGCGGTCGCCAGGGAGCTGCCGGGGCTGCTGCGCGCGGTCGACTCGCTGCACGCGGACGACATAGCCGAACTCCGCCGTCGACTTGCCGGCCTCGAACTCGCCGACTCACTTCCTGGAGACGCCGGCGCGACGCGTGGCAACGCCAATCGCCTGCCAGAATGTGCTCTTGTATCCTGCCAGATTGCATACTACGATCCTGCCAAAGTGGATGCCGGCACTGGGCGCCGCGGCATCGGGCGCCGGCACTGTTGGCCACTGTGGCACCGAGGCCCTCAGAGTGGAGTACCTGCCCCGCGTCATCGACAGCGAGCTCGACAGCCTGCTGGGCTTCCTGCCGGCCATCGCGCTGGAGGGGGCGAAGGCCGTGGGCAAGACCGCGACCGCAACGCGGCGAGCACGATCGGTCCACGCGCTCGATGACGCCGACGAGGCGCTCGCGGCCAGAGCCGACCCATCGCTCGTCGTGACCGGAGAGCCACCCATCCTCATCGATGAGTGGCAGCGCATGCCGGTCGCGTGGGACCTCGTGCGCCGGGCGGTCGATGAGGACCGCTCACCGGGGCGGTTCCTGCTGACCGGGTCGGCAAATCGCAGCGATGTCCCCGTGCATTCCGGTGCCGGTCGGATCGTCCGCCTGCGAGTGCGCCCGCTCACGCTCGGTGAGCGCCGCGTGGGCATCCCCACGGTGAGCCTCGCCGCCCTCCTGTCCGGCGAACGCCCGGCAATCAGTGGCTCGACCGGCGTGCGTCTCGACGACTACGTCCGCGAGATTGTCGTGTCGGGGCTCCCCGGCCTGCGCGGCTACGCGGACCGAGCGCTACGGGCGGCGCTGGACGGCTACATCGCCCAGATCGTCGAGCGTGAGTTCCCTGAGATGGGGCACCGCGTTCGCAACCCTGCGGCCCTGCGCCGATGGATGACCGCGTACGCCTCGATGATCTCGACGACCGCCTCGTTCGAGTCGATCCGGGAGGCCGCGACCGGCGGCCGGGGTGAAAAGCCGTCCCGGAACGCCGTCGCCCCGTACGTCGACATCCTCGAAGCCCTGTGGGTCCTGGAACCGGTGCCGGCCTGGCTACCCACCAACAACCGGGTGAGCCGACTCGGTGCCGCGCCCAAGCACCAGCTATTCGACCCCGCCATCGCGGCCCGGCTCATGAACCTGGACCCCGGCGGCCTGATGCGATCCGGCGCCTACCTCGGGGCCCTGTTCGAGTCCCTGGTGACGCTCTGCGTGCGGGTCTATGCACAGGCCGCTGAGGCGACCGTTCTGCATCTGCGCACCCGAGAGCCCAACGAGCACGAGGTCGACCTCATCGTCGAGCGCGGTGACGGGCGTGTCGTGGCAATCGAGGTGAAGCTCGCCCGCACGATCGAGCCGCGCGACGTGCGGCACCTGCGGTGGCTGCGCGACCGGATCGGCGATGAGCTGCTCGACGCGGTCATCGTCACCACGGGGACGCACGCCTACCGCGAGGCAGACGGGATCGCGGTGGTGCCGGCGGCCCTGCTCGGGCCGTAGCGCGTGGACCGGGCGCTGTTCTACGTGATGGGCCTGGATGGCACGTAGCCGATTGCGGCGACTCGGTTCGCCGCGGCTCTGCGGGACGCCTCAGCCGGCGAGGGACACGTACTCCTCGGTCGGGCGCGTCGGAGCGCGGAGGCCCAGCGCGTCGTACAGCGCGTCCTCGGGAATCCCCAGGAACGTGGCGAGCCCGATGTCCTCGTCAACGTCGGGCCAGTGGATGGCGGTCCCGGACTCCTCGAGCTGGTAGTTGGCTCGCTGCTCGGGGGTGGCGCTCGACAGTCGCTCCGACCAGGCGAGCGGAATGCCCACCTCGCGGCCATCGGCCAGATGGACGTAGACGTGCTCGTCGTCGCAGTGCACCCGCTCGATGACGGGAACCTGCGTCAAATTGCGCTCTTGGGCGCGGGGCACCCTGGAGGCGCCTCAGGCCCGGCGCGCCGGGGAGGGACGCCGGGGCTCGCCGTCACGAGTGGGTGTCGCTGCTTCGAACGCGAAGTCGTCGAGCAGGGCGATCACCTGGGGCGCTTCCCACGCGCGGTTGCGGCGTCTCCCGACGATGATTGGCCGCAGAACGCCGGCCGCCTCGAGCACGAGCACTGCGTGGCGTGCCTGAGGGTAGCTGACGCCGACGAGCTCGCCGGCCGCCCGGATGTCGACGATCGGGCGCCGCCCCAGGGCTTCGATGAGCTTCTGCGTTGCGGAGGTGCGCCTGGGGTTCCCCGCCGCCACGCGCCATTGTTCCTGCAGCGCGGCGAGGTTCCCACCCAGTTCTTCGGCGGCGACTGCTGCATCGTGCAGCGTTCGTGCGAAGAGCTCGCACCATTCCGAGACGCGTCCCTCCCGGTACGCCGTCAGCCCGTCCACGTAGCGGCGCACGTTCGCCGCCAGCACAACGCTCACCGGCGGCACGAACGTCTCCGCAACGCCGCCGCGCCGGAGCACGACGTGGATGAGGGCCCTCCCGACCCGCCCATTCCCGTCGGCGAACGGGTGAATGGTCTCGAACTGAGCGTGGGCGATGGCCGCCTGCGCGATGGCTGGCAGGTCCCGACGATTCGCGAATGCGCACAGATCGGCGACCAGCCCGGGCACATCCCCCTCGGGGGGTGGAATGAATTCCGCGTGGTACGGGGACGATCCGTCTCTGCCGATCCAGTTCTGCCGATCACGCAGGTGTCCCGCGATACCGGCGTCCCTCGTTCGCTCGAGGAGCAGCCGGTGGATCTGCAGGACGTCCTCGGTGTCGAGATCGCGTGCTTCCGCCCCGAGCCGGACCGCCTGCTCCATCGCCTCGATGTTGCCCACGACCGCCCGCGCCGTCCCGTCGGCGGACGCAGCGTCGAACAGCGCGCGCGCCAGGCGTCGATGCGAGAGCTGCAGGCCCTCGATCCACGACGATGCCACCGCCTCGGTCCGCAGCAGCTGGTGGCTCAACGATTCCAGCCCCGCCAGCTCGCTCGATCGCTGAACGTCGCGGAGGGCACGCTCTGCCAGCGAGATCGCGTCAACCGCCGGCGCGGAGAAGGTCAACGCGACGTCCGCGATGGGATCCGGCACGAATGCGTCGTAGTCGAAGCTGCGGGCCGACCGACCGAACCCACCCGGGGTCCCCGCCCAGTGCCGGCGCACGTAGTGCGGCATGGCAACCCTTCATGCGGGAGCGTGTTGCGTAGGTTATAGGCGCTATCCCTTCGTAACGCAACTCGTTGTGAAGGGGTGGCCTCCCGGGCGATCCGGTCCGCCGACCGACCAGGTCACCGGTCCTCCTCCGACTGGTACACCTCCTCATCCACCCCCAGGCGCTCGAACAGCTCGCGCCACCGCTGCCTGAACACCGCTGTCGAGAACCGCTGCGCGTTGGTGCGGATGGCTGCCCGGTCGAACGACTGTGCGTCCAGCCGCTCGATCGCCTCGGCCAGCGACCGCGGCGTCTGCGCGTCGAAGAAGACCCCCGTGATCCCCTCGACCACGGTCTCGGTGGCGCCTCCCGCCCGGAACGCGACCACCGGCTTGCCGGCGGCCATCGCCTCGACCGGGGCGATCCCGAAGTCCTCCACCCCGGGCACCAGGTACGCGTGGCAGCGGCGCAGGAGCTCGACCGCGCGCGGACGGTCGACGTGCCCGGCGAACCGAACCGTGGGACCCGCCAGGCGGCGGAGCCGGCCCGCCTCCGGCCCATCCCCCACCACGATGAGCTGGCGCCCCAGCCGGTTGCAGGCCTCCACCGCGAGGTCAATGCGCCGGTAGGCGAGCAGCCGCGCGAGCGCCAGGAGGTACCCGTCGTCCTCGTCCGACGGCGCGATCTCGCCGACGTCGACGGGGGGATGGATGACCTCCGCATCGCGGCCCCACAGCCGCCGGATCCGCTCGCGCACCGTCGCCGAGTTGGCGACCAGCACGTCGGGCCGCCCGGCGGTCTCGCGATCCCACCACTGGAGCGCGGGACGGATCGAGCGTGCCGCGAGCCGGGACGGCAGCGAGTAGCTGGAGCCCGCCAGGTACGCGTCCAGGTCCCAGGCGTAGCGCATCGGCGTGTGGATGTAGCTGACGTGGAGGTCCCGCTGACCCGTCCGCACCGCCTTCGAGAATGCCACCGAGCTGCTGACCACGAGACCGGCCCCCCGCAGGTCGAGCGTCGAGAAGTAGAGCGGGTACAGGGGCAGGAACGCGCGGAAGTGCGAGGTCGGGCCGGTCAGCCGCTGGATCGGCCAGGTCCGCACGCGCGTCGGATCGATGCGATCGCCGAATCGAGCGGAGTCGAAGAAGCTAGTGTGGACGGTTGTCCCGGAGAGCAGCCGGGCGAGCTCGATCGCCACGCGCTCGCCGCCCCCCTCCGCGACGAAGAAGTCGTGGACGACGGCGCCCGTCGTCACTGGCTACCGTCGCCCGCAAGAACTCGAGCGAGGTCATCCCACGACCAGATCCCTTCGCGTGAGATCGCGCTCCGGTCAGACTGTGCGGCCGCGGTCATTGCCCCCCGGATGCTCGCGTCGTCGCCAGGGTGGTAGAGAAAGAGGTTCGTGCGGTTCGATGCCATGAAGTCGGGCGCCACGATGGGCAGGCGCGCATACGTGTACTGGACGACCTTGAGGCTGTCCCGCAGCGTCTCGGCGCCGGGCACATGCTCTAGCGTCGCTAGACCGACGTCCGCGTGGACGATGTACGGGACCGTTTCAGAGAACGGGAGCTCGCCGTGAGCCAGCACGTTCGGCCGATCCGGGAGCGAGTCGAACGGCCCGACGACGTGGAAGTCCCACGCGGGGAAGTCCCGGGCCGCGACATCGAGGAACGTGCGGTCGAGATGCGCGGTACCGACGAAGATGGCATGCCCTGCTCGTGATCGATCGTACGGATCTTCATTCGGTTCGTCGAACGGCGCCGTCTCGATCCCGTGGGGATGGAACATCACGTTCTGGTGCCCCGCGAAGCGTGCCAGCATCGAACTCGACGGGACGCTGACGAGATCGAACTCCGGGAGGATCCGACCCTCCGTCTCGAGCACCACCGGGTGGGCCCGCAGCAAGCGAAGGTCGTCGGACATCCGATAGACGAAACGCGCCCTCGGAGCCCACGCGTGGAACCGGTCGAAGAGCATCAGCCCACTCGTGCTCTCGAAGATGATGAGGTCAGCGGCGTGCACCAACGGCTCGATGCCTGGCATCGGCAGCGACCCGTACCGACGAAAGAGGGGCGCCGCGAGAGTGTTGCCGATCGCCGGCAGTCGGTTCAGCGGGTGGAAGAGCGTGAACCAAACGTAGCTGACCAGATCGGGCGCCAGCTCGACCGGCCGGCCAGCCTGGCGCAGGATCCCGTACCCGAACCGATGGTCTGAACCGGGGCGCAGCCGGGACAGTTGGCTGAAGCCGACGGTGACGAAGGTCACGTGCCAACCCTGCCGCCGGAGCGCGTTCGCGATCCAGTGGAACCCGGCTCGCCTAGGCGAGTCGATGTAGTGCGCCGCAACGAGGACCGCGCGCTTCATGGACGACGCAGCCGGGCGCATGCGCCAATCGCCGAGCGGACGGAACACTCGGTCACAGCACGTCCTTCTCCCCGGACACGACCACTCTGAGCCACAGCTCCACGCTGAGCAGGCGCCAGAAGACGTCAGGCGCAAGCTCGCGCTGACCGTAGCGCGCCACCGCTCTTGCCATTGAACCCGCGCGCAACAGCTCGGCGCGCTCCAGGGCTGACCTACCCGCCATACGCCCGACACTTGGCAGGAGGGGTCGCAGCCAGCGCTCTTCCGGCGTCGCGAAGCCGATCTTGTCCCTGCGGGCGGCAACCCCTGGGGGGAGAAGATCGGCAAAGGCGCGCCGCAGCACGACTTTCCGTTCTCCGTTCCTGACCTTGAGGCGGTCAGGAAGGGCGAGCGCCAGCTCCGCGAGGCGGTGGTCGAGGAACGGCACTCGCGCCTCGATCCCGAAAGCCATGCTGTTCCGATCCTCGTATCTGAGCAGCCCGGGCAGGTGTCCGTACTCGATGTCGCGCCACAGGTTCCGCGCCAGGACGGTCCCCGGCGGCACAGGCGGCCTCGGGTCAGCCCGGCGCGCCGGACGCGAACGCGGACCGAGCCACGATCGGATCACCCGTGACGGCCGGGCCAGGGTGGGAGGCGGCGCGCCGTTCGTAACGGCGAACCATGCGATGCGGGCCGGCGAAGCCGGAGCGCCGTGTCGCGCCCACGCGCCCAGAGCGCCGAGCCCATCTCGCGACCGGAGGATTCCGGCGTAGCGGGCGGGAGATTTCGGCAGATATCCGGCCAGGAGCTCGTCGGCTCCCTGGCCATCGAGCAGGACCTTCACCCCGGCAGCGTGCGCAGTCTGCATCACGTAGTACTGGGCAACGATGCTGGTCGAGCCGAAGGGCTCATCCTGCTGGCGCACGACGGCCTCCAGGGTCGCGGCCGCCTCCGTGGCATCCGGCGTGATCGTGTGGAGCTCCGCGCTGGTTGCGGCGACAACCTCGTCCACGAACCGTCGCTCGTCGATCTGCGGGTCGTCAAACGATGCGAAGAACGCGAGCTGGGGCTGCCGGTCACGCTCGTGGTGCCGCAGCTCCCGCGCCTCAAGCCGGCCGCGACGGAGCGCGTCGGCGACCACGACGATTGTCGAGGAGTCGATCCCGCCGGACAGGCACGACCCGATGGCGACATCCGACCTGAGCTGCAGGCTGACGCTCTCCGTCAGCAAGTCGCGGAACTGCTCGACGGCACCCTGGTCTCCGGCTGACGGGCCCACGGACGGATCGGTGGCGAGCGTGGGAACATCCCAGTATCGCCAGTCTCGCCTGATGTTCGGCCCGACCAACAGATTGTGTGCGGGCAGCAGCCGACGGATGCCTCGGAAGAACGTCCCGGGCCTGTGATCCACGCGGGCGTCGAGCAGGAAGTCACGGATCGCCTCCGTGTCCGGGGTCCGGTCGACCCACTCGAGCGTCAAGAGGGCCTTTACCTCGCTCGCGAACGCGAGCACCCCGGACGACTCGGCCAGATAGAGCGGCTTCACGCCAAATCGGTCGCGAGACAGGAAGAGCCGTTCCTCGACCGCGTCCCAGAGCGCGAATGCCCAGATCCCGTTGAAGCGCGTGACGCAGTCCGGTCCCCACACCGCGTAAGCAGCCAGGATGACCTCCGTGTCGGTCGCGGTCCGGAACTCATGTCCGTGCGAACGCAGCTCATCCGCGAGCTCCAGGAAGTTGTAGATCTCGCCGTTGTGGACGACCCAGTACCGTCCGTCGGCCGAGCACATGGGCTGATCGCCGGCGGGTGTCGGGTCGAGGATGCTGAGGCGGCGATGCGCCAGTACCAGCGGGCCCAGCCTACGCAGGGTCTCGCCGTCGGGGCCGCGATGAGCCAGCGCGCCAATCATGGCGAGGACGGGTCCGCTCGCAAGTCTGTGGCCGGCCAGGTCGAGCACTCCCGCGATCCCACACATCACCGCCAAGAGTAACGGTGGCAGGACCCATTAGCGGATGCGGTCGCCCCACGAGACGGCCGCTACTATCACGACCATGAGCGCGACGGACTCGGATCAGACGACTGCGGGGGGCATGCCGTCCGAGGTCGACCGGGCCCCGACGCCGAGGCGGCGGGTCGTCATTGTGGCGTCGTGGTATCCGACAAGACTCAGCCCGGTCGGCGGGATCTTCGTACAGGACCAGGCGGTTGCGCTTGCCGGCGCCTTTGACGTGGCGATCATCGCCCCGATCGAGTTGTCCTGGCGGTCGCCGCTGCGGGCGATCCGAAGACGAAAGGTCAGAGGCACCCCGTTGGCGAACGATCCAGCACTGACGATCCGCCCTCTGGTCGTCTTGCTGCCGTGGGCGGGATCCCTCAATGAGCGATCATACGAGCGTGCGGTTGCGCAATCCCTGCGAACACTGGAGGAGTCGTGGGGAAGGCCTGACCTCCTCAACGCGCATATCGTGCTGCCCGCAGGTCTCGCTGCGGTGAGGATCAGCCGGCGCACGGGGGTGCCCGCCGTGTTAACCGAGCACTCCGGTCCGTTTCAGATGCACCTCGGGTCCCGTCACTCACTAGCCGTCGTCACCGAAGCTCTGGACGGGGCATCGAGAGTGATCGCCGTCAGTTCGCGACTGCGCGATGAGATACGCGACGTCCGGGCAGTGCCGGTGGACATCGTGGGAAATGTTGTCGCCCCCGGGTTCTTCGAACATGACGTGGTCCAGCCGAGCCCACACAAGACGATCCGCGTGCTCTCGGTCGGATACTTCGTGCCCGAGAAGCGCTTCGACCTGTTATTGGAGGCTGTGGCACGCGCTCGCGACCGCATGCCACAGCTCGAGGTCGTGCTGGTTGGCGAGGGCAAGCAGCGAGCCTCCCTCAGGCGGCTCGCTGCCCGACTCGGCGTCTCTGATCTCGTCCGGTTCTCCGGGTTCACCACGCGTGAAGGACTGCGACGCTGGCTGGAGTGGACCGACGCTCTCGTGTCGTCGAGCGATCACGAGTCGTTCGGGCTCGTGGTTGCGGAGGCGCTCGCAGTTGGCCGACCGGTGATCACGACGGCCTCCGGTGGCCCGCAGTCGTTCGTGAACGACCGGGTTGGCATCACTGTTCCACGCGGCGACCCACACGCCCTGGCCGACGCGCTCACGCGAATCCCGGCCTTCCTTGAATCCTTTGATCCGCACGCAGCCCGGCGTGCCGTCGAGGCCCGGTTCGGACCCGCCGCCTTCGTGGAGAAGATGGGGTCGATCTACGAGGAGGTGATCGCGGCCGCGGCCGGTGGGCGTTCCCGTGTCTGACCTGGACACTGCTGGCCCCGGCGCGATCCCGCCGGGGCCTGATGCACCTGCGCCTGGAATTCCCCGGTCAACCACGACGCGAGCCACGGCCCACACACTGGCATCCAGCGCGCTCGCGGTGCCCCTGGCATTCGCGACGAGCGTCGTCGTGGCTCGTGAGCTGGGCCCCTCATACAAGGGCACGTATGACCTCGCGGTCGCATCAGCCGGCCTGCTGGCGCTGGTTCTGGGGCTTGCGCTTCCGGCCGGCATTACCTTCTCAGTCGCCAGGGGCCTCGCCTCGCCCAGACGCGTGGCGGGCATCGTCCTTGTGGCGGCGGTCGTTCAACTCGTTGTCGCGTACGGGCTCCTCAGCTTGGGGCAGGGCACCTCGGTCGGCGCATCGGTGCTACCGACCGTGCAGTCGCCAGAGATGCAGGCGCTCGTCGCGCTGTTGGCCGCGGGAACCGGCGCGGTGGCGTCGATGAAGGCGATCCTGATGGGTCGCCAGCTGATCGCGCGGGGTAGCTGGATCGACCTCGGCGGACGGGTTCTCCTGCTGGGGGGCCTCGTTGGCGTCGGACTGGCCCTCGCCGGAACGAGGCCATCGCCGGAACTGATCGTGGGGATCGCTGCCACTGCGTCCCTCGTCACAGCTGTAGTGCTGGGTCTCGCCGCAGTGCATCGAACGGTCCCGGGCGGTCCCCTCGGGTTGGCGCAAGGGATCCGCGTTGCCCTGCCGTCGTACGCCGCGAACGTGCTTCAGTTCCTCAACTACAGGCTGGACTTGTTCCTCGTGGCCCTGTTTCGCACGTCGGCGGAAGTCGGACTCTATGCGCTGGCAGCGACGATCGCTCAGCTGATCTGGTTGATCTCGAACGCCATGGCAGCCGCACTCTTTCCGCGCGTGGCCGCAAACGACGAGGGCGTCGGCCCGGTCGTGGCACGAACCGCGCGCTTCTCGCGTTTCGCGCTCGCGTCGGCCGCCGTCCAGGCCGTGCTCCTTGGGATCGTTGCGGCGCCTCTGCTCCAAGTCGTCTACGGGTCCGCGTTCGAGCCGGCGGCGGTGCCGATCTGGCTGCTCCTGCCGGGTGTCGTCATGTTCGCCCCTGTCAATGTGCTCGCCGCACATCTTGCGGGACTCGCGCGGACAGAACTGAACCTCGTCGTATCCGCGGCGTCTTTGGTCGTCACGGTCACGCTCGACTTGGTTCTGATCCCCAAGTGGGGAATGACCGGTGCTGCGCTCGCGACGTCCGTGGCGTACGGGACATCGGCCCTTCTGACCGTCGTCCTCTACTGCCGTGTTGTGCGGTCACCACCTGCGGACCTGCTCGTGCCAACTCCGGATGACCTCAGGGCTGCGGCTGATCGGATCCGAGCTGTCGTGTGGCGCTGACAGGCGGCAGGTTCGGTGAGATCCGCCTACCCATCCTCGCGAAGTCACGTGGACCTTCTGCGTCACCGTCCCTCCAGTGCCGCCGGGATCGTCCGCAGCAGGATCGTGAAGTCGAGCCAGAGCGACCAGCGGTCGATGTAGCTCAGGTCGAGCATCGTGCGGTTCTCGAACGAGTCGTCCCTGCGGGCGGTCACCTGCCAGAGCCCAGTGATCCCGGGTTTCATGGAGAGGCGGCGGCGGTGCCAGACGTCGTACCCCTCGACTTCGCGCGGCGGCGCCGGCCGCGGGCCGACCAGACTCATCTCGCCCTTGAGGACGTTCCAGAGCTGCGGCAGCTCATCCAGGCTGGTCCGGCGCAGGAATCGGCCGGTCGGCGTCACCCTCGGGTCGTCCGTCAGCTTGAAGGCGCGCGGATCGGCGTGGTTCACCACGTCACCGTAGCGGTCTTCAGCGTCGGCGACCATCGTCCGGAACTTGACCACCTCGAATGGCCGCCCGTGCAGACCCAGGCGTGTCTGCCGGAACAGCGCTGGGCCGCCGTCGCTCGCCTGGACCGCAAGGGCGATGGCTGCGAGCGCAGGGCCGAGCAGGACGAGCAGGACGCCGGACACGGCGACGTCCACGAAGCGCTTGATCGCGAGCGCGAGCACGCGGTCGGGCCCCGACACGAGCGAGTAGACCGGCGTCCCGTCCAGCTCCTCCACGTGCCCGATCGCGAAGGGTCGCTCCAGCACGTCCATGGGGACGCGGACGATCTTGCCCTCCTCTTCGCAGAGCTGGGCGATCGCGTCGATCAGGTTCCACTGGGTGAAGGGCAGGCATACCGCCACCTCGTCGACCACGTCGCGGTGCAGCACCTCCTCCAGCCGGTCGAGCCCGCCCAGGTAGCGCCATCGGGGCGGCGGCGAGAAGGCGGGGTCGTCGTCGAGGAAGCCCATGACCCGCAGGCCCAGCGTCCGGTGATCCTCGAGCTTCGCCGCGAACGCCTGGCCGCGCGGACCTCCGCCCAGCACGAGCACGTGCCGCAGGTTACGGCCGCGGCGACGTTGCCACTCGAAGGCCCATCGCAGGGCCGCCCGTGTCGCGAGCGTGACGGAGGCCTGTACCGGGAACAGGAGGACCAGGAAGAGGCGGCTGACGTCCGGGAGCTTGAACCAGAACAAGACGCTGAGCGACAGCAGCGCCATGGCCGCGGTGGCGCGCGTGATGTCCGCGGCCTCCGTGAACAGCGACCATCGAGAGCGGGGGCGGTAGAGGCCGTTCAGTGTCAGGAGGGCGACCCAGGTGATCGTGTAGACGATCAGGAACGCCAGCGGCTCTGGGATCGCCTCGCGCCAGAAGACCGGCCATTCCGGTCCGAACCGGACCGCGGAGAGCACGACGACCACGATCACGGAGACGCCCGCGTCTGCGAGCATCAGCAACGCGCGGAGTTCCGCCCCGTACCTTCGGATCATCGCGCCGGCAGCCTATCCCCCGTGGTGCGCGCAGGCTATGGTACCGAAGCGCTACAAGGCGGCCAGCGCCGGCCGCCGAACACCCTGGTTATCGGTAGGCCAGGCGCGGCAGGTCCAGCACCAGCAGGTCGGCCGGGAGCGGACGGCGATAGGTGTAGAGGCCGTAGACGCTGGCGTTGGCACCCGGAACGACCTGGCACAGCTCACAGCGCGTCCCGATGTGCAGCTCCGCGCCGGCCGGCAGGGTCGCGCTCCCACCCTGGAGGCCGATGCCGGCCTCGTGAACCGCGAGCGACTGATCGCCCAGGTGTGACGCGGCGCTCTGCGCGAGGGCGACGGTGCTGGTGTCCAGGGGATGGGCGATCGCCGTCTCGGCCAGCGTGCCGAGCGCGGCTCGATCTCCGAGCCACGCCTGGATGAAGAGCCCGGCGGTCCGCGATGACGCGGGACCCAGCGACGCGGCGATCCGCTCCGCGTCGGCCACGTTCCCCGCGAACAGCGCAAGCTGGTAGCCGGTTGATGGGCCGCTCGTGGCGATCGCGCTGGTCAGCCCCGCCTGCCACGCCGAACGGAGGGCGGGCGTAGACGACCAGTACGGGTCCCCCGCGAGCTCCGGCGCGACAACGAGGGCGTCCGCAACGGCCTGCGCCGCGGCGCCCGGTTCCCCGAGCTCCGCGTACATGCCGGCCGCCGGCACCGCCACCGTCGACTGCTGGTAGCCAAGCCGCATCGCCTGGTCCAGGGACGCGCGTGCCGCGGTGGTGTGGTCAAGCTGAAGGTCGATGGCGGCGAGGTCCAGCCAGGCCTCCGGGAAGCCGTCGGCCGTCGCGACGCGAGTGAATGCGTCGCGGGCCTCGGTCAGCTGGCCGGTGGCTGCGGCGGCAAGGCCGTATATGTACTGGTTGGGGGGCATCAAGGGGTCGGACGTGACGGCCCGCCGGGCGAGCTGCAGGGCGCGGCTCCAGTCGCCGCTGTTCGCCGCGTCCACCGCGCGGCTCTGCACCAGCGCCACCGACTCGCTCCACGACGAGAAGGCCAGCGCGCCGACGACCGCGACCGGGAGAGCGACGAGGGCCAGTCTGACGGCCACGGGACGGACGCGATCCGCCGATACGCGGGCGCGTGCAGGCAGGTGCACGGGGAGTGGCTCGCTCGTCGCGTCGAGGTACCCAACCGTCAGGGCCAGCGCGAAGAAGACTGCGGGCTGGTTGGCGTAGAAGTCGACCAGCTGGTGGCCAGCGAGGTACGTGACGGCGAACAGTGCGGCCCACCCGTAGCGGCGGCGAGCCGGGTCGGCGCCGCCGAGCGCGCGGAGCACGAGCCATCCGAGGCACGCCACCACCACGGCTCCGGCGAGAATGCCTGCGAGCCCGAACTCCGCCAGCGTCTGCAGGTAGATGTCGTGCGCGTGGGGGATATACAGGTCGACGCCGGAGCTGTCCGTGAAGTCGACCCGCCGGGGCGCCCACGTGCCGGGGCCGGAGCCCAGGATGGGGGCAGACAGGAAGATGCGGATCGCGGCAAGGTAGAAGCTCAGGCGGGGCAGAGCGTCCGTGTCCGTGAGACGGGTGATGAGTGCCGGCAGCAGCGCGACAGCCGCGACCACCATGGCCATGACCGCCACTACCCCGCCGTAGCGGACAGCGCGCTGCGCAAGGGCCCGGCGGACCGTGTGTCGCGTCTCGGGCAGCAGAACGACCGCCGTGCCGAGCGCCCCCAGGCCGATTCCGGAGCCCAGCCACGCGCCCCGGGAACCCGTGAGGAACACCACCACGGCCGTCAGCGCCAGCAACGCGACGTCGAGCAGGCGTCGCCGCAGTGTGGCAGTGCCGACGTACGCGACCGCGGCCGCGCCCAGCAGCAGCATTATCGTCGCGACCGCGCTCGGGTTGCCCAGCGCCAGGCTCTCCGACGCGGGGCGGAGCGGGGGCGTGGTGATCCTGCCCACCACCGACCACCATGAGATCCAATGCCCGAGGACCAGCACGATATACAGGACGCCGATGCTCGCGCACAGGATCACGGCCAGGGCGCCAAGGCGCAACCGGAAGAACGGATCGGCCAGGAGACGGACGAGGAGCAGGTACAGCGCGGTGCACAGGACCGCGTAGGCCATGTACTCGAGGCTGAGGCGGGGGTTCCAGGAGGTCGCGGTCGAGATCGCGAACGCGGCGAGCGCGGCGACAAACGCGGGCCAGAGCACGGTGCGGGGCCGGTACGCTGGGAGTCTCAGCGCGACCGCCAGCCACACCGTCAGGGCGATCGCGATCAGCGTCAGACTGATGATCCGGAACTGGATCAGCGTGACTCCCGGCGTGGCGCCGCCACCGCCGATCGTGAGGTACACGACGCCGACGAGGATCCCCAACCACGCGACAAGCCTGGCCCTGCTGCTGCTGCTGCTGCGCGCGTGCGCCGGGCCGGCCTGGGCGCCTCCCGTGCCAGCCGCCGTGACCCGCGGGTCGGTGCCGGTGGTCATTGCCCCTCCTGTTCCGGATCCACCGGGCGAGCCATGCGGCCACGCACCGCCACCACCGTAGAGTAGCGTTCACTGGTGACCGGGCGTCGGTCGCCGCGCCTCCAGTCCCGTGGGGTGTTCGATGACGCGAGGCCCGTGGCCAACACTGTGACTCCGGGTGCACGCAGCGCAGCCGACCCGCGGCACGCCCGCTGGCCGATCGTCGCCGTCTTCGTCCTGTCCGGTGCGGCGGGTCTGGTCTACGAGGTCGTCTGGGCCCGCCAGCTGGTCCTGGTGTTCGGCAACACGACCCAGGCGGTCTCGGTCATCCTCACCGGCTACTTCGGCGGCATGGCGGTCGGCAGCTACCTCGGCGGACGGCTCGCCGATCGCCTTCGCTCGCCGTTGCTGCTCTACGGGCTGCTCGAGATCCTGGTCGCGGTGGTCGCCCTCGTCACCCCGGCCACATTTCTCCTGGTCCACGACGTGTATCGGGGCGCGTACGGGACGCTCCAGTCGACCCCGGCAGCCCTGACGCTCATCCGGTTCCTGCTGTGCGTGGCGGCGCTTGGGCCCGCCACGCTCCTGATGGGCGCGACGCTCCCGACCCTGACGCGCTACCTCACGCGGTATTCGGGTCAGCTCAATGCGGCGTTCGGCCGCCTCTACGCCGCCAACACCTTCGGTGCGGTGGCCGGGAGCGCGGTCTCCGGGCTGGTCCTGATCGAGATCCTCGGTCTCGACGGCGCCGTCCGGGCGGGAGCCGCGTGCTCTGCCGCGGCCGGTCTCATCGCCCTTGGCCTGCAGTGGCGGTGGGGTTCGCATTCGCTGGGGGTGGGGCCACGGCCACCGCTGGCGACGGACCGATCGGGTCCCGATAGCGCAGCCCGCGACGCACCCGCTCGGGAAGCCTCGGCCCGCGTCGACGGGACCACCGCCCGGCCCAAGCTCGCGCTCGCGGTTGCCTTCGTGTCGGGTCTGACGTCGCTCGGGTACCAGACGCTCTGGACGCGGCTGCTCGCCTCCGGGACAGGTGATCTGACGTACGTCTTCACGGTCATCCTGACGATCTTCCTGGTCGGTCTGGCCCTTGGGGCCGCGCTGTATAACGACCTGCGCCGGCGCGTTCGAGACCTGGTCAAGCTCCTCGCCGTGTTGCAGGCGCTCGTCGCTCTGCTGGCGGTGGCCGGCCTCCTGACCGTGATCGCCCACCCGGCCGCCACGACCGACATGCTCGCGTTGATCGGGGACCTGGGCGTCTCCGCGCTCCTCGTGGTCCTGCCGGCCACGGTCGTGATGGGCTTCACGCTCCCGCTCACGACCGGGCTGCTGGGCGATCGCGAACGCCACGTGGGTGCCGACACGGGGCGCCTGCTGGCCACGAATACGCTGGGCGCGATCGTAGGCACCTTCGGCGTCCCGTTCGTTCTTATCCCCCTTCTGGGGTCGCCGCAATCGATCGCGGTCATCGCCCTGGTCAACGCCGGGTTCGCGCTCGCGCTCGGGTGGTATGCCAGCGCACGGCAGCGCAGAGCGCGCGCGGGCCTCTCCGCCGTGAGCCTCGTGGCGTGCGTGCTCGCTGCGGCCACGCTGGTCCGTGGCGGGTTGGTCGACCCGACAGTCGTCCGGGTCCAGTCGAGCGGCGGGCAGATCTGGGCGAGTACGGAAGACGAGATCGCGTCCGTGCAGGCCGGCACGCTCGGTGGGCTGCCGCAGCTCTGGGTCGCGGGCACCTCGATGACCGCGCTGACCGTGGATGCCCGGCTGATGCCCCTGCTGCCCCTGATGCTTCGGCCGAACGCACGCACGGCGCTGACGGTCGCGTTCGGCATGGGGTCGGCCTTCCGGGAGGCGCTGCGCGCCGGGCTGCGCACGGACGCAGTGGAGCTCGTGCCGTCGGTTCCGAAGATGTTCCACTACTTCTACCCGGACGCGCGCCAGCTCCTCGCGGATCCCCAGGGCCGCGTGATCGTGGACGACGGCCGCAACTACGTCGAGCTCACCGACCGCTCTTACGACATCATCGTGGTGGACCCGCCGCCGCCGGCGCAGTCGTCTGGCGCATCGGTCATCTCCTCGCTCGAGTTCTACCAGGCCGCCAGCCTCCGGCTGACCCCCGGCGGCGTCATGATGCAGTGGGTGCCGTACGGCCAGACCCTGGACGACTTCCGCGCCCATATCCGCACGTTCCGGGCGGTGTTCCCGCACGTGATCGTCGCGGTGGGGCCGGGCAAGAATGGCTTCTACATGCTGGGGTCGAGCCTGCCCATGGCGTTCCGGGCCGCGAGCGTCCTGGGCGTCCTGCAGCGCCCGGGGATCCTCGCGGACCTGTCGTCCGCATTCGACTCGCCCACGAAGACTCTGGCGGGATGGGCAAGGCTGGTTCCACGGCTCGTCGCGCTGTCCGGGGCGGAGGTCTCATCGTTCGCCGGGCCCGGACCGCTCGTCACCGATGATCATCCGCTGCCCGAGTACTTCCTCCTGCGGCTTCTCTTCGGGCCGCCCTCTCCGGTCATGCTGCCGTTTCCGGACGTTCCGGGTTCTCCTCCACCGTAACCGGCGGCAGCTACGATGCGAGCAGGACATCTCGGCATGGGTGGTCGCGACGACCGGTACCTTCGGCGTGTTGCGCGGGTGCACCTCGGTCCGGCATGGTGGTGGCGTGGCTGACACGAGCGAACCCCTCGTCGGCGTGGTCATCCCGGCACTGAACGAGGCCGGGAAGATCGGGCGCGTCCTGGACAAGCTGCCTGGGGACGGGCGGTTCGAGGCGATCGTGGTGGACGATGGCTCGACCGATGGGACCGGGGACGAGGCACGCGCGCACGGCGCGGCGGTCGTGCTCCGCCACGCGGTGCGAGCTGGCGTGGGGGCGGCCATCCGCGATGGGTTCCTGGAGGCGAAGGCGCGGGGCCGGCCCTGGCTGGCGCTGGTGTCCGGCGACGACCAGCACGAGCCGGCCGAGCTCGCAGCGGCCCTCGACCACGTGCTTGCGTCCGGCGCCGACTACGTCCAGGGCAGTCGATGGCGCCCCGGTGGCCGGGTGATCGGGTCCACGGGCGGACGCGGGCTCGGCACCCGGCTCTACTCCCTCGCGTTCAGCGTGCTGGCCGGCCGGCGGGTCACCGACGCGACCAACGGATTCCGTGTCTTCCGCTCGTCCATCCTCGACGACCCGACCATCAGGCTCGGCCAGTCCTGGCTGGATAGCTACGATCTCGAGCCGTACCTCTTGTTCAAGGCGATCCGGCGCGGGTACCGTGTGGTGGAGCAACCGGTGACGGTCCGCTACCACCGCGACGAGGCGTACACGAAGATGCGCGGGCTGCGCGACTGGTGGCGGCTGTTCCGGCCAGCGCTGCTGCTGAGGTTGGGGATCAAGCGATGACCATGGCCCTGGAGCGTTCGTTCGGCGGGCGGCGCGTGCTCGTGACGGGGGGCGCCGGCTTCGTGGGGGGCGCCGTGACCCGCCGCCTCGTGGAGGCGGGCGCCCGGGTGACGGTGCTCGACGACCTGTTCACCGGACTTCGCGAGACCGTCCCGGCGCAGGCCGAGCTCGTCGTGGGATCGGTGATCGACGAGCCCCTGGTCCGCGACCTCGTGCACCACGCCTCGCTCGTCTTCCACATGGCCGCGCGGAACATCATCGCCTCGACCAGGAACCCGCGCGATGACTTCGAGACCAACATCGGCGGGACCCTGAACGTGCTGCTCGCGGCCCGCGAGTCCCGCCCCGAGCGGGTGGTCTACTCGTCCTCCACGTCCATCTACGGCAACCCCCGCAGCATCCCCATCAACGAGAACGACGAGATCGCCGCGCTCTCGCCGTACGCCGTGAGCAAGTTCTCCGGCGAGCTCTACTGCCACGCCTTCTACGAGAGCTACGGGCTTCCGGTCGCGGTGGTGCGCTACTCGAACATCTACGGCCCGGGCCAGCGGCCCGACAACCCGTACTGTGGCGTGGTCTCGAAGTTCCTGACCAGCGCCCGGCAGGGCACGTCCCTGAGCGTCCACGGCGACGGCGAGCAGACCCGCGACTTCACCTTCATCGACGACGCGGTAGAGGCCACGCTGCTCGCCGCGGTGCACCCGCGGGCGGAGGGCGAGGTCTTCAACGTCGGGACGGGCATCGAGACGTCGGTCAACCAGCTCGCGCGCCTCGTGTGCGCGGCGATGGAGCGCCCGTGCGAGGTCGAGCACATCGACCGCCGCGACGTGGACAACATCCGCCGGCGCGTGGTCAACATCGAGAAGGCGCGCCGCATGCTTCGCTGGTCGCCGCAGGTCACCCTGGAGCGTGGGCTGGCGCACACGGTGGAGTGGTTCCTGGGTGAGGGTTTCGTCGAGGAAGGAGGGATGGCGACGGGCGCGAGACGGGTGGATCCCGGGCAGGCGGTCTCGCAATAGCGCGCCCCTGACGTTCGGCCAGCAGACCAGCTCCATGTCGATGGCGGCACGACCCGGCGACACCTCCCGCGTCGATGCTATCCCGGTGGCGCGGCTGTTCCGGCGCTTCGGGTTACGGGGAACGCTCCAGGCCGTCGGGCTGGTAGCCCTCGTCTTCTTGCCGCCTGCACGATCATTCTTGCGAGGCCCGACCTGCAGAATCCCGCTGCCGTCGGCAACGATCCTTCGAATTACTTCGCTGCGGGCCAGCGATTGAACGCCGGGCATCCCCTCTACGCGATCCAACCCACCGACCGTCCGGTCGGTAATGGCCCCTTTCCCGATCCCTGGTCGTACCCCCTGCTGTCTCCCCCCGCCGTTGCCGTCCTGTGGCGAGCGCTCTCGCTGCTGCCCGGCAACGTGTCAATGTACGTGTGGTGGCTCGCCGGCGCCGGAGCTTCGTTACTGCTTGGCCTGTGGCTCATCGTGCGCAGTCGGACGGCGACACTGCCGTTCGTGCTGATCCTCATTCCGTCGCTCTCGATCACCGCGTGGTCGGGCAACCTCAATGCGCTGCTGATCCCGGGCGGCGCATTCGTCTGGCTGGCAGGCGCCAAACAACGGCCCGTTGTGGCGGGTGTGCTCGTCGCGGGTCGCGTCGCGATAGATCCGGAAATCGAGTCCGACTGCCGGCCGGCGATCGAGGCCCGGGGGGATCAGGACCCACACGCCGACGATCGCGATCACCCCGAGCGAGGTGCGGGTGACGACGCGCGTGACCACGTCCCTCTTCCCCGGCACGCAATTGGGATACAGCGCCGGTCGGTAGTGCATGCCGGCGGAGTCGCTCGGGTTCGTCGGACAGCACGCGACTCCACGAAACCGCCCAGCCGGTCCACGCCACTCGTCGCCACCGGTACCTCCGTGCCGCGGCAACCGGTATCAAGAGTTGTCCGACCGATGCCTCCCGGATAGAGATTCCCAGAGGGTGGCTCCTGCTCCAGACACACCGAGCATCGGCCGCGCCTTCCGCCTCTGGCACGACGAGCCCAGCCAGGCCACCAGGGGCAGCACCATCGAGGGCACGGACGTCAGGGAGTAGAGCAGCCCGCCGTTGGTCGGGTTCACCACCGCGGCCCGCCACCAGTCGAGCCAGAGCGTCCCGAACGGCAGGCAGGCCACGGTGAAGAGCGCGAGCGCGACCCACCAGGCCCGGCGCCGCACCCCCGGCAGGGCGAACGGCGCCAGGCTGGGCTTGATCAGCACCAGCACGGCGGGGCCGGCCACGATCAGGCCGAGCGCCTCGAACGCGATGATCCACATGCCCGGATTGCCCTGGAGGTAGATGCCGGGGGTCCACGGCCACAGCGCGAGCACGAGCATGACCGGCCACGTCCAGGTCGCAGGGCGGAGCCACCACAAGGCCGCGACCGTCAGGCCCATCGGGATCGCCCACCAGGTCCACGCCGGCAGCAGGACGAAGGGCACGAAGAGGTAGAGGGCGACCGGCGGGTACAGGACGTCCGCGGCGTGCAGGTACCGGATCGGATACGGGCCCGCGAGCTGGTGGGGGAGATAGAAGGTCCCGTGGGCCAGCCAATCTGACGCTGCCCCGCGGTAGAAGTGGTAGTCGATCCCGATCTGCCCGGGCTGGAAGTAGGGCGGGTCGAACACGAGGACCAGCACCAGGACGGCGAACAGGAGCACCAGCGCCCCGAGCGATGCCCGGGCGAAGAGGCGCCAGAGTCGGTCGGTGCGCATCGCTTCAGGCCAGGCCCGAGGACTGTCGCCCGGGCGCCAGCGTCGAGCCGGCCGGCGAGGCGGTCGGGTCCGCGTGCTGAGCCTGCCGCGCCGGGTCGCCGAGCGGAGCCAGGAGCGGCAGGAGGCGCGCCAGGTTCTCGGTGTTGACCACGGGCGACCCGAAGACCGAGGCGAGGACTGCGATCGCATACGTCGCGCCGGGTCGGTTGCGGAGGACGAACATGGCCACGGCACACAGGCCGAAGAACGCGATCGGCAAGACCGAGGCGATGCCGCCCGGCACGCCGAACATCCGGGCCACGGCGGCGAGGCTCTCGGCCGTGGCTCCCTGGACGGTCGTCTGGCGTGCGATCCCGAGATAAGCGATGTGCGCATCGAGCCCGGCCCCCAGGAGGCTGACGCCGCCGAGAACGACGAGCGCCCCAATCATCCAGCCCACGGCCCGCCAGCGCCGCTGGCACAGGAGCCACCAGCCGAACGCGATCGGCAGCAGCTTGACCCCCGCCATGAGCGCGACGATCGCACCGACGGCGGGGTCCCACTTCCTGGGCGCACGCCACACGACGATGGCGCCGGCGATGAGCAGGGCGTCCACGTTACCCACCAGCAGCTGGACGGCGATCGCCTGCGAGAGAAGGGCAACGACGATCGCGGCGACGTATCGCCGGCGGCCGGTGAACGCGGGAGCCCGAAGCAGGACCGCGGATACGCCGACCAGCGCGACATCCGAGGCGATCCACCAGGTGGCCACGCCCAGCGGGTACGGGATGAGGGCGAGGGGGCGCCAGAGGACCGCGATCAGTGGCGGGGAGAGCAGTGGGACGGTCCAGAAGGGCGCGAACATCGGGACGACCCGGTCGCCCGGCGAGAGCGCGTACAGCGCGTGCCCGGCATTGAGGCGTTCCGCGGCGGCCTGGTAGACGATCGCGTCCTGGGCCAGCCAGCCGGGCCGCAGCACGAGCGCGAGGCCGAAGATGCCTGCCACCATCACGACGGCGGCGGCCAGCGCAAACGCATCGGGTGGCAGCCGGCGGCGCTTGGACTCCACGGGGTCCCTCCTGGACAGGTGCGAGCAGTATGCCAAGGTGACCGAGGGGCTCGCCGCCTCCCGTCAGATGTTCCGGGCCTGGTACGTTCGGACCACGCCCGTTCGGGGAAGAGCTTGATAGGCTGCACCCTCGTGAACACCGCCGACACGCCGGAACCCCTCGCCGGTGCCGGGGTCGCCGCTCCGGGCGCGTCCGCCACGTCGGGTGAGTCCGCCGCCTCGGGGTCGTCCGCGCGCCTGCGCGGGGCGCTGCCGGGGGCCACGGCAACGATCCTCGCGGCGTACCTGGGTTCCAGGCTGCTCGTGATCCTGTCCGCCGTCGCGGCCGAGGCGCTCATCCCTCGCAACCCGCGGCTCGTCCCCGGGAGCGGCGGCCCGATCCTGACGAGCCTCACGAGCTGGGACGGCTGGTGGTACCTGGGGATCGCGCGGTCGGGCTATCATGCCGCGCCGCTCGCTGGCCAGTACCACGACTACGCGTTCTTCCCGCTGTACCCGGCGCTGGTGCGTCTGCTGTCGATCGCGACGCCGGAGTTCGACGGCCTGATCGCGGTCCTGCTCTCCAACGTGCTGTTCCTGGTGGCGCTCTGGCTGCTGTACCGCCTCACCCGCGAGGTGCTCGACGAGGAACGAGCGCTCTGGTCCGCGGTGCTGCTCTGCCTCTTTCCGTTCAGCTGGGTCTTCTCGATGGCGTATGGCGAGAGTCTGTTCCTCGCGCTCAGCCTGGGCTCACTGCTAGCGGCCGAGCGTGGCCGGGCGGGCTGGGCGTGCGTGCTCGCCTCGCTGGCAGGGCTGACGCGCCTGCCGGGGGTGCTGCTGGTCGTGCCGCTCGCGCTGATCCTCTGGCGCCGGGCACCTGATCGCCGGGCGCTGGCCTGGCTGGTTGTGGTTCCCGTCGGAGCGGCCCTCTTCGCCCTCTACATCGGCCAGCTGACCGGCAGCCTGGGCGCATACGGCGCGGCTCAGTCCGCGTGGGGACGCAGCGGCGCCGGCACAGCAGCAGCGGGCGGCCAGAGCCTGGGCGCCAACCTGGACCCGATGCTGGCCACCTTCCTGGTCACGCTGCTGGTCTACGTGTTCCTGCTCGTCTACCTGCGACCGGACCGCATCCCGCTCGCCTACGCCCTGATCCCGATCCTGACGCTGGCGTCGGTCTTTGCCAGCGGCAACCTGCAGTCCATCGGCCGGCTCGGGATGGTGGCGTTCCCGTACCTGTGGGTCGTGGCGGGCCGGCGCAGCACGTGGTTCCGGACTGCGTGGCCGGCGCTTTCGGCCGGGCTGCTCGGGATCCTGAGCGTGGCGATCTTCGCGGGTTGGTATCAGCCATGATGGCGAGCACCCCGTGACCGGCCGCTCCGACCGTCTGCCCCGCGTCGCCGACCGACTGCCCCAGGCCCTTGCGATCCCCGCGTCCCTGCGCATCCCCGCCGTCCTGTTCGTGGTTGCGTTCGCGGCGCGCGTCCTGACGGCGCTCCCCTTCTTCGCGCCCGGGTACCCCGACTCCGTGTACTACCTGGCCACGGCCCGGGAGATCGTGGCAGGGCACGGCTTCACGATCCCGTACATCTGGGCGTTCGTGGACACGGGCGGCCACCTGCCGGCCGTGGGCACCCTGCCGATCCCATCGAACGAGCACTGGATGCCGCTCGCCTCGATCGTGGAGGTGCCGTTCATCTGGCTGCTGGGCCCGACCTACCTGGCCTCCTGCCTGCCGTTCTGGATCCTGGCCGCGCTCGGCGCGTCGATCACGTACCTGCTGGGGATCGACGCGGGGCTGGGGCGGCGGACGTCCATCGCGGCGGGGCTGCTGATGGCGATGCCCGGCGCGGTGGCGCCGTACATGTCGCAGCCCGACAACTTCTCGCTCTACATGGTGCTGGGCGTCACGGCGCTCTGGCTGTGTGTCCGCGGGGCCGCCGGGAACCGCTGGGCGTTCGCGCTCGGCGGTGTCGTGGTGGGGCTCGCGATGCTGGCGCGCACCGACGGGGTGCTGCTGGGCGTGCCGTTTGTCGTGGCGTTCGCGGTCGAGCTGTGGAGTCGCTGGCGGGACCGTTCGTCGGCCGGTGCATCGTCGGCCGGTGCATCGTCGGCCGGTTTGTCGTCGGCCCCCGCCCGCATCGGCTGGGGCGCGGCGATCGCGTGCTTCGGGCTCTTCCTGCTGGTCATGGCCCCCTGGTGGATCCGCGACCAGCTGCTGTTCGGGTCGATCTCGCCGTCGTCCTCGAGCGGCCGGATCCTCTGGATCCGCACGTACGAGCAGCTCTTCAGCGTCAGCGACCGGACCACGCCGGCGACCTTCTTTGCCCAGGGGCTGGGGCCGCTGCTGGCCAGCCGGATCGGGGGGCTCGGCGCCGCGATCATCGTGCTCGGGACGCAGCCGCTCCTGATCGTGCTGGTGCCGTTCACGCTGTGGGGCGCCTGGATCCACCGGCACGACGCCGCGTTCCGTCCGTGGCTGGTCTACGGGATCACGTTCCTGGTCTTCAGCGCACTGGTCTTCGCGGTCCACCTGCCGTACGGGATGGCGCTGCACTCGGGCATGGCGCTCGTGCCGCACGCGTACCTGCTGTCCATCGTGGGGATCGGCGCCGCCGTGCGCTGGGTGGCCGCCCGTCGCCCGCACTGGGACGTCCCGCGGGCCACGCGCAACTTCACGGTGATCGCGGTCGGGCTGGTGTGGGTCATCGGCGCGATTGCGACGGCGCTGCTGGCTGGCGCCTGGCGGCACGAGGCCGACTACCGGACGGCGATCCTGACGGCGCACCCGATCCCGACGGCCGACCGGCTGATGAGCGCCGACCCGGGCGCGTACTGGTATCGCTGGGGGATTACCGGGGTCCCGACCCCGAACGACCCGCTTCCGGTGGTGCGGCAGGCGGCGGCGCTGTACGACGTGCGCTGGCTGATCCTCGAGAAGGACCAGCTGGTGCCCTCGCTGCGGCCGGTGCTGGCCGGGACGGTGCGACCATCGTGGCTGTCGAAGCCGCTCGCCGTGGTGCCCGCCGGGGCCGAGGACACGGGGCCTGATGCGAGCCTCCCGCAGGCCGCGCTCTACGCTGTGTGCCTGTCGCCGGGCGACGCGCGCTGCGGGCCGTGAGGGGCTGGGCCATGTGGGGGCCCGACGAGGCGGCCAGGAGTTCTGCCGCGGGGCCGTGGCCGCGCGCCTCCCTGGCCCGTGCCCGTCGCGCCCGCGCGCTTCGCGCAGCCGTCGCGCCGCGCCCTCCGTCGCGCAGCCGTGGCGCAGCCGTCGCGCCCGCGCCTGCCGCGCCCCTCGTGCCCCTCGCGCCCTTCGCGCCCCTCGTGCCCCTCGTGCCCTTCGCGCCCCTCGTGCCCTTCGCGCGGTAGTCACCCAGTGCCTGTTATTGGCCGTTCCGGGCAGATTTCCTGCGGTACAGTCACCCCGGGGCTCGTATCCAGCGCCGGCCGCGACGCGGACCCGCCGGCCGCGACGCGGACGGTGTGCATGGCTCCGCGGCCGTCTCCTCCGGCCGTTCGTGGCACCGTCCACGCACGGATCGTGCCCGGATCAGGCACGCGTCAGTGGTGCGCGCCGTCCCCCGGGGCACCTCTCGGCACCCGGACGCGCTTCCGGGGCGCAAACGGCGACATAGCAGTCCGTCCATGACTGTTCCGTGACGGCGAGCGTGGGGCGGGAGCCGCCGCGCTGGCGGCACCGGCCCGAGCACCGGCCGCGCCACCCCGAGCGTCGGTCGCTCCATGGCGACCGCCACTACCACCGCCGAGATCGGCCGAGTCACGGCGCGCCCCCAGGAACGACAGCGCGCGGATCGGGCCGGCAGGCTCGCGCAACCAGCGCCGCATCTCCAGCGCGCCCGCCGGGTACGCAGCGCGCAGCACGGTCCCATGCGCCCGGATCCGGTCCCGGTTCGTGGTGCTCTCCGCGAACAGCAGCCAGGTCCCGACCTGGGCCGGCACCCAACCCCGCTCCCGCCCGATCACGGGCGCCAGGCGCCGCTTGCGGTCGAGCGTGCCCAACACTTCCTGCACGTCGACAAGCTCAGTCTTGAGCTCGACGACCAGCAGCGTTCGGGTCGCCGCGTGCCAGGCCAACACATCCACGACTCCGCGCTCGGCGTAGACCGCGAAGCTGACCTCCGGTGCCACCGACCAGCCCGGCAGCTCCGCGAACATCCGTGCCACCTCCTCGTGCATCGCCGAGTGGCGCGCGTTCATGAGCCGGTCCAGGTCGCCGCCGCGCCAGCGCGGCACCAGGTCGAGCCGCACGTCCAGCGCGGCGCCCACTGCTCGCAGGCTGTCGACGGAGAGCGGCCCCAGGTGGCCTCGCTCGATCCGCGAGACCTTCGTCTGCGAGACTCCGGCGGCGCACGCCAGGTCCGACTGGCGCCAGTTGCGCCGGACCCGAAGCGCGCGAATGACCGACCCGACCCGCTGATCGTCCACGGGCGGATTGTCGGGGGACGACCTCATCGGCCGATTACCAGCCACTTTGCTGGACCTCGCCGCGGCCGCATCGCTGGACGGAGGACCATCCGCGGGCGCCTCGCTGGCAGGCCGCCCCGCGCCTCTGTAATGTACACTGCGCCAGGCAGGAGGTGTACCGTTGCAGGTCGGCGTCAAGGAGCTTCGCGACCATCTGGCCGACTGGCTGGACGCCGTCCAGCGCGGCGAAGAGATCACCGTAACTGAGCGCGGCAAGCCGGTCGCGCGGCTCATCCCGGCCAGGGGGCTCTCGACCTACGAGCGCCTGGTCGCCGCAGGCGTCATCACACCGGCCAGGCGGCCCAAGAGGCCCTCCGCCGAGCATCCGACCATCGAGGGGCTCGGCTCCGTGTCCGACATCGTCCTCGAACAGCGACGGTGACCCGGCAGCGGTGAACGCGTACTTCGATACGTCGGCGCTGGTCAAGCTCCTCGTGACGGAGCCAGGATCGGACTTCGCGCGGGCGCTCTGGGACTCCGCCGGTTCGCCGGTGACCAGCCGCATCACCTATGTCGAAGCGCGGTCGGCACTCGCTGCGGCGTGGCGAGCACGGCGACTTCCCGAGGCGACGCCCGACCGCAGCAAGCAGCTGCTCGAGGGATTCTTTCGTGAGATGGGCGTAATCGAGGTTGACGCTGCCATCGCACGAGCCGCCGGTGACCTCGCCGAGCAGAACGGCCTGCGCGGTTACGACGCCGTCCACCTCGCCTCCTCGCTGGCGCTCGACCCGGAGGACACCGTGCTCGTGACGTGGGACCGCGACCTGGCCTGGGCCGCGTACGCTGCCGGCCTCTCCCTGGCCGGGATCGACCTGGGCGACTCTGGATGACAGTTGCCCCTTGACGGTCGGGGGCACGGTGGGCAGGATGGGACGGATATCGTCCCATAATGTATACCTTATTGGCCGTGTTTCGTCCAATGGCGCATACATTGTTGGACGAGACTCGGTTTCCATCGTAGAGGGACGCCCATCTCATGGCTCGCACCAGGATCGGCACCATTGCCCAGGAACTCACTGACCTGAACCCCTGGTGGCGATCCTCTGCCTGGGCCGCGAACGATTCCGATCTCCGGGCCGTTCGCGGGTCCGGTCTTGGGTATGAGGCGCAGTGCCTGCAGGACCTGGCTGCGGGCGGGCTGTACGTTCTTCGGGGACCCCGACGGGTGGGCAAGACGGTTGCCGCCAAGCAGGCTATCGCCCGACTCACGAGGGAGGGCGTCCCGGGATCGGCCATCGTCCGCGTGGCCGTTGACGGATGGTCGGCAAGCGACCTCCGGACCGTCGTCCAGAATGTCACGCTGCCGCGTCTCCCGGATGGAGCGAAGCGCTGGTGGTTCATTGACGAGATCACCAGCGTGATCGGCGACTGGGCTTCGACCATCAAGTGGCTGCGCGACAACTACCCACCGTTCGCGGACGCGACGGTTGTCGTCACGGGATCGAACGCCCCCGAGCTCACGGAAGCGATCGGGCTCTGGGCGGGCCGGCGAGGTGGTGTCGAGGACGTTGACCGCACCTTATTGCCGATCGGGTTCCGGACGTTCGTCAACCTCGTCCTCGATGAGCCTCCAAAGGGTATCGGTCGTCTCCCACTCGGCGACCTGCACTCGTCGGTGGCCGCGGATGCATACCACCAGCTCGTGCCCTGGCTCGGCGACCTTGCACGGATGTGGGATCTCTATCTCATGTATGGGGGCTTCCCGGTCGCGGCCGCGGCGGCGCGGCGGGGACAGCCGGTTCCCAGGTCGTTCATCGACGACCTCTTCAACGTGATCTTCAAAGATGTCTTCCGCGACAGCCTCAGCAGTGAGACCGCGACGACAGACCTGTTCGCGCGTCTCATGCTTGGAATGGGCAGTCCGGTGAACCTGAGCGAGATCGGGGATGCGGTGCAGATGTCGCATCACGCCGTCGCGCGTCATGTCGATTACCTCCGGAACGGCTATCTGGTGTGGACCTGCCCGCAGAAGGACGATGACCGATGGGTTGCGCTCCCCAAGGCACAGCCGAAGCTTTACGCGATCGATCCCCTTGTCGCGCGCCTCCCTCACCTTCGCCGGGCGGCGCGACCCGACGCGGACGTCACCGCCCTTCACGAAATGATGGTGGGCATGGCCATCAGGCGAGCCGCCGTGGGCGCCCAGCAATCCTGGACGGGTGATGAGTTCCTCTTCTACCATCGAACGCCCACCCGAAAGGAGATCGACTTCGTCTCGGAGCTGCTGGGTGGCGTGGCGATCGAGGGGAAGTTCATCGAGGATGGATCATGGCGAGGGGATGCCGCCACGGTCGAGGCGTCCGCCTGGGAGGGAGTGCTGGTGACACGGACGGTTCTCGACACGGGCGATCCCGAACGAGCCTGGGCGGTGCCAGCCGGCACCCTTGGATACCTGCTCGACGTGTGAGCTGATCCGAGGCGTGCCGGCGGAGCTGTGCGGGAGCGGACCACCAGCCGGAGCCGCGCTGTGGACGGCGCGCATCTCGCCACGTCTGTCACATGTCCGCGCCGATCGCCCAGGGGACCCTTCGCCTGCGCCGTTTGCATCCCCAGCACGCTTTCCGCCGCGTAGGCCCGGTTCGTCTTGCAACTACCACCCGGGGGACCCGTATGCGACGAGTGGGCCGTCCGGGCGTTGGGAGCGCCTGCCGGGACGTTCCCTGCCGCTGCTGCCGGCGCGACCCACGCACGGATCCGCTGCGCGTCACGTACCCCAAGGCGCTTGCCGGACCCGCTTTCGGCAGGCGGACGCGCTTGCGAGGCGCAAAGTCCGGCACACCGTTCCACCCATGACCGTTACGCAGGAACCGCCGGCCTGCGTGTGTCTACGACGCCCTCCGCCTCACGGGCGACAGCGGATCGTCGACCGCTGCATCGTCGGCGCCCGTCCGCATCGGCTGGGGCGCGGCGATCGCGTGCTTCGACCTCTTCCCGCTGCACCTACGAGCAGCTCTTCAGCCCTGGCGCATCGGGTTGACTGCGGAGTGTTCCTACCATAGCGTCAAGGACATGACAGGGGACCGCCTGAAGGAGCAGCGGGCTGACACGGGGCCAGGGTCTCGCCTGACGCCTCCATGGAGGGTCCGTCCGTGACACTGCCGCGACCGGAGCTGACTGCGGTACAAATGCGCGAGTTCCTGGGCGAAGTCGGCGAACGCCTCCGGGCCAGGGGCGTCACCGGCGAGATCGTTCTGGCGGGCGGGGCAGTCATGGTCATGGCCCTGCACGCGCGCGGCGGTTCACGCGACATCGACGCTGTGTTCACGCGAGAGCCCGAGGCCATCCGTGAGGCGGCTGCCGAGGTGGCGGAGGCACACGGCCTGCCAATCGTCTGGCTCAACGACCACGTCCGGGTGTTCGTCGCGCCGGACGCACCCACGGTCGCCCTCTTCGAGGTTCCCGGGCTGCGCATCCGCATGGTCCGCCTCGACTACCTGTTCTGCATGAAGGCGTGGGCTGGAGATCCGGTCGATCAGCGAGACCTGCGCACCATCGCGAAAGCCCTGGGTGTGCGCGACGAGCAGGAGGCCTACGAGATCGTGCGCCGCTACTCCTCGGGCGCGCCGTCGGAGGAAGTTCAGATCCTGCTCGAGAGCCTGTTCGAATGACCACCGCGTACCGGGCCCAGACGACCGTCGACACGATGGCGCGGATCGCTGCAGGAGTCGATCCCTGGATCGCGTATCGCGATTTCCTCGAGGACTGGACGTATCTGCCCGACTCCCGCTCAACCGTCATCGAGCAACCGCCGCCGTTCTCCGGCGAGGAGCAGCGCCGATGGGCCGCTCTCCTGGCTGCCTCGGTCGAGGCGCTCTGCGCCCGGGATGGGCTTCACGTACCCGCCTGGACGCGACATCGCGACTTCCGATTGAGGGAGCCCTGGTACCTCTACGAGGGGACCGGACGGATCCGGGCGTGGCTCCGCGAGACGACGCCAGCCGCATTCGCCCGACGCAACATCTGGAGCGGAAACCGGATTCTGAGACGGACCTGATGTCGCACCCGCGCGAGATGGACGGGGTCGTCACCCCGACGAGTCACCCGACGCCACGGGATCGATCGGGGTCGTTCGCGGCCGTCACCGCCGTCCCGATCGGGCTCTTCCTCCTCGCGCTGGCGATCCGGGCCGTGCTGGCGGCCCTCACGCCCGACCCCGCCTACCCCGACTCGGCGTACTACGTGGACATCGCGCGCAACCTGGCGGCGGGCAAGGGGTTCACCGAGAACTTCCTCTGGACGTTCATCGACGTGGGCGGGCGGATCCCGGCGAACCCGCACCTGCCGGTGCCCAGCAACGCCCACTGGGCGCCGCTCGCCTCGATGATCCAGGTGCCGTTCATCTTGCTCCTCGGCCCGACCCAGCTCGCGTCGCTGCTGCCGTTCGTGCTGGTGGGCGCGCTGGCCGCGCCGCTCGGGTGGGCGATCGCGCGGGACGCCGGGGCGTCACCGCTCGTGCAGGTGGGGTCCGGGATCCTGGGCGCGGTGCCCGGGTTGACCACGGTCTTCATGGCGCAGCCGGACAACTTCGCGCTGACGATGGTGCTTGGCGGGGCCGCGCTCTGGCTGACGTCACGAGGCCTGCGGGGGCACCGCGCGCGCTCGTTCGTCGCGGCGGGACTGCTGATCGGGCTGGCGACGCTGGCGCGCACCGACGGGGTCCTGCTGGCGGTCGCCCCTGCTGGGGCGTTCGCGTGGGACCGCTGGCGGGCATGGCGGACGGCCCGGATCGCGCCCCCGGCCCGGGAGCCGGAACCCCCCGGCGCGCCCGCCGCAGCGGGTCACCCCGGCCGGGCGCCCGCATCGTCTCGCCCGGGCGCGCCGGCCATCCCGTTCGCCGCCGTCGTGGGGTGCGCGCTCGCCTTCCTCGTCACCGTCGGTCCGTGGTGGATCCGCCAGCTCGCCGTCTTCGGCAGCATCTCGCCCTCGAGCGGCTACGGGATCCTGTGGCTCCGGTCGTTCGCCGAGCTCGACAGCGTCACCGCGCCGCGCACGCTTGCCGCGTTCCTGGCCCAGCCGCTCGGGAACCTGGTGGGCAGCCGCGTCATGGGGTTCGTGGCGGCGATCGGCATCTACCTCGCGGTGGTGTGCGCCGTGTTCCTGGCCCCGTTCGCGGCGATCGGGTGGTGGCGCCGGCGGCGATCGATCGAGACGGGGCCGTGGCTGGTGGCGGCGGTGGTGCTGTTGCTGTTCTCCGGGCTGCTCTTCGCGATCCACGTCCCCAACGGGATGTTCCTGCACGCGAGCGTGGCGCTGGCGCCGCACACGTACTGGCTGGCGATGGAGGGGATCGTCGCGGTGGCCGGCTGGACCGCCGTGCGCCGTCGCTCGCTGGACGCGGGGCGGCTGGCGCGCCTGCTCAGCGTCGCGGTGCTGGCGATCGTGGTCGCGGGATCCGGACTCGCCGCGGCAACGGTCAGGGCCGGCTGGCAGTCCACACTCGCGGAACGCGCGCAGCTGACGGCCGCCATCGACCGCCTCGCCGCCCCGGGCGACCTCCTGATGTCGATCGACTCGGCCACGTTCGAGTACCTCACGGGTCACGGCGGGATCGTGATCCCGAACGATCCGCTGCCGGTGATCGAGCAGGCGGCGCGGGCGTACGGGGTGCGCTGGCTGGTGCTGGAGCGGGATGGTGCCGTGCCGGCGCTGGCGCCCCTGCTGTCGGGGGCGGCGCCGCCGGCATGGCTGGGGCCGCCCGCGTTCGTGCTGCCGGGGAGCTGGGGCTCCGCGGGCGCATCGGGCGCGTCGCCCGTCGCATCGATCGCCGCGGTCATCTACCCGGTCTGCTTCGACCAGGCGCTTCCGGGCTGCTCGTCCGGCGGGGCCGCGATGGAAGCCGTGCCGTGACGCGCGCGGCACCGGGACTGTGTCTACTTACTTTCGCGTATCGCGAAATTGACCTTCTCGTTCCGGCGGTGCACACTACCTGGCCATGACGGCCATGCTCCTGCGCGACGATCTCGGTCGGGTGCTCGCCGCTCTCGGTGAGCTTCTCTCCTCTCGTGGCCTCCACTATGAAGTGGTGCTCGTGGGTGGGGCCGACCTCTTGTTGCACGATCTCGTGGCACGACCGACCAATGACGCGGACGTGCTCGGCATGCGCCTTGCCTCGGGGCAAGTTGGCCGGCTGCACGAGCTACCAGAGCCGCTCGCGACCGCCATCGCCGATGTCGCGCGGGCTCATGGCCTTCCGGACGACTGGCTGAACCTCGGTCCGGCATCCCTTCTCGACCTCGGTCTTCCGCCCGGATTCGAAGCCAGGCTGGACCCGCTCGATGCAGGGGGGCTGGTCGCAGCTTGTGGCCGTCCTTCGCCATTGCGGGTTGGATGACGCCGATGACCGACTCGACCACTAGCCTGCGCGCGTCCCTTCTCGACCGACTGGCGGCCCAGTGGATCGCCCTGGGCGTCACGCTCACGGGCCGGCCCGACGAGGACCTGATCGACATCGAGGCGCTCGTCGCGCTCACCGCGGAGCTGGGCCAGGAGGACGCCCGTGTCTACGAAGGCGCCGTCGACTGGTGCACCGCCTATGGGGCCGCCGTGAACGTCGGTCGATTGCGAACGGTGGCGGCCGAGATGGCGATCGATGTTGCGCGGCTGGGCACGTTCGCCGCGCTGCTTTCTTCGGCAGGAGGGCCTCGCTGGCCCTTTCCCGGCGAGACGGCGTATCGCTACGAGCCTCGCGGCAAAGTCCACATTCGCACCTTGCGCACAGCGGCGGCTCTTGCGTGGCGCCTGCGCTCGGCCTTTGGCGTGACTGCCCGTGCGGACATCCTCGCGATCCTCGCCGCAGCCGGTGGACGGGAGATGACGGTGGCCGACCTCGCACGCCTGGCGCGGTTCACCAAGCGCAACGTTGCGCTGACCGTCCAGTCGCTGGCGCTGGCCGACGTGCTCGAGGTCGACCGCATCGGCAACGAGCTGCGCGTCAAGCTCACCGGTGAGCCTGGCTTCCGTGCCTGGCTGGAGCCCACGCCATGCGGCTACGTGGATTGGGTGGGACGGTTCGCCGTAGCGGTGCGCGCGCTCGGGTTCGCGGTGCCGGCAACGGCACCGGCATCGGTGCGGGCCATCGAAGCGCGTGTGCTCATGACTCAGCTTGCTCCTCTCATCCGTCGCACTGGGCTGCCGCTGCCAGACACGTCGGCGATGGGCGAGGCATTCAACGCCGCCTTTGACCAATGGTGCTCCCGTCTTGCGGACGCATTCACGCCGTAGCTCCGAGCTCGGCCGTCGCGAGGCCTGGCTCACCGCCGGCGCGCTCTTCCTCGTCGCGCTCGCCGTGCGCGCCGTGGCCGCCGCCGCGATCCCCTTCCCGGTCCCCGAGGACACCGCCTACTACGTCGCCGTGGCCCGGAACCTGGTGGAGGGGCACGGCCTCATCAGCGACGCGCTGTGGAGTTACCAGACCCCGCCGCTGGTGGTGCCGCGTGCCGCGTTCGAGGTCTGGCTCCCGCTGCCCACGTTGCTGGCCGCGGTGCCCATGGCACTGCTCGGGCCCACGTTCCGGGCAGCGCAGGTGGCCGCCGTGCTGGTCGGAGCGCTGGTCCCGGTGCTCGCCTGGCGGCTGGCCGCGGACGTGGCGGAGGAGCGCGGCCTGCCGGCGGGGCGGGCCCGCACGGTGGCGCTGGGCACGGGCCTGGTGGCGACCGCCTACGGCCCGCTGGTGGTGCACGGCGCTCTTCCCGACTCGACGATGCCGTTCACGGCGCTGGCGCTGACCGCCTGCCTGCTGATGGCCCGGATCCTGCGCGACCCACGTGGCGCCACTCGCGCCGGCACCCACGGCGACGCCCGCGGCGAAGGCGCCCGCGCCGGCACGATCCGGGATCCCCGGCTGCTGGGCCTCGGCGCAGTACTCGGGCTGGCCGCGCTCGCGCGAGACGAGGCGCTGTGGGTGGCTCTGACCTGGGCCGCACTGGCCTGGTTCGGTGCCGGCACCCTCGACCGGCGGGCCCGGGCCCGCCTGATCGCGATCCCGGCCGCGATCTCGATCGCGATCTACCTGCCGTGGATGGTCCGCGACTGGCTGGCGTTCGGCTCGCCCATGCCCGGCCAGGCGCTGGCCAACGCGCTGTCGGTCACCGGCTTCGACATCTTCGCCTGGCAGGACCGCCCGACGCTCGCCCGGTACCTCGCGCAGGGGCTGGGGGGGCTGGTCGGCGCCCGCGTCGACGGCTTCACCCACAACCTGTTCGACGTGCTGCTGATCCCGGCCATCCCCGCGGGGCCGATCGGGCTCGTCGCGCTCCCCTGGCAGGGGCGGGGCGGGGCGCTGCGGCCGCTCCTCGTGCTGTCCGTCATCACCTTCACGGCCGCCACGCTGCTCTTCCCGATTGCCACGACCTGGGGCACGTTCCTCCACGCCGCGGGCCCCGTGCAGGTGCTGCTCCTGGTGTCCTGCATGCTCGCGCTCGATGCGCTGCTCGTGCGGATCGGGCGGCTGCGCGGCTGGACGCGGCCCGTGGCCTGGCTCGGGCCGGTGCTGGTCGCGGCCACGGCGGTCCCGGTGCTGGCGATCTCGGTGGCATCGATCGCGGGGGTCGGGCGCGACGTGCAGGCGCGGTACGAGGCGCTCGCCGAGCGGCTGACCGCGACCGGTCTCCCTCCCGCCACTGCCGCGCCGATCGTGGCGGACTTCCCGATCTGGATCGCCTGGAGCATGGGCGTCCCCACGCTGGGGCTGCCGGACGAGTCGCCCGCGAGCGTGCTGGACCTGGCGCACCACTTCGACGCACACGTGCTGGTGGTGACCGGCACGCACGGGATCTGGCCGGGGGTCCTGGCGGCCGGTGGCGCTGACGCGGACTGCTTCGTCCCGATCGACCTGGCGGGCGCGGGCAACACCTCCGCGCCGGCGTCCACGCCGGCGGCCCCGACCGCGCCGGGCACCTCCACCGACCCCCTCGCGGGCACCCACGCCTACCGGATCGTGTGCGGCCCGTGACTCGAGACCGTAAGGCCTCGCGCACGAACCCTATACTCCCGTGCGATGGACGCGGCTCAACGTGACGGCGCGCGCCTGGACCAGCTCTACGCGGAGGCCAAGCAGCTGGTCAGCTACGGCGCGAACCAGCTGCGCGCCATCGCGACCCGCTACCGCGAGGCCTACGCCGACGTGCTCGCGACCACCCGGCTCCAGCGCGAGGAGCTGGAGGCGCTGTCCCATGGGCCGGCCGACCCGGGCAACGAGGCGCGCCGCGCGACACTGCAGCAGGCACTCGAGGCGACCACCACGGAGCTCGGCGAGCGGCAGATGGAGCAGGCCAAGCTGGAGCTCGTCATCACGCACCTGGAGCGCGCGTGGCTCTTCCTCCAGCAGGGCGACGGCAGCCTGGTCGGCGGCGCCGCGGCCGGGACGCCCACCGACGTGCAGATGCGGGTCATCGAGGCGCAGGAGTCCGAGCGCCATCGCCTCGCGCAGGAGGTCCACGACGGACCGGCCCAGGCACTGACCAACGCGATCTTCCAGGTCGAGTTCATCGACCGGATGCTGGACCGCGATCCGGCGGCCGCCCGCGCCGAGATCCGGTACCTGCGCGACCTGCTCCGCCGGGAGCTGGGCGACGTCCGGGCGTTCATCACGCAGCTGCGGCCCCCGCTGCTCGACGAGATCGGCCTCTACGGCGCCATCCGCGACCAGGCGGGTGCCCTGGAGACCGCCACGGGCGTGGGCGTGGACCTGCAGCTCGCGGCGCCCCCGGAGCGGCTGGGCGACACCCAGCAGACGGTGGTGCTGCGGATCGTGCAGGAGGCGCTGCAGAACGTGCGCCGCCACGCCAACGCGCACCATGTCCGCATCGCGACGCAGGCCGCAGGGGGTCCGGACGGCGAGTGGGTGCTCGAGATCGTCGACGACGGGCGCGGGTTCGACCCGGACGTCGTGCGCGACGGCGCGAACAGGAGCTTCGGGCTCCGCTTCATGCGCGAACGCGCCGAGCTGATCGGGGCGCGGCTCGAGCTCCAGTCGAATCCCTCGGCGGGCGCGCGCGTCTGCGTTACGATCCCCGCAGGGACAGACAGGAGGTAGGGACATGCCGGAGGGCTACCAGGGACCGGATCGGCGACGGACCATGCCCGACCGGCGAGGAGGCGCAGTGCTCAAGATCCTGCTGGTCGACGACCATCCCTTCTTCAGGCTGGGCGTCCGCAACGCGCTCGAGGAGCAACCTGACCTGGAGGTCGTGGGCGAGGCGGAGGACGCCCAGCGGGCGATCGACACGGCCGACACGCTCGCCCCCGACATCATCCTGATGGACCTCTCGCTCCCGGCGCCGGGCGGCATCGAGGCCACCGCGCGGATCAAGCGCGAGCTCCCCAGCGCCGCGGTCATCGTGCTGGCGCAGAACGAGGACGAGGACTCGCTGTTCGACGCGATCAAGGCCGGGGCCGCCGCGTTCATCCTGAAGGACGTCGCGCCGGCGGACCTGGTGGCGATCATCCGCCGCGTCGGTGGCGGCGAGTACCTGATCAACGACAAGGTCTTCTCGCGTCCGGCGGTGGCCAGCCGGGTCCTCAAGGAGTTCCGGGAGCTGGCGATCTACGGGCAGGAGTCGCAGCCGATCTTCGCCCCGCTCTCGCCGCGCGAGGTCGAGATCCTGGACAACATCGCGCAGGGCATGACCAACAAGCAGGTGGCCTTCCAGCTCTCGATCAGCGAGCAGACCGTGAAGAACCACATGAGCAGCATCCTGCGCA
>JAJYNP010000130.1 GCA_021786265.1 Chloroflexota bacterium
CGACTCCGCCTGGCGGGCGAGCCGGACCGTCCGGGCCCAGGCCGAGGCGGCATCCCAGCCGTCGTACTCGTGCTTCCAGCCCTGCGGTACGAGCAATCCGACCTTCATCTGTCTCCTCTCGACGAGCTACCGGATCGGCCCCGGGGGCGATGCCGGGCCGGCCACCCACGCCCCGCGCCGGACGCCGGGCAAGCGCGGGCATCTCACGGATTGCGGGGCGCCCCGATCTCATGGTGCCGGATGCAGCGCGCCTCGTAGGTCTCGACGGCCGCCCGCTCGAACCCGCCCACCACGATCAGCGGATCGTCGACCGCGGCGGGCTGCCCGTTGACGAGCCGCTGGGTGCGGGTCGCGGTGTCGCCGCAGACCACGCAGATCGCGGTCAGCGTGGTGACCTCGTCGGCGAGCGCCATGAGCTGCGGCATCGAGTTGAACGGCCGTCCTGCGAAGTCCAGGTTGAGGCCGGTCGCGATCACGTGCCGGCCGGTCGTCCGGAGCGCCTGGACCACGTCGACGATGTCCGGCTCGAAGAACTCCGCCTCCTCGATCCCGACCAGGTCGGCGTCCCGCTCGCGCGCCAGGGCGAGGATCAGGCCGGGCTCGGCCCGGGGCACGAGCGTCGACGGGAACCGTGCGTGGCTCCGGCTCTCGGCGAACTCGGCCGGGGTGCGGACGTCGATGTCGGGACGCACGAGCAGAACGCGCCGCCGGGCGATCTCCGCACGGCGGAGCAGCCGCAGCAGCTCGTCGGTCTTGCCCGACGACATGCAGCCGGCGATGACGTGCAACCAGGGATCCGAGCGGTAGAACACGAGGCCTCCGGGGGCCAATCGTAGCGCCTGCGATGGGTCCGACGCGCGACGGCGCGGCGCCATCCGCCGGGCTCCGCGTCCTGCGGCCGCTCCAGCTCGAGCGAGCACGCCGTGCCCTCCAGCTGCTGCACGGGAACCCACGGGACGGGCCGGATGGCCGATGCGGACGTTCCCGGGCGCCTCGTATGGTCGCTCCGTCACCGGCCGAGCCCAACGGGCGGGAGGCAGCCATGCTTGTCGAGAATCTCGTCGCGACGGCATCGATCGTGCTGGCCGTCGCAGTCGTGTCGAGCCTGCTCGCGTACTACCGCCCGGATGCCCTCGGCGATGGCGCCCCGTCCGGCGAATCCGGCCCCGGCGAGGTGGACGCCGGGAACGACGCGCGCGCCGTCCGGGCCGCTCTGTGGTGGGCGGGTGCCGCCCTGGCGATGGGCGCCCTGGCCACGATCGCGTACGTCTGGCTCGACGGGCTGTTGCCCGAGCGCAGCCTCCAGGTCTTCGTCGCCATCGGACTCGGCAGCAGCGCCGCGCTCAGCGTGACCGCGGCGGTGGTGCGGCCGCGGCTGCGGCTCGCCGGCGTGCCGGAGTGCGTGACGCTCAACCTGGTCTGGGGCGTGGGCTACGGCCTCGCCATCCCGCTGATCCTGCAGTAGCCGATCAGCCCTTGCCCAGCGTCTCGATCGACTCCGTCACCGGAAGCCCGCGCTCGCGGAGCGCCGCTACCATCGTGGCGGGCGCCACGGCCTCCTCGACCGGGTACGCCCCCGGCGGGATGGCGCCCGAGGCGATCAGGTGACACACGATGGCGGCGTGCCAGCCGGTCGTGCGCTCCATCCCGGTGAAGCCCAGCGTGTCGTCCCGTACTGCCCGCAGGTCCACGATCGCGCGGGCCGGCCTGCCGCCCCTGCGGCCGGTGGCGATCACGTGCGCGATCACGATGTCCTCGAAGTTCTCGGGCGCCCGGATCTGCGGTTCGATCAGGGCGTGGAAGACGTGCCGCGGGACCACCGGCACCCCGTCGACCTGGATCGGCGTCTCCGAGAAGAACCCGGCATCCTGGAACGCCTGGAACTGCGCCACGTGCCCCGGGTACCGCAGCACCTTGTTGCGGATCGAGGGCACCGTGCGCCCCAGCGTCCACGGAACGGTGGACCCACCGCCGGCAGAGAACGCCTCGAGCTCACCCACCGGGTCGCCCAGCTCGACCAGCTCGTACTCGGCCGGATCGAACGTGTCGACGTGGACGATCCTGCCGTCGCGGACCCAGTCGGCACCGCCGGCGTACTCGTTGGTCAGGCCGTCCATGGCGAACGTCACCCGGTACTCCCACGGCGCTTCCGGGTGGAGGGGCAGGCCGCCGTCGAGGAGCAGCAGGTCGTCGGTCGCGTCGAGCAGGGTGGTCGCATAGGCCATCAGGTTGTTCGCCAGACCGGGCGCCTCGCCGCAGTCCGGCACGATCGCGATGCCGCGCTGCTTCGCGCGGTCCGCGAGCCCGATCTGGGCGAGCGCCGTGGCCGTGAAGCCGCCCAGGTCGCACATGCTGGTGCCGGCGTCGAGCGCGGCCTCGGCGATCCCGAGGTTCAGCTTGTACGAGACCGCGGCGATGAAGGCATCGAGCGGGCGCAGGAACGCGACCAGCGCATCCCGATCGGTGACGTCGAGCCGCACGCCGGCGGCGCGGTCCCGGCCGGTCAGCCGGTTCACGCGCTCGGCGGCGCGCCGGGCGGCCGCCTCGTCGATGTCGGCAAGCGTCACCGAGGCCGCCTCGCCGCGGACGACGAGGTCGAAGGCCGCGGCGGTCCCCTGTCGCCCGGCCCCCAGGATTCCGTATCGATACGTGCTCATGGGCGCCAGTGTAGGGGGCGCGAAACCGGCCGTCCCGCCCCTCACGCGGCCCCGGCAGGCCCGGGGACCGCGCGGAGCGCCGAGCGCATCGTGCGCCGGGCCAGGGTGAACGGAGGGCGGGAGCCGGCAGGGTGACAGGGGGAGGAACCCGCGGCAGAACGCGGTGGGCGCACCACGGGGCGCGACTGGACAGCCCTGCGATGATCGGTCCACCGAACGGCGGGCACGGAAGCCCCGGCCGGCGACGCGCTGGCCCATCGCCGGGACCGCGGGCCCGGGTCCCGGTCGATCGGGATGGTCCCGGGCCAGGCAGGCGCGCACCGGGCCAGGTGAGTTCGTTCCGCGCCGAGCGTCAGTGGGGGAACCAGCAACGGTGGATCGATTCGACTTCGTGATCGTGGGAGCCGGTCCTGCCGGCGAGGGCGCGGCCTTCCTGGCGCTGGAACGTGGCGCGAGCGTCGCCGTCGTGGAGCGCGAGTACGTCGGCGGCGAGTGCCCGTTCTTCGCCTGCATGCCGTCGAAGACGCTGCTCCACGCGGCAGGAATCCACGCGCTCGGCGGTGACTACCCCTGGTCGAAGGCATCGGCCCGCCGCGACTGGATGATCAGCCGCGAGGACCGCGACGTCCCGGACGATTCCGGCCACGTGCGGTCGCTGGAGAGCGCCGGGGCCGTGGTGATCCGTGGCGAGGGACGTCTCGACGGACCGGGACGGGTGTCGGTCCGGTCGCCGGACGGCGAGCGCACGCTCCAGGCCGCCCACGTCGTGCTGGCGGTCGGGTCACGCGCGACGATTCCGCCGGTCGAGGGGCTGGAGGCGAGCGGGCGCTGGACCACCCGGCAGGCCACCGGCGCGCGGGAACTCCCTCGCAGCCTGGTGATCCTGGGCGGTGGACCGAGCGGCGCGGAGCTGGCCCAGGTGTTCGCCCGATACGGCGTGCGGGTCACCCTGGCCCATCCGCACGACCGCCTGAACGACCGGGACCATCCCCGCAACTCCGCCGTGCTCGAGGCGGCGCTGCGACGGGACGGCGTCGACGTCCGGACATCGGCACGCGCCCGGCGCATCGTGGCCGGCGCGGCCGCGGACGGCGCGCACCGGGTGGAGCTCGAAGACGGGTCGTCGGCCGAGGGGCACGAGGTGCTCGTGTCGACCGGCAGGCACACCCCGCTCGAAGGGCTGGGGCTCGAGACCGTGGGCGTCGACGTCGCGGGCGGCCGCCTGCGCCCCGACGACCGGCTCCGCGTCGCGGACGAGGTCTACGTGGCGGGCGATGCCGCGGGAGGCGGGCAGTTCACGCACGTGGCCCACTACGAGGGCGAGATGGCGGTCCGGGTGGCGCTCGGCGACGACGTGCGAGCCGACCTGCGCGCGGTGCCGCGGGCGACCTACACGGATCCCGAGACGGCGGGCGTGGGGCTGCTGCTCGACCAGGCCCGGGCGGCCGGGCTGGACGCGTTCGAGGTCAGCATCGACGTCGCGCAGACCGCCAAGGGCGAGGTGGCGGAGGCAGCGGGACACGTCACGATCGTGGTCGACCGTGGGGCGCAGCAGCTGGTCGGGGCGTTCCTGGCCGGCCCCGCCGCCTCCGAGGCGCTCCACGAGGCGGTGCTGGCCATCCGGGGCCGCGTGCCCCTCGCCGTCCTTGCCGACACGATCCACGCGTTCCCCACGCTGGCCCGGGTGCTGGGCACCGCCCTGGTCGACGCGTACCGGCACCAGGGCCGATCAGGCACGTAGCCCCGGTCACGGACCGAGTTGCGGCGGCCGGCGCCGGAGCGATGCGGCCTGCGCCGGGCGGCGGCGATGCCGGCCTCGTGGGGCCGAGTCGAGGCGGCGCCGGAGCGACCGGGCAGCGCCGGAGCGACCGGGCAGCGCCGGAGCGACCGGGCAGCGCCGGAGCGACCGGGCAGCGCCGGAGCGACCGGGCAGCGCCGGGACGACCGGCGCCGCCCCATCGCTACCTGTCGCGCTCGCCGGCCAGCGCCGCCTGAGCCGCGGCGAGGCGCGCCACGGGGACCCGGAACGGTGAGCACGAGACGTAGTTGAGCCCGATCTCGTGGCAGAACGCGATCGAGTCCGGGTCGCCGCCATGCTCGCCGCAGATGCCGAGCTTGATGTCCGGCCTCGTCGCCCTGCCCTTCTCGACCGCGATCCGCATGAGCTGGCCCACGCCGGCCCGGTCGAGCGTCTGGAACGGGTTGAACGGCAGGATCCTGCGCTCGACGTAGGCGAGCAGGAAGCCACCCTCCGCGTCGTCCCGGCTGTACCCGAACGTCATCTGCGTCAGGTCGTTGGTGCCGAAGCTGAAGAACTGCGCGTACTTCGCGATCTCGTCGGCGGTGAGCGCACCGCGCGGGACCTCGATCATGGTCCCGAACTTGTAGCCGACCGTGGCGCCGGCCGTCTCCATGACCTGCTTCGCCTCGGCCTCCAGCAGCGTCTGGCTGGCGGCCAGCTCGTTCACGTGGCCCACGAGCGGGATCATGATCTCGACGTGCGGGTCGCCCCCCGCCCGGCGCACCGCGATCGCGGCGTTCAGGATGGCCCGGGTCTGCATCTTGGTGATGTCCGGGATCATCAGGCCGAGGCGGATGCCCCGGAGGCCGAGCATCGGGTTCTGCTCGCGCAGCGCCTCGACCGCCGCCAGCATCGTCCGGGCCTTGACGAAGCCCGGATCGTCCTCCGGCGTGTGCCGCTCGCGCAGCTGCGTGACCTCCACGATCAGGTCGTCGTGCCTGGGGAGGAACTCGTGGAGGGGCGGGTCGATCAGCCGGATCACCACCGGCAGCCCGCTCATCGCGGCGAGGATCCCCTCGAAGTCGCCCTGCTGGAGCTTCTCGAGCTTGGCGATCGCCGCGTCGAACCGTGTGACCGCATCCCGATCGGCGTCGCCCAGCGTCTCGCCGGCCGCCCGGCGCTCCTTTGCCCTGGTCGCCTGGAACGCGACGAGGATCGCGTCGCGCACGATCTCGAGCCGCTCGCCCTCGCGGAACATGTGCTCGGTGCGGCAGAGGCCGATCCCCTGCGCCCCGTAGCTGCGGGCCTGGGCGGCTTCCTCGGGCTTGTCGGCGTTGGTCCAGACCTGCAGGCGCCGGACCTTGTCGGCCCAGCCGAGGATCTGCTGGAGCTCGGGCTGCTCCTCGAAGCGCGCCGCCACCGTGGGCAGGGCGCCCAGGAACACCTCGCCGGTAGACCCGTCCACGCTGATCGGGTCGCCCTCCCGGAAGCCCGAGCCGTTGGCGGTGGCCGACTTCGAGCGGTAGTCCACCAGCAGCTCCGAGCAGCCCGCCACGCACGGCTTGCCGATCTGGCGGGCCACCACCGCGGCATGGGAGGTGGCGCCGCCGCGGGCCGTGAGGATCCCCTCGGCCACGGCCATCCCGTGGAAGTCGTCGGGCGAGGTCTCGATCCGCACCAGCACGACGCGCTCGCCGCGCCCGGCCCACTCGACGGCGGTGTCGGCGTCGAAGACGGCCCGGCCGACCGCCGCGCCGGGTGACGCGTTCAGGCCCTTCGCGATGCGGGGCGCCGCCCGGCGCGCCTTCGGGTCGAACTGGGCGCGCAGGAGCTGGTCGACCTGGGCGGGCTCGATCCGCTCGACCGCCTCGGACTCGGTGATGATCCCCTCGGCCACCATGTCCACGGCGATCTTCACGGCGGCCGCCGCGGTCCGCTTCGCGGTGCGCGTCTGCAGCATGAAGAGGCGGCCGCGCTCGATGGTGAACTCCAGGTCCTGCACGTCGCGGTAGTGCCGCTCGAGCCTCTCGGCGATCTCCTGGAACTCGCGGTACGCCTGCGGAAGCTCCTCCGCGAGGTGGGCGATCACCTGGGGCGTCCGGATGCCGGCCACCACGTCCTCGCCCTGGGCGTTGGTCAGGTACTCGCCGTAGAGCACCTTCTCGCCGGTGTTCGGGTCACGCGTGAACGCGACGCCCGTCCCGGAGTCGTTGCCCATGTTGCCGAAGACCATGGTCACCACGTTGACGGCCGTGCCGAGATCGTGGGCGATCTTGTTGTAGTTGCGGTAGTCCACGGCGCGCTTGCCGAACCAGGAGCCGAAGACGGCCTTGATGGCCAGGTCGAGCTGCTCGTCGGGGTCGGTGGGGAACTCGCGGCCGGTGGCCTCCCGCACGATGGCCTTGTACGCGTCCACGAGCTCGCGCAGGGCGGCGGCGTCGAGGTCCGTGTCCGCCTTCGCGCCGTGCCGCTCCTTCGCGGCATCCAGTGCCTCGTCGAAGCGGACGCCGTCCACGTCCATCACGATCCGGCCGAACATCTGGATGAAGCGCCGGTAGGCGTCCCACCCGAACCGCTCGTTCTGCGTGAGCGCGATCAGGCCCGGCAGCGTCTCCTCGTTGAGCCCGAGGTTGAGCACCGTGTCCATCATGCCGGGCATCGAGAACTTCGAGCCGGAGCGAACGCTGACGAGCAGCGGGTTGTCACGCCCGCCGAACTGCTTGCCGGTCTCCCGCTCGACCTCGCGCATCGCCTCCTGGACGTCGTCCCACAGGCCGTCCGGGAGCTGCTCGCCGCCGGCGAAGTAGTCGTTGCAGGCCTCGGTCGTGATGGTGAAGCCGGGCGGGACGGGGAGGCCCGCCCGCGTCATCTCCGCGAGCCCGGCGCCCTTGCCGCCGAGGAGCCCCTTCATCTCGCCGTTCCCGTCGGCGTGCCCCCCGCCGAAGGCGTAG
>JAJYNP010000209.1 GCA_021786265.1 Chloroflexota bacterium
GTGGAGGAGCACCGGGACGTCCGGGACCACCCGGTCCAGCTCGTCCCGCGTGGGATGGCGATCGTCCCGCCAGGCCGCCGGGTGGTACCAGGCCTCGATCCACGGTTCGGACTCGACCGACGACCGCGCGCGCTCAGCGGCGCCGGCCAGGAGCCGCAGCGCCGCGCGCAGGTCGGGCGCCTTCGTCAGGTCGAGCCACCCGGCCTGCACCCCCTCCGGGAGCGGATGCGCGTGCTGGTCCTGGAAGCCCGGCAGGACGGCGGCCCCGGCGAGGTCCACCAGCCGCGTCCCCGGGCTCGAGAGCGCGAGCACCTCGCTCTCGTCACCGACCGCCACGATCTGCCCGCCGCCGATCGCGATCGCCCGCGGCGGGCCCGCCTCCGCCGGCGTCTCGTCGCGCGCCCGAGGCGAGGCGCGTCCCTCGCCCGCCGCCGCGCCGTTCATGGGCAGGATCGGTCCGCCGTGCAGGATGAGCTCCGGGGCAGGTCGTGTCGTCATCGTCCTCCGTTCGCCGACTACACTACCGCCGATGGTCGTCCCGACGCCGCCCGGCGCCCGCGCGCGCCCCGACGCGACACCCTGAGGCTTCCGTGACGCCGGCGATCGTGACGCTCGACTTCGACCCCACGCTCCATGCGGGACCCCTCGCGGCTCGCTGGGAGACGCTCGGGGTGGCGGCCGCCTTCTTCGTCGCCCTGCTGGTCGCGGCGGTGCTCGCCCGTGCCGCCGGCCGCCGCGCCGGGCTCTCGCGGTTGCGCCTGGACGACCTCCTGTTCCTGGCCCTGGCCGCCGTTCCCGGCGCGGTCGTGGGAGGCCGCCTCGTGCTGGCCCTCGACTACTCCGACTACTACCGGCTCCATCCCGGGGCCCTGCTCGACCCGGCGCAGGGCAGCCTCTCGCTGCTGGGAGCGGTCCTCGGTGCGACCGTGGCCGTCGCGTACATGTGCCGGCTCCTCGAGATCCCGGCACGCCGCTGGCTCGACGTCGCCGCGGTGCCACTGCTGATCGCCATCGGGCTCGGCAAGCTGGCCTATCTCCTCGGTGGCGGCGGCCAGGGCGCGCCATGGGACGGAGCATGGGCGCTCGCGTTCACCGGGCCCGGCCCCTGGCTGTCGTCGTTGCCGGCCGTCCCGGCCCAGCCGAGCCAGGTCTACGAGGCGGCCTGGGCGCTGGTCGGCGTCCTGCTCGTGGTCGTCGTCACGGGGCGACCGCTCCTGCGCCGCCTGCCGGAGCGGTTCCGGCAGGAGGGGGCCTGGCTGGCCGCGCACTGGGCGCACGGCCGGGAAGTCGACCCCGGTCACCTGCGGTTCGGCTACCACTTTCTCGCGGCCCTCGCCTGGTGGCTGCTCGGGCGCGTGGTGGTGGGGTTCACCTGGCGCGAGGCCGCGTCGGTCGCCGGGCTGAGGCCGGAGCAGGTGGCAGCGCTGGTCGCGCTGGCGGCAGTCGTCGTGGTGGCAGCCTGGTGGACACGCACGGGACGCCTGTCCGCGGCCGCCGCGGGTACGGTGGGGCCGTGATCGCGTCGGCCCGGCGGCAAGGGCAGTCGAACGCCACGGTCCGCTGCCGAACACGGCCCGGTTCGCCCGCGGCGACGCGGTAGAGTTAGGCCCCGCCCGCCCGCGCGGTTGGCACCGATGATCGACGAGGGACGTGAGACATGGCACAGGTGACGGAACGGACGCCCGCGGATCGCGTCTCCGGGACCGGGCGGATCGACCACTGGATCGACGGTCGGACGGCGCCCGCTTCCTCCGGCCGGCACGGCCCCGTGTACGACCCGGCCACCGGCCAGGTCGCCCGGGAAGTGGCCTTCGCGTCCGCCGGGGAGGTGGACGCGGCCGTCCGTGCCGCGCGCGACGCCTTCCCCGCCTGGCGCGCCACGTCGCTCTCGCGGCGCACCGAGATCCTCTTCCGGATGCGCAACATCGTCGAGTCGCACCGCGAGGAGATCGCGCGAGTCGTGAGCTCCGAGCACGGCAAGGTCGAGTCCGACGCGTTCGGCGAGGTGTCGCGCGGGCTGGAGAACCTGGAGTTCGCCTGTGGCATCCCGAACCTGCTCAAGGGCGGGTTCAGCGAGCAGGTCTCCACGGGCGTCGACGTCTACCAGATCCGTCAGCCCCTGGGCGTGGTGGCCGGGATCACGCCGTTCAACTTCCCGGCCATGGTGCCGCTCTGGATGCTCAGCAACGCGATCGCCTGCGGCAACACGGTCGTGCTGAAACCGTCCGAGAAGGACCCCTCCGCGTCCATGCTGATGGCGCGCCTGTTCCAGCAGGCCGGGCTTCCGGACGGCGTGCTGAACGTGGTGAACGGCGACAAGGTGGCGGTCGACCGGATCCTGGAGCACCCGGACATCTCGGCCGTGAGCTTCGTCGGCTCCACGCCCATCGCGCGGTACATCTACGAGCAGGCGACGGCCCGCGGCAAGCGCTGCCAGGCGCTGGCCGGGGCGAAGAACCACATGGTCGTGCTTCCCGACGCCGACATCGACATGGCGGCCGACGCGGCGGTCTCCGCCGGGTACGGGTCGGCCGGGGAACGCTGCATGGCGATCGCGACCGTGGTGGCCGTGGGCGACGTGGCGGATCCGCTCATCGAGGCGATCCGGGCGCGGCTGCCCGGCGTGAAGATCGGCCCGGGCAGCGACCCCGAGAGCCAGATGGGACCGCTGGTCACGCGGGAGCATCGCGACCGCGTGGCAGGGTACGTGGAGGGTGCCGGGCGGCAGGGCGCGGTCGTGGTGGCGGACGGGCGCGAGCACGAGCTGTACCGGTCGGACGGCTTCTTCCTCGGCGTGTCGCTGATCGACCACGTCACGCCCGCGATGGACTGCTATCGAGACGAGATCTTCGGCCCGGTGCTGACGGTGGTCCGCGTGCCCACCTACGAGGACGCCGTGCGCCTCATCAACGACAACCCGTGGGGGAACGGCACGGCGATCTTCACGCGCGACGGAGGCGCCGCCCGGCAGTTCCAGTTCGACGTCACCGTGGGCATGGTCGGGATCAACGTGCCGATCCCGGTGCCGGTGGGCTACTACTCGTTCGGCGGCTGGAAGTCGTCGCTGTTCGGCGACCTGCACATGTACGGCCCCGAGGGGGTCCAGTTCTACACGCGCGCCAAGGTCGTCACCTCGCGCTGGCCGGACCCGGGCACGTCGAAGGTCGACCTGGGGTTCCCCCGCACGCGGTAGCCCCGGCCGTGGTCGGCCGCGGTCCTACCCTTCCTCCCGGGCATACGGGACGCCGAGCGACGCCGGCGTCCCGATCCGGCGCCTGGCCAGCGTGGTGGATGCACCGGCCAGCACGACGACCGTCATGAGGTAGGGGAGCGACGAGAAGAACTCCGACGGCATCTGCACGCCGTGGGCCTGCAGGGTGAAGCCGAGGCTCGAGAGCGCGCCGAACAGGTACGCGCCCACAAGGAGCACGTCGGGTCGCCAGAACGCGAAGATGACCAGGGCGATCGCGATCCAGCCGGCGCCGGCCGTGAGCCCGTCGGTCCATATCGGAGCGATCGCCAGCGTGAAGTAGGCGCCGCCGAGTCCGGCGAGCGCGCCGCCCACGACGGTGTGCACGTACCGGTAGCGGGTGACGTTGATCCCCATGGCATCCGCGGACCGGGGCGACTCGCCGACCGCCCGCAGGTAGAGGCCGAACCGCGTCCGGTACAGGTACCAGGCGACGAGCACGACGAGGCCCCACGAGAGGTAGACGAAGGGGTCCTGGTCGAAGAGGATGGGTCCGACGACCGGGAGCTCCCCCAGGCCCAGCAGGTCCACCCGGTTCAGCTGGTGCAGCCCATGCTGGCCGCCGATGCCCCACACCTGCCCGACGTACGACGACAGGCCGGCGGCGCCCGCGAAGATCGTGAGCGCGAGCCCGGACACGATCTGGTTGACCCGAACGGTGATCGACAGGAACGCGTGGATGAGGGCCATCAGCCCCCCGGCACCGGCCGCGACGATCATGGCGACGATGAGGACGGCCCAGCCCGGGCCCCCGAGCTGCTGCGACACGAAGAACCCGGTGACGGCGCCCATCAGCATCATGCCCTCGACCCCGAGGTTCAGGACGCCGGAACGCTCCGTGAGCAGCTCGCCCAGCCCCGCCAGGACCAGCGGCGTGCCGTAGGCGATCGCGGACACCACGATGGCGACGATCAGGTCGGTGTTCATCGGCCCGGGTCCGCTTCGGCGTCCGCGGGTGCCACGCGGAGCGGTGAGCCGATCCGGATGCGGTATCGGCCCAGCATCTCCCCACCGAGCACGCTGAACAGGATGATCCCCTCCATGGTGCCCACGAGACCGGCCGGGAACGACGGGCCCTGCAGCGCGAACCCGGCGTTGGTGAGGGCGCCGATCAGGATCGACACCACGATCACCGCCAGCGGGTTGTACAGCGCCAGGGCCGCGACGACGATCCCCGTGTACCCGTACTGCGCCTGCTGGAGCCCGCGCGGGTCGAGGACGTGCCCGAAGTCGCCGATCTGGCTGGCGCCGCCCAGGCCGGCGATGCCGCCGGAGAGCGCCATGACGGCCAGGATGATGCGCCTGGTCCGCATCCCGGCATAGGTCGCGGCCGAGGGCGAATCCCCCATCACGCGCATCTCGAACCCGAAGCGGGTGCCGCGAACGAGGACGAACAGGAGCACGGCAACCCCGACGCCGACCAGGAACCCCGTCGGCAGCGTGAACGAGCCGATGACGACGCCCGGCCAGGTCGCCGAGGCGGAGAGGGTCTTTCCGGTGGGGAAGACCAGCGCCGTCGGGGACGTCAGGTCGCGCCAGAATGACTGGCTGTCGTAGATCAGGAAGTACATGATCAGCCCGGCCACGTAGTTGAGCATCAGCGAGACGAGGATCTCGTTCGTCTGCAGGTAGGCCCGCAGCAGGCCGGGGATCATCGCCCACAGCGCACCGGCCGCGACGCCCGCCACGATCATCACCGGGATGAGCAGCGGCTGCGGCAGGCCGCCCAGGACCAGGCCGGCCCCGGATGCGCCGATCGCGCCCATGTAGAGCTGCCCTTCGCCGCCGATGTTCCACACCCGCATGCGGAAGGCGACCGCGACGCAGAGGCCCGTGAACAGCAGTGGCGTGGCATAGACGAAGGTCGAGGTCAGGGCGCCGGGCGAGGTGAACGAGGCGGCATAGATCTGGCGGTAGGTGGCGATCGGGTCGTGGCCCGACGCGGCGAGCACCAGGCCCGAGATGATGGCCGCGAGGATCAGCGACACGAACGGCAGCGCCACGCGCTGCCAGCGGGGCGTGTCCAGGCTGCGCTCGATGGAGATCATCAGGCGGCCCCCGCCATCATCATGCCCAGCTGCTCGTAGCTGGCCTGCGCGGCGTCCACGATCCCCACGATCCGGCCCTCGTAGAGCACGGCGATCCGGTCCGACAGCTCCACGATCTCGTCGAGGTCCTCGCTGATCAGCAGGATGCCCACGCCCCGGCGCGCGGTGTCCACCAGCACCCCGTGCACGTACTCGGTGGCGCCCACGTCGAGCCCGCGGGCCGGCGAGGCCGCGACCAGCACGCGCGGCTGCGACGACAGCTCGCGTGCCAGCACGACCTTCTGCACGTTGCCGCCCGACAGCTGGCGCACGAGGGCGTGGGGCCCGCGCGTGCGGATGTCGAACTGCTCCATCAGCGCGAGGGACTGCGTGTCGGCGCGGTCCATCATGAGCAACGGGCCCGCGTGGGGAGCGTCCCGGCGATAGGACTTGAGCAGCAGGTTCTCCGTCACCGACAGGCTCGGCGACACGCCGGTTCCCATGCGGTCCTCGGGCACGTAGGCAATGCCGCGGTTGATCGCGGCGCGCGGGTCCCCGCCCCGCAGCTCCGAGCCGTCCACCCGGACCGTTCCCCTCGTGTGCGAGCGGAGGCCGGCGATCACCTCCGCGAGCTCGCGCTGTCCGTTGCCCGCCACGCCGGCGATCCCCACGATCTCGCCGGGGCGCACGCTCAGCGACACGTCGCGCAGGACCTGGACGCCGAAGTCGCCGTCGGCGCACACCGACTCGAGCTCGAGGACGCCGCGCTGGTCCGCCGGTGCGGCCCCGGACCCGTTGGCGGCGCGGCGCACCCGGCCCGCCGGCATGTCATGGCCGACCATCAGCCGGGCGAGCTCCCGGGCGTCGACCCCGGCCGCGTCGACCGTCGTCACGGATCGTCCCTTGCGCAGGATCGTGATCCGGTTCGCGATCGCGAGCACCTCGGGCAGCTTGTGGGATATGAAGACCACGCTTCGCCCGGCCGCCACCATCTCGCGGACGCTCGAAAACAGCTGCCCGGTCTCGGACGGCGTCAGGACCGTGGTCGGCTCGTCCAGGATCAGGATCGTGGCATCCCGGTAGAGCGCCTTGAGGATGTCGATGCGCTGCCGCTCCCCCAGGGAGAGCTGCCAGATCCGGGCCCGGGGGTCGACCTGCATGCGGTACCGGGCCGCGATCTCGGCGATCTCCGCCTCGACCTGGCGAGGCGAGTACCGCAGGCCGCGGTGCCGCGACCAGCCCAGCACGACGTTCTCGGCCACCGTGAGGCTGTCGACCAGGCTCAGGTGCTGGTGCACCATGAAGATCCCGGCACGCTGCGCCTCGTGAGGCGAATGGAGGCGCGCCGGGCTGCCGTTGACCTGGACCTCTCCCTCGTCGGGACGGTAGAGGCCCGTGAGGATGTTGCAGAGGGTGGTCTTGCCGGCCCCGTTCTCGCCCAGCAGCGCGTGGACTTCCCCGCGCCTGGCGTCGAACGAGACGCGGTCGTTGGCGACCACGCCGCCCGCGAACCGCTTGGTCACGCCGACGGCCGCCACCGCCGGGACGAGCCCGGCGGTGGCGGTTCCGGTGGACGTGGGACCGGCCTCGACGTGACCGCTCAACGTCGCTCCTTCGCGCGGTTGCCCGAACGTCTCCCGTGATCTCCCCGGAGGCCTACCCCGCCGGATTCCCGATCACACCCTGGACGAACCAGTTGATCGAGTACTTGCTGAGGCCGGTCGGCGTGTAGACCGGCAGCGTCGTGCCGGCGGGCACCCCGATGGACCCGTCCTGCTTCGTGATGGGTCCGGTGAAGGGATCGAACGTGCCGGCCTTGATCTCGGCCTCCTTGGCCAGGATCGCCGCCTGCGTCGCCGCGCTCACCGACTGACCGAACGGGGCCATGATGACGAAGCCGTCGTTGAGGCCGCCGTAGTAGAAGTGCGTCTTCCAGGTGCCATTCATCGCGGCGGCGATGTCGTTGATGTAGTAGGGACCCCAGTTGTACGTGGTCGCCGTCAGCCAGGCGGCCGGGGCGAAGGACGTCTGGTCCGAGTCGTACCCGGTCCACTTGAGGCCGGCAGCC
>JAJYNP010000097.1 GCA_021786265.1 Chloroflexota bacterium
GCGTCCCCGCCGTAGTAGAAGCGGAAGGCGAGCCAGACCTTGGACGAGGTCGCGTACGTGTAGTACGCCACACCGTTGACGTCCGCGGTCACCGAGGCGTGGGGCTTGTAGGCGCTCCACGTGCCGTCCGCTCCCTTGATCGCGATCCAGATGCCCAAGGTGGTGTGGGCCAGGCTTGGGCTCGTGGTGAAGCGCAGGGTGAGCGACACACCAGGGGTCAGGATCTTGGTGGCGCTCGTGAAGGGGCCGCTCGCGCTCAAGGACGAGTCAGCCGAGATCACGACCGGTGCGACGGTCTGCGGCACGGCCACGAGCGCGAGAAGTGTCGGGAAATGACGCACGGCGGGCGCTCCGCCCACGCCGCCGCGAACCCTCGGCCTGGGTCCCCGCGTTGCGCCCGCTTCTCGACCACCGAGCAGGTACCCCGCCGCCTGCCGGGCGCGCCGGGCCAGCGCCAGAGGGCCGACCTCGCGCCTCCAGCGCTGCGGCACACGGCACCCCGATGCGGCCCACACTGCGTCTAAGGTGCCTGCGGCCACCTATCGGGAAGTGCCGCGTCGGCTGTAGCCCGTAGCGTGCGACACTGACGGCTCGGCCGGTCCTCCCCGGCCCACACCAGGCGTGACAGAGACGGAGGTGCTCCATGACCCAGCGCGGCAGCGCACAGTGGGTGGCCGTGCTGGCGTTCGTCAGCCTGCTCGGTGCAGGGTGCGGCAGCGCCGTCTCCCCATCGGTCGGCACGACGGCACCGCGGGCGAGCTCGGGCACCGGAGCAGCGCGGACCGACGGCGCCGCGAGCCCTGGCAGCACCCCGCGCTCCTCCGCCTGGCCGGCCGGCGCCAGCGCGGGCACCGGCTCCTGCGGCGCGACGGGCGCCAGCCCCTGCCCGACCGTCCCCGTGGCGTTCGCCCGCGCCATCCCCTTCACGCCGCCTGTGGACTGCGGCGGCACCCAGTGTCAACTGCAGCTGGACGTCTATTACCCGAGTGTCACGACGACACCTGCCGGGTCCTGGCCGCTGATCGTGGCGATCCCCGGCGGTCCCGCCCCGCTGGGGGTGCGCGCGGGGCTCTCGGGCCTGGCGCTCGCGCTCGCCGCACAAGGGGCGCTGGTCGTGGCCGCCGACTACCGCTCCCTGCCCAGTCAGGATGCCGGCTTCCCGCAGACGTTCGAGGACGTCGCCTGCGCGGTCCGCACGGCGCGCGCGCTGGCCGCCCGATACGGTGGGGATCCGACGCACGTGACGCTCGTCGCCAACTCCCTCGGCGGCTGGCCGGGGGCCGTGGTCGCCTTCTCGCCGCAGCCCTTTCCTCTCGACGCGACGAGCTGCCTGGCCCAGAGCGGCACCGCCCGGCCCGACGCATTCGTGGGCGTGGCCGGCATCTACTCGCTCGACCAGATCGACCCGGGCTACCTCGACGGCTTCTTCGGCGGGAGCCGGGAGACCGCGCCAGGGCCCTGGGCCGCCGGCGACCCGTACGCCATCGTCAACGCCAACCGCAACGAGCCGATCGGGGTGACGCTCGTGGGCGGCACCCGTGACCAGACCGTCCCGCTCGCCTCGACCCAGCTCTTCACAGGGTATCTGCGGGCCGCAGGCTACGCCGCGCAGCTCGTCATCGTGCCGGGCGCGACGCACGATAGCGTGCTGACGGCGCCCCAGACAATCAGCGCGATCCTGCCGGCCGCGCGTCGCCCTTAGCGCACCACCCAGCGATACGCTGCGCTGACGTTGTTGGCGAACTCCGGTGTGGGATAGACGACCGCCTGCCAGTAGAAGCGCCCGGCGGCCGGCGTCCAGACGAGGCGGGCGGTCCCGTCGGCGCTCGTGCGCGCGCCATGCGAGCCCGCGTAGACGTAGCGGCCACGCGCCAGGTCGTAGCGGTAGAGGCGGAACGAGACCGTCACGCCGGCCGCGGCAGGTGACACCTGCGCGGTGAGCGCCACCGCCGACCCCGCCCGCGCGCGCCGCGTCTGCGAGGGCGGGGCGCCCGCGAGCGTCACGCTCCGGCGCACGATCACCCGCACCAGCGCCGACTGCGCGCCCACCAACACCGGCGACGCGGGCACGTCCAGCCGATACCAGGTGTTCATCGCCGGGGCCAGCGTCAGGTGGAACGCTCCGGCGCCCGGGGGCAGCGGCGCGAGCGGCGTGAACGCGCTCGCCGTCGCCGTCCGGGCCATGAGCTGCGCCCCCGGGACCCCGGGCGGCTGGGCCGACCCGGCGAGCGTGACGCTCCCTCCCGCGACCACGACATAGGGGGCCGCGTCGAGGGTAGCCGCCGCGGGCAGCAGCGCCGTGATCGTCCAGGAGGGGACAGGGGCGATCCGATTGCCGGCCAGATCGGTCACGGGCCCCACGGTGAGGGCGTAGGGCGTGCCGGGCACGAGGTCGACCGCCGGGGTGAAGGTGCCGGTGCGCGTCGCCGCGTCGTAGGCGGAGGTGCCGGCGACGAGCGCACCGTCCGGCGCCTGGAACACGAGCCCCAAGTGCTGCCAGCTCGCGGGATCGATTGGCTCGCTGAACGTGACGGAGACCGTGGGCCGCAGCTCCCCCACCGCCGCCCCCGGCGCCGGTGTCACCGCGCGGATCGTGGGCGGCACGGTGTCGAGCACGATCGATGCCGCAGCGGGCGCCGAGACGAGCCCGATCCCGCTGCGCACACGTGCCCAGAGCCGCTTGACCCCGTCGCCGGCTGGGAAGGTGTAGGAGGACGCGATCGTATAGGGCTGCCAGGGCCCCCAGTTCTGCCCGTCGGCGCTGAACGCCATCTGGGCGACTCCGCTGATGCCGGCATAGGCGGTCAGGCTGACCGAGACGACCGGCGAGTTCGTCGCCGCCCGCCCCCCGTCGAGCGTAAGCGCCGCGGTCGGGACGGTCGTGTCGGGCACGAGCTGCACGGTGAGCGTAAAGGTGCCCTCGACGTTGCTTGCGCCGTTGAGATCGAGGTAGTAGGTGCCGCCGCCCAACACGGGGTAGGCGATGTGCTGCGTGGTGCCGACGATCGTCGACTGGGCCACCAACCCCTGCGTGCCCACCACGGTGGTGGCCGTGGAATCGAAGAGATAGAGGCCGAAGAGCGTCCCCGGCGCACCCGAGAGGTTGGCGACGAGCACGTAGCCCGACGGGATGTGCACGTTGAAGACGACATCGTAGATCGGGCCGCCCAGCTGACCCGACACCACCGGCCCTGGCAGCGCCACGCCCGGGATGTCGGAGGTCGCGTCGGCCCGGGTGCGGGGTGGCAACGCGAGCAGCGCAGCGGCGACGAGCGCCGCGACGAGCGCCGCGCGGAAGGAGCGTGACATGGTCAGAGGATAGCCTCCCAGGCCACTCGCGGGGGTGCAACACGAAGGGCCGGAGCGCTGCCGCCCCGGCCCTTCGCTTCGATCACCTGGCTCGCTCGGAGCCAGCGCGATCCGAACCTACATCCAGCGCGCTTGGCTGGAGTTCGAGTACGAGCCGTTCAGGCCCGCATAGAACGAGAGCCAGGCGGCCGACGTGCTCTTCCAGTAGAAGTAGACGTTGCCGTTGGCATCGGCGATGCGGGTGGTGAGGCCATGGAAGGCGCCCCAGGTGCCCGTCGTGTTGGCGGGCGTGCGGGCGGCCTCATAGATCGTCACGATCTTGCCCGCCGCGGCCGCGCCGAGCGAGAACTTGACCGTGATGTACTGGCCCAACTTGGGGAGCTTGGTGGCCGTGGTGAACGGGCCACTCATGGTGACGCCGAGCGCCGAGGCCGCCGTGTAGGCCACGGGCGGGGCCGGCGGGGTCGGCGTGCCGACGGTGATCGAGACCGACTGCGGGCCGGTCACGCCGCTGACGAAGGCCGTCAGGACGGCTGTGCCCGCGCTCGAGGGAGCGAGGAAGTAGAAGCTGGCGGCGCCACCGTCGGTCGTCGCCGACGAGCCACCGCTGGTGGCCACGACGTTGCCGACGCCGTTGGTGAACATCGTCACCGACGTGCCGTCGGGCGCCGGGATGTTCGCGGCGTCACGCACGTTGACCGTGACCGTCAGGGTGCCACCCGGCTGCACGCTCGTGGCGCTCGGGCTGATCGTGAACGATGCCGCCGGACCCGCGCAGGAGACCTGGAACGGGAGCGCCGTGATCGTCTGATTGGGCACGACCGCGGTGTTCGTCACGCTCGCGCTGAGCGTGACGGTGCCCGAGTTCGGGCCGCACTGGAGGCGGACCGGATAGCCGGCCGGTGTGGTCGCGGTGGCCGCGACGTACGCCCCCACGCTCGGAGACGCCGTCAGGATGCCCGCCGGCGTGGCGCTGATGGTGAAGTTGGAGGTCGCGATGTTCGTGTAGGGCACGCCCGCGGCATCGGTCGCGTTGAGGTACGCGACGATGACCGGCGCCGCGGCACCAGTGGCCGTCGAGTCGACGGTCTGGGTGGCCGTCAGCTTGGCGAGCGGGCCGACGATCGAGACGGTCGCGGTCCCCTTGAGGGTGCCCACGCTGAAGGTCACAGTCGCCGTGCCGCTCAAACCGCCCGCGAAGAGCCAGGCGCTGACCTGGCCGCTCGCGTTCGTCACCGCCGCGCAGCTCGAGGCCGCGGTGGCGGTGCTGCTGCTATTGGCGCAGCTGCCCGCGCCGTTCGTGCCGAGGTAGCCCAGGTTCGTGCTGACCGTGACGAGCTGCCCCGCCATCGGGGTGTTCGTCGCGTCATAGACGGTCGCGGTGAGGACCGACGGGCCGCTGGTGGTGGCACTCTGGATCGTGCTCGGGTTGGGCGAGCCGACCACGAGCGCCGCCGGGGCCGCCAGCGCGGTGAAGCCGACGGTCGTGGTGTACACGAGGGTCGCCGCGCCGCCCGAGGCGGGTGTGACGTAGAGCTTGAGGAGTGCCGTGCCCGCGGTGGTGGGCGCCTGCAGGTTGGCCGTGGCGGACACCGCCGTAAGCGACGCTGTGTTGGTTGCCGTCCCGAAGACGCTGAGACCGGTGTTCGTGGGCGTCGCTGCCCAGAACGTGCCCGCCGCCGGGCTCCCGACGAAGGTGCCCGCCGTGGTGGTGATGGTGAACGTCGGGGCCGTCTTCGCAGCCACGACCGAGCTCGCGCTGATCGTGACGACCGAGATGCTCGCCCCGTCGGCCGGGACGCTCGTGGGGTTCGGGGTCAGCGTGGGCTGGATGAGGCCCATGCTGGCGGAACCCGTATCGGTCAGCGTGCCCGTGCCGACCGAGCCGGCGGTGCCGCTGGCGTACGTGTTGACGCTGAAGGTGCCGTTGAGCGGCGGGTTGGTGATGGAGCCCGCGGCGGTGGTCGCGATCGTCACGGCCGTCCTCGCGGCGACCGCGCCAGCGAACTCGAAACGCACAGTGGTCCCGCTGCTGCTCAACACGACGCCGGTGATGGTGCCGAGGCCGGTGACCGACCAGGCCGAGGCGCTGGACGGCAGGACCGTCCCAGCCGGGAAGCTGATCTCCAGAGCGTTGGTCGTGCCAGTCGAAGCAGCTGGGATAACGGTCGCGGTGGTGAACGTCACCACGTTGCCGGCCGCAGCCGGCACGGTGCTGCCGACGAGCGTGCCGGCCGGCACATACACAGCGCCAACCGTGATGAAGGCGACCGAGGTGCTGGACACTTGAGTCGCGGAAACGCTGTTGACGGGCGTGACAAGGAGCTTGAGCGTGGCCGTGCCGGCCGCCGTGGGCGCTTGGAGGGTCCCAGTTGCCGTCCTCGAGCCCGACGCAAGAGCCGTCGCGAGAGCCGTTCCGTAGAAGCTCGAGGCGGTGAAGGTTGGCGCAGCCGTGAACAGCGCCGTCGACCCGTTGGCCGCGGCGATGAAGGTGCCACCCGTAGTGGTTACGGTCAGCGTGGGCCCGGTAGCGGACGCCGCCACGGGTGCAGCCAGACTGACCGTCACCATCGCAGTCGACACGCCGTCAGCAGGGATGCTGGCGGGGCTGACCGAGATCGTCGGGCTGACGAGGCCCATGCTGGCGGAACCGGTATCGGTCAGCGTGCCCGTGCCGACCGAGCCGGCGGTGCCGCTGGCGTACGTGTTGACGCTGAAGGTGCCGTTGAGCGGCGGGTTGATCACCAGCCCTGCCACGCCGGCCTCGATCGTGTGCGCGGCGGCCGACAGCGCAACGGTAAATTCGAGCCGCAGCGTGGTACCGCTGATCACGACGCCACTGGCCGCCGCGAACGTGCCGCTAGTCGCAGCATCAATGAACCAATTGCCCGCCGTGGTGGCCCCGGCGGCGAAGGTGGTCCCCGCCGGGAAGGTCACTTCGACCGCGTTGACGGCGGGGCTCGTCGGCGCCGTGATGGCGGTGGCGGCGGTGAACGTCACCACGGCCGAGCCCGACACAGCCGCACCAGCGGCCCCAGCAGCTGTTGGGACAGCCGCGCCCACGAGCGTCCCGGTCGGTGCGTACGCCGGCGCAGTGGACCCGGCGAACGCGGCCGGCGCCGCGACGGTCGCCACGAGGGTGGCCAGCAGAGCGGCCGAGAGGCCGACGCTGACCGCTTTCTTTGCGAGGTTCAAGGTATCTGTACCTCCTAGTCATTCGATTGATGCCAAGCCGCTAGCTCGGAGTGCCTGGGCTGCGTGCGCTTGCTTCGTACCGACCGGACCCGGACGCTGTTCGTACACTTCCTGCCTTTCCGCAAGGCCCACTCGACAAGATGCGCACGGCGCACCTTGCGATACGGCAATGTCAGGGCCCCTCGGCCGAGCCTGCGGGGCTCGGTGAGGGGGGTGGGGTGCGCCGTCCGAACGTGGGCTCGGGTGTCGGCGCGGGGGTTAGCATGGATGTCGGCGTCGGGCTGGCCGATGCGGTCGGAGTCGCGCCAGGCGTGGGCGCGATCGTCGGGCTCGGGCGCGGCGTGGCGGAGGCGCTCGCGCGCGGGGTCGGCGAGGGCGTCACGGTGACGACGATCACCCGCGGCGAGGGAGTTGGGGCAACCGTGGGCGACGTCTGCACGCCCGACGCCGGGACGGTCGGCGCCACCGTCGGCGCAGTGACGGTCGGGCGCGGGGTCGCATCGTGCACGAGGCCGGCTGACTGCGGCGTACCCAAGAACAAGCTGGAGGCTGCCCAGACCCCACCAACCGCGAGGACCGCCACGAGCAGGACTGTGGCCACGAACGTGCCCGTCGTGCGCAGCGTGCCGCGCAGGATCTGCGCCCGCAGGTCCCCGAGCCAGCCGCGCTGGGCGTGGCGGGCGTCGCGCTCCGCGAACGCCGCCGCCAGCACCCGCGCGTCAAAATCAGGCGCCGACGGCGCGACCTCAGGCAAGGTCGCCAGCAGCTCGATCAGGAATGAGGCGCCGGCGAGC
>JAJYNP010000073.1 GCA_021786265.1 Chloroflexota bacterium
GTGGTCGATCCGGCCGGTGTTGAACGAGCTGGAGCGGCGAATGAGCCCGTGGACCTCGTAGCCCTTCTCGAGGAGGAGCTCGGCGAGGTACGACCCGTCCTGGCCGGTGATGCCGGTGATGAGGGCCCGCTTCGCCGGCTCGGTCATGGGGCCATTCTCGAAGCGATCCAGTCGTACGTCTCCCGCATCCCGACTGCGAGAGGAGTCGAGGGCTCCCACCCTAGAAGATTCTGGATCAGGGCATTGTCGGAGTTCCTGCCGCGGACCCCTTTGGGCGCGTCCAGGTTGTACCGCCGCACGAGGCGCACGCCCGCGATCTCCTCGACGATCTCTACCAGGTGGTTGATCGAGACGAGCTCGCTCGAGCCGAGGTTGATCGGTTCCCGGATCTCGCTCTCCATGATTCGGTGGATGCCTTCGATGCAGTCGTCGATCCACATGAACGACCGGGTCTGGAGCCCGTCGCCCCAGATCTCGATGTCCAGTTGTCCGGAACGCTGTGCCTGGATCACCTTCCGGCAGATGGCTGCTGGTGCCTTTTCACGGCCGCCGTCGTAGGTGCCGTGGGGACCGTAGACATTGTGGAAGCGAGCAACACGCGTCTCGAGGCCGTAGTCCTCTCGGAAGTGGCGGCACATGCGCTCCGAGAAGAGCTTCTCCCAGCCGTACCCGTCCTCGGGCATCGCGGGGTAGGCGTCCTCCTCGCGCAGCGCGGTCACGTCGACCGAGGTCTGCTTGTCGGCCGCGTAGACGCACGCCGAGCTGGCATAGAAGTACCGCTGCACGCCGGCGTCGCGCGCAGCGAGCAGGAGATGCGTGTTGATGAGCACCGACAGCATGCAATCGGCCTTGTGGCTCTCGATGAAGCCCATCCCTCCCATGTCGGCGGCCAGGTTGTAGACCCAGGACATCCCGGCCACGGCCTGCCGGCAGCTGTCAAGGTCCTTCAGGTCCAGAACCAGGTTCTCTGCTCCTCCGTGGACCTGGTGCCACTCATCCAGCGGCTTGATGTCGGCGCACCGCACGCGGTACCCGCGTGCAAGAAGGTCACGGGTGAGCCATCCGCCGATGAAGCCGCCGCCGCCGGCTACGAGCACGTGCGCCCCGTCACTTTTCACGCGGTCACGCCCTTTCAGTGGATCCGGTCAGCCGGCCGGCGGGACTTGAGGTCTGCGGGGCGCGGTTCCCGCGGCGCGCAGGACGGCCTCGAACCGGTCGGCGATTCGGCCGATGTCGAAGGCCGACTCGGCGTAGGCGCGGGCGCGGCGGCCCATCTCGCGTCGATCGTGCTCTCTGGCTGTAAGGTCGATGCAGGCCGCGGCGAGGCCGCCGGGATCCCGTGGAGACACCACGGTGCCGGCCCCGTTCTCTGTAATCAACCGTGCAGCCAAGTTCTGGACGGGAATGGCGCCGGCGATCGGACGACCCGCGGCGAGGTAGGTCAGGACCTTGGACGGAACGGAGAAGACTCCGGCGTCTGGCTCGAGAATGGCGACGACGACGTCCGCGGTGCCAATCACGTCGGCGAGGCGAACGAACGGCTGGAAGGGCAGCTGGATCAGAGTGGGAAGGTCGTTGCCCTGCTCGCGGAGCCAATCGGCACCCAGGCCCTCGGAGACGACCACGAGCCGCGCCTCAGGCTGCTCGAGCCGCAACTGCTTCGCCACCTCGAGCAGCAGGGCCGGGTTGTGCTTCAGCCCCAGCGTGCCGGAGTAGAGGATGACGGGGCGGTCGTGGAGATCGTGCTCGCGCGCCCACGGATTGTCCTTCGGGCGCGGCGCGATGTCGTCCAGTGGCGCCCAGTTCTCGACCGTGACCACGCGCTCGGGCTCCACGTTCCACCGCTCAAGGAGGGGCCGGAAGTCGTCGGTGATGGCCACGACACCGTCTGACTTCCGCAGCAGCGACCGCTCGAGAGCGATGAACCGAAGCGCGGCGAGGTGCCCGAGGCCGGGCAGCTTCCGTCGGAGGTGCCGGGCGATCGCCTCGGAATAGACGTCCTGCAGCCAGAAGACGAAGGCGGCACCCGAAGAGCGCGCGGCGTTGTATGCCCCCACCTGGACGTCCAGCGGCGCGTTGGACGAGATGACGACCTCCGGCTCGAAGGCGCGGATACGCTTGGCGAGGATTCCGCCAAGCTGCCGCTCCTGGAGCAGTCGCCGGAGAAGCTGGTACTTCGCGAAGGGTCGATCAAGGTCCATCGCCTCCACCGAGAACGACGGGGAATCGTCAGGGCGCCTGACCAGCGCCGCCTTGGGCGTCTGGAATCCAGCGAAATGGAGATGCCGGACGTCGTGGCCGCGGCGAGCCAGCTCCCGGGACAGCTGGACCTGGAACGGATGACCCGAGTAGTCGTGGACTACGACGCGCAACTGGTCCCGCCCTCCCGTTGGCGCTTATCCACCAGGTGACTGGAGACGGACGCGCCCTGCGGGCCCGGCTTCGCGGCAGATCCGGCCTCGTGGTGCGCCGCGCGGATGACCGTGACGGCCCCGGATCGTCTCTCGGCGAAGGAGCGCGCGCGGTGTGCCGCGGGCGATCTGCCAGGCGGGGTAGCTGGGCAACCCGGTGATGACGGTGACGTCGTCGCCGCGCGCCGCCAGGTGCTCCGCGAGCCCTGCCGTGTAGGGGCCCACCGCGGTGCGCTCCGGACGGTAGTTGATCCCGACGATGAGGACGCGCATGGGTCTCGCTCTCTCGCGCGCGTCAGCCGCGCGGCCCCGCCAGCCCGCCGGACGTGCTTGCGGCGGACGGGCGTGCGGCAACGCCGGAATCCTTCCCGTGGGCGCCGTAGTAGTCGTAGTAGACGTAGTTGCTGCCGGCCCGCGTGGAGATCCGGTTGAGGGCAACGCCCAGGACGCGGGCGTCGGCCTTGGCCAGCGCCTCGCGTCCATGCCCCGCCGCGCCCCGGCGGGTGCGTTCCGCGTCGATCACCAGGAGCGTCCCGTCGGTGATGGCCGAGAGGATGGCCGCGTCGGTCACGGCCTGGAGCGGCGGGCTGTCGACGATCACGAGGTCGGCGGCCGCGACGAGGCGTTCCAGGATCGTCTTCATCCGGTTGGACCCCAGGAGCTCGGCCGGGTTGGGCGGCAGCAGTCCGGTTGTGATGACCTGAAGGCGCTCCTCCTCCGTGGCCTGGACGACATCGTCGATGGCCACGTCGTCGGTTCGCAGGAGCGACGTCAGCCCGGCCACGTTCGGCAGGTCGAACACCTTGTGGACACCCGGCTTGCGGAGGTCCGCGTCGAGGAGGATCACCCTGCGGCCGGCCTGGGCGAAGGCGACGGCGAGGTTGCTGGCCGTGGTGGTCTTCCCCTCGCCCGGGATGGAGCTCGTCACCAGGAGCGTCCGCACGGGCTCGTCCACGGCGGCGAACTCCAGGTTCGTGCGCAGCGTCCGGTAGGCCTCCGCCGCCGGCCCGCGCGGGTAGAGCAGCGTGGCGAGGCGGTAGATCTCGCTGCGACCTCCGTCGCCCTTCATCTTGATGACGGTGCCCAGGGTGGCCAGCCCGGTCGCAGCCTCCACGTCCTCCGACGACTTCACGGTGTCGTCGAGGTACTCCAGGGTGTAGGCGATCCCGAGCGCGATGAGGAGGCCCACCAGGGCCGCCAGGAGCGTGCTCAGGAGCACCCGCGGGGACGATGGCTCCCGGGGCGGCGTGGCCGGGTCCACCACCGTGAGCGCGTTGGCGGACGACCCGGAGAGCTGCACCAGCGCGGCGTAGGACTGGCGGAGGGTGGCCACCTGGACGTTGAGGGCCGCCAGCTGCTGGTCCTGGGCGGACGTGCGCAACGGCAGGGCCGTCAGCCGGTCGATCTCCGCCTGGGTCTCCTCGATCTGGAGCTGGGTTGCCTCGGTCTGGCTGCTGATGAACCCTTCCACCTGGCTGTTCTTGCCATAGACGGTGCCCGAAGCGGCGATCATCTGGGCCGCGATCGCGTTGGCCAGGTCCGCCGCACGCTGCGGATCGCCGTCCTGCACGGTGACGGTCACGAGGGTGGAGTCGCGCGCCGCCTCGGCGGTCACGGCGTCGCGGAACTCGTCCGGCGTGACCTGCAGGCCGGCATCGGCGATCACCTGGGCCAGGATCGGGCCGGTGGTGGCCAGGTTCGCGTAGGTCTGGGAGATCCGCTGGCTGGCCAGCAAGTCGTTGTAGTCGACGCTGGAGGAGGATCTCGATTGGCCCACGAGGAGCGTCACCTGCGCCTTGTAGACCTTGGGCAGGGCGGACGAGACGAGGTACGCGGTGCCGCCGGCGAGGAGGACGCCGACCGCGAAGAGCCAGAGCCAGGATCGGATGACGTGGCCCTGGCGGCGGAGGTCCATCAGCGCGTGACTCCCCCTCTGCGGGTGATCGAGGCGGCGTGGGGTTGCGATGGGTCGTGCCGGCCGGGGGTCCAACGAGCCGGATCGGCCTCCGAGTATACAGGCGGCCGTCGGTCGGTCATGGAGCGGCAAAGGGGGTGTATCGGAGCTCTACCGTGAGGTCCCGGTCGAAGGTGGTCTCCAGCGTTGCCGTGTCCCCGCGGATGGTCAGCTCGGGGCTCGCGCCCTCGATCCGGAAGCCCTCGGGGACCCTGATCATCAGCGCCAGCGGCCCCGGCAGGAGGCCGGGCTGCTTCTGGATCGTCAGCCGGTACGTGCCGCCGGTCTCGTCGATGTTCGCTGCGTAGGGGCTGGTCCACCGGTACGTGAGACTGGTTTCGCCCGGCGGGACCTGGAGGTACGCCCCGATGACCGTCCGGCCGGCCGCCTCCTGGACGACGGCCGGATCGCTGAGGGGCACGAGGCTCCCCCCGGAGACTTCCTCCACCCGGCTCCGCTCCGGGACGAGGAGCCGGAAGTACATCCCCAGGTTGCGAGCCTTCCCGACGATGGGCAGATCCCGGTACGGGGCGCCCTCGTCGCTCTCGATCCGGTTCCGCCACTCCACGGTGAGCCGGTCGAGCGCATTCCCGTACTCGTCGATCTGCACCGCGAGGTCGAGCGACCGGGTGGTCACCGCGTTGAGCTTGGAGGTCGGCGCGACGTTCGAGTCGACCGGGTAGACGTAGTCGCCGGGCTCCTGCCGGACGGCACCGTCGAAGCCGTTCTCGGTGACGAGCTGCTGCGCGGCAGGGTCGGCAAACCAGGCCAGCAGGAGCCGGTCCCGGCGGTACGTCTCGGCGTCGTCCAGGAGTCGGCCCCACTGCTGGGGCGGGAGCCCCAGGAGGGCGGTGAACAGCTGCTCGGCGAACGGTCCCAACACCGCCTTGCGGTTCTCCGACCCGCCGGCGGCTGCGGCCCAGATCGCCTGCATCAGCTTGAGCGTCGTCTGGCCCGGGACGATCGTCTGGTCGTACTCCGGCAGCGTGATCGGCCCGGTGACGGTGAGCAGCTGGTCGATGGTGTAGGTCGTGATGGCCAGAACGCCGTCGATCCGCGTGTCGCCGGACTCGTTCTCGTAGAGGCGGATGGCATCGCGTGCGCTCGTCGGGAAGTCCGGCGACCAGTTCGCGTCGGCCAGCTGCCACGGCTGCTTCTCGCCGAGGAGGTGCCGGTGGAGCTCCTCGGGACCCCTGATGAACGGGTAGTCCCACGGCAGGTCGAGCAGGTAGATGTCATGGAACGCGCGCTCCGTGATCCGGCCCCGGTCGAACCCGATGATGCCGTAACTCCCGATGTAGCCGCCGGTCGGCCGCAGCTCCGCCGGGTTCTGGGTGAGGACCAGGTAGCGCCGAGGGGCGTCCCAGCCGAAGATCCCCGACAGGGGGCCGCTCACCTTCGCGAGCGCGTCCACCAGCGGCGCGTACTCGTCGATGCGGGCGATCATCGCGTCCCGCGCCTCCTCCACCACGTCGACGAGCCCGTCCGGGACGCCCCCGAGGGCCTGACGGGCGCGGGCGAGGGAGACCGAGATCGCCGTCGTGCGGTCGCGCGAGGTGGCCATCAGCTCGATCAGCTGGGAGAACGCCGACGCAGTCTCGGGGTCCGCTGCCTGGGCCTCCTTGATCTCGACGAACCGCCGCCCGATCGCCAGGCCGTCGGCGGCGGCGGCGAGGAGATCGTCGGCCGCGTCCACGATGGCGTCGACCCCCCGGACGTCTGCGGCCGTCGGGGGGAGGGCCCGGGCGACGGCCACGAGCGGGTCGTTCGCCACGAGGTCGGCGAGGGCGTCGAAGCGCGCGTGGGTCGCCGCCAGGTCGGCAGCGAGGGCATCCACGGTGGCGCGATCGATGTCCAGGCCGGCTTCGCGCACCCGGCCAACCATTCGCTCGAGGTCGCCCCGCAGGGAGCGCGCCGTGTCGAGCGCGGGCGCGTATCGGAAGACGACCAGCCCAGCGCCGGCGGCAAGGACCGCGACAACGCCCAGGCCCAGCCCGAGGAGCACCCGCCGGCGGGTGCGGTGGCTGCGGCGGCGCCGACGACGGCGCTCGAGCGGGGGGGCAGGCGCGCCCGAGGCGGCCAGTTCGTCGCTCACGATCGAGGAACGGCGATGATGATGAACCGCGGCGCCGTGGGGTAGTAGGAGGTGGAGGTCTGGATCGTCAGCTGCTCCGGGGCGGTGGGGTCCAGGTACTCGATGGCATCCCAGGGAACCTTGGGGAGGATCTGCGTCACGACATACGTCCGCGACGTCCCGTCCACCAGGTCGAGGACCACCGTGTCTCCCTTGCGGGCATCCCACAGGGCGATGAACATCCCCTCGCGGGCGTGGCCGTAGATGTAGATGTTCGTACCGCCGTCCGGCCACCCGGACGACGGGAAGTGCGCGGCCTTGCCGATGGGAGCGTCGATGCCGTCACCTTCGATGATCGGCAGGTCGATGCCCAGCCGCTCGATGCGGATCTGCTGGGCCCGGATCCCGACCTTCTGGCCAGCGTCCGGCGTGAAGGAGGCGCCCGCGGACGGGGTGGCCGTGGGGGACGGCGACCCGGTGAAGCCAGGGGTCGGCTCGGTGGTGGCCGCCAGCGTGGCGACGCCGCCGACGGGAACCGACGGGGCCGGCAGGGCCGTCCCGCGCAGGCCGCCCCCCAGCACGAAGGCGAGCCCGGTGGCCATCAGCACGATGGCCAGGACGCCGCCGGCGATCGCGAGCGCCCGGCCCCGGCCGGAGACCCAACGCGAGCCCTCGAAGGTAGACCGGCGGCGGGGATCGATCACGCGAACAGGCTGGCCGCTCCACGCCGCGTCGAGGCCATCGCGGCGTGGATGGCCCAGCGCCGCCGAGAGTCAGCGGCGGGCGAGGCCGATCCGGCGGACGAC
>JAJYNP010000370.1 GCA_021786265.1 Chloroflexota bacterium
GTCATGGCCCAGATTGTGGCAGGCCCGCATTGTCGAGCAAACCGGGTCGGGCGATTCAGCGGGCTGAGCTTCCTGTCAGTTGCCACTCCCGGGAGCGCGCGCCGGGCACGCCGCCACGATGAACCCTGGATGGGGCCTGTGGCGGGCCGGTTTCGTGCAGAGCGAGGTCAGTCGGGTCGGCTAGGCTACGCGGTTCCGCGCCCGGCTTCCGCCGTGCGCTCACGGGGGGAACGGTCGGCGGCTTTGGACCCGCCGCTCGTTCCCAGGGCGTGCGTCTGGCGGGAGCCAGGGGCGATGGGGAGCCCAGCTGTTCCTCGGGTGAGCATCTGGCGGGTTCGCGCCTCTTCGCGCTCCCCCGACGTGCATCCGGCAGGTTGGCGCCGCTGGCGAGTGGGTGCCGCCGGCGAGGGTGGCGTTGCGAGGTGGCGCCGCTGGCGAGTGGGTGCCGCCGGCGAGGTGGTGCCGCCGGCGAGGGGGGGTGCCGCCGGCGAGGGGGGTGCCGCCATGTCGGGCCGCGCCGCCGAGCGCGACCACGCCGAGCGCTACCACGCCGAGCGCTGCCACGCCGATCGCGCCCACGCCGAGCGCGGCCACGCCGACCGCTGCCGCACCGCCGAGCGCTGCCACGCCGACCCTCCGGACGCCACATGTCGCCTCCCCGATACGAGCGTTGAGCTTTCTTCACCATCAGGGGGCTTTCTCCTTCACGGTCGGTCTCTAACGTATGAGCAACGGAACCGAGAAGCCTCCCTTCCAGTTCCTACCTCCCTCCCTCCGAACGAGGGCGCCGATTGGGCAGGCGCCCTCGTTCCTTTTTCTGGGACAATCCCCCCGATGGAAGTCACCTGGTACGGCAGCGCCTGTGTGCGGCTGCGCGGGCGCGAAGGGATCCTGGTCGCCGACGCGTTCCCATCGGTCGTGGGCCCCACCGGCCGCGGCCTGACCGCCGACCTGGTCACGTACTCGCATCCCGACCCCAATCCGGCGTCCAACGCGCGCTCGAACGGACGCAAGCCCGGGGCTGACGAGGGCGTGCCGACCAGCCTGCTTCCCGCGTTCCGCCTGACGGGCCCCGGGGAGTACGAGATCCACGACATCCTGGTCACGGGCATCCGCACCGCGCGGGACGAGGTGAAGGGGGCGGAGCGCGGGCTGAACACGGCGTTCGTGGCCCAGCTCGACGGTCTCCACGTGATCCACCTGGGCGACCTGGGGCACCTGCTGTCCGAGGAGCAGCTCCGGGAGATCGGCACCGTCGACGTGGCGTGCGTGCCGATCGGCGGCCGGCTGACACCGGCGAAGGCGGCCGAGGTCGTGTCCCAGCTCGAGGTGCACCTGGTAGTCCCGCTGCTCGTGAGCGAGAGCGAGGCGGACGCCGAGTCGGCGCTGGCGAGGTTCATGCACGAGATGGGAGTCAAGGACCTCACGCCGCAGCCGAAGCTGACGGTCACGGTCTCGTCCGTCCCCGAGGAGACGACGATCGCGCTGCTGGAGTCGCGCTCGAAGGTCTGAGCCGCGCGACCCGTGGGGCCGACCGCTCACGCGCGGCCGATCGCGCTGCTGGAGTCGCGCTCGAAGGTCTGAGCCGCGCGACCCGTGGGGCCGACCGCTCACGCGCGGCCGATCGCCGCCGTGCGATCGCCGCCGTGCGATCGCCGCCGCGCTCGAAGGTCTGAGCCGCGCGGCAGGCCGTCAGCCCAGGGTGCCGGCCCTCACCACCCGGCCGCGCTTGACCACCGCCCGCACCAGGTCCGCGCCCAGCCAGTAGGGGATCTGCGTGTGCGTGGGCACGTCCCAGACCGCCAGGTCCGCCTGCCGGCCCGGCTCGATCGCGCCGTGCGAGTCGCCGAGTCGCAGGGCGTGCGCGGCGTTGATCGTCACGCCGGCCAGCGCCTCGGCCGCCGTGAGGCCCATCCGGATCACCGCCAGGGAGAGCACCAGCTGGAGGTTCGGCGCCGGGGACGTGCCCGGGTTGAAGTCACTCCCGAGCGCCAGCGGCACGCCCCGGTCGATCAGCTCGCGGGCCGGACCGTACTCCTCGCCCTTCAGGAAGAGGCTCGTGGCCGGCAGGAGCGTCGCGACCACGGGGGTACCGCGGTCCGCGGCCCGGGCCAGCGCATCGATGCCAGCCGGTGACGGCACGCCGAGGTGGTCCACGGCCGCCGCGCTCAGCTCGGCCGCCAGCTCTGCGCCGCCCGATGGACGCAGCTCGTCGGCATGGAGACGGGGCACGAGCCCGAGCCCCGCGCCTGCCAGAAGCACGCGCCGGGACTGGTCGACCGTGAACACGCCCTCCTCGCAGAACACGTCGCAGAACCGGGCGATCCCCTGCGCCGCGACGGCCGGGAGCTGCACGTCGATCACGTCGCGGACGTACGCCTCGGCCGCGTCCGGGCGGCCGAGGAACTCGGGCGCGACGGCGTGGGCGCCGAGGAAGGTCGGGACCAGCTCGACCGGACCCTCGGCGTCCAGCCGCCCGATCGCCTCGAGCTGCCGCAGCTCCGCGTCACGCTCCAGCCCGTACCCGGACTTGGCCTCGACCGTGGTGGCGCCGTGGCGCAGCATCTCGCCGAGCCAGCGCCGGCCGCCGGCGACCAGCTCGTCGAGGCTCGCGGCCCGGGTGGCGGCCACGGTCGAGAGGATGCCGCCGCCCGCGGCCAGGATCTGCAGGTAGCTCGCGCCCTGCCGCCGCAGCTCGATCTCGCGCTCGCGGCTCCCAGCGAAGACCAGGTGGGTGTGCGGGTCGATCAGCCCGGGGGTGACGGTGCCGCCGTGCGCGTCGACGCTGGCGAACCGGGACGGGTCGTCCGGGTCCAGGCCGTCGGCGGCAAGCCGCCGCACCACGTCGTCCCGGCGCCCTGCCAGGATCACGTGTCCCTCCCAGCAGGCCACCGCCAGGTCCGCATCGGACGCCGCGAGGACCGCCGCGTCGCCCTGGTCCGAACCCCGGCGGAGTCCGCCGGCCATGGTGACGACCTCGCGCGCGCCCTCGACGAGCAGACCGGGCAGATCGCCGAGGGTCACGGGTCGACGAGGGTCACGGGTTGGGCGTGTCCGATGGCGGTCGGACCGGCCCGGTGCCCGCAGGCTCGACCGGTACCGTCCGTTCAACCGCTACGGCCGGTTCGACCTGTGTCGCCCGTTCGGCCGCCTCCAGCCGCAGCTCGAGCGCCATCGTCGGGTCGAAGTCGACCAGGCGGATCCAGTCGGCCGCGAACCGCAGCCGCTCCTCGACCGGCAGGTGCGCGGGCGCGCCGGCATGGTCGGCCACGTCGGTGAACGCGCGGAGCGGCATCAGCCCGATCAGCTCGGACTCGCGGACCGCCACGCCCTCCGCGCCGGCCAGGCGCACGACCTCCTCCCAGACCCGCCAGAGCGGCGTGACCGTGAAATCGAGCAGGTTCATGGAGACCTGCGCGCAGTCCAGGTCCTCCAGGTAGAAGCCCTTGGCCTGGATCCGCGGCAGCCCGCCGCCGCGCTCCCGGATCTGGGCCGCGATCCGTTTCGCCAGCCCCACGTCGGGCGTCTCGAGGTTGATGTTGTAGGCGATCAGGAAGGGGCGGGCGCCGACCACGGTCGCGCCTGCGCGGGGATGCATGCGAGCGGGGCCGGCGTCGGGCTCGTGACCGGGCGTGCCGATCAGGTCCTTCATGCCCTCGTATTCAGGGCGCCGGATGTCGGCCAGGACCTCGCGCTCGGGGCGGGTGGCGGCCAGCGCGTAGAAGAAGACGGGGAGGTCGTACCTGGCCGCGATCCGCCGCCCGAAGGCGCGGGCGAGGGCCACGGCCTCGTCCATGGTCGTCTCGCCGAGCGGCACGAACGGGACCACGTCCACCGCACCGAGCCGGGGGTGCTGGCCGGTGTGGTGCTCCATCTCGATCCGGTCGATCGCGACGCCGACGGCCGCGTCCATGGCGTCGGTGACGGGCCCGGGCTCCCCGGCGAAGGTGAGCACGCAGCGGTTGTGGTCGGGGTCCTGGGTACGGTCGAGCAGGAACACGCCCGGCACGGAGGCCACGGCGTCCGCCAGCGCGTCGACCACCTCGGGCCGCCTGCCTTCGCTGAAGTTGGGGACGCACTCGATGAGCCTGGCCACGTTCTCCTCGCGCTGCATGTGGGGCTGGGCGGTGCGCATGAGCCGCATCGGGCTTCCGTGCGGGACATGTCGTGCGCTGCGCCACCGGGCCCGGACGCAGGCAGTCTAGCCTCGGTGCGTGGCCACCGGGGGGGCGAGGAGCGCATGCGGCGCGGCCCGGGGTCGGGAGCTCACGCGGCCGGGGGGCTGGCGCGGCCTGGGGGCCGGGAGCTCACGCGGCCGGGGGGCTCACGCGGCCCGGGGGTCGCAGCTCACGCGGCTGGGGGTAGGGACCAGTACCGGCGCCGGCCGCGGCCACAGCCGACCGCGGTGGGAGTTGGCACGGCCCGTTTGCATGTGGTGCACGAACGCGACCAGCCTGGACCATGCTGGACCGGTGACCGGCCGAATCTGTGCGTGAGGCGGACGGAAGTGACCGCCCGGGCGCCGAACTGGTCGCTGTTGTGCGCCACGTGAGCAATGTCGACCAGCCAGGGGGGCAGCGCGTCGCTTTCGTGCATGTGATGCACGGGGGCAGCGACGCGAGCGCGCCCTGGGTCGTAGTCGGGCCAACGCGTCGCTGTCGTGCGGCAGCCGATGCACGGGAGCGGCAGCCGATGCACGGGAGCGGCAGCCCGCCCCACGCCCCCGACTCAGAGCTCGCGGCGCATCACCGGGAACCGGTCGTCGGCGACGACCATGACGAAGCCGGCACGTTCCCAGAACCCCGGGAAGGCGGCGCTCGTGACGTCGGCCCCCGCCCCGGCCTCCGGGTACGTCTCCACCGCCGCGAACCCACGGCGCGCCAGCTCGCGACAGACGTCGTCGATCAGCGCCAGCGCGTGCCCCTGGCGCCTCGCCCCGGCCGTGGTCGCCACGCACGTGATCACCGCGGGCAGCGGCGACGCCGGCAGCTGCGGGTAGAGGTCGCGGAGCCGCAACGCACGCGGGTAGGCCGAGAGCGGTCCGAACTGACAGTACGCGGCGGGTCGGTCGTCGACCAGGAGCACCTTGGCGTAGCTGCCGAAGACCCCCAGGCCCCGCCCCAGGAGCCCAAGCTTCCGGGGAGCGCCGGCCCCGGGACGCTCGACCAGGCGCGGCGTTGGGGCAAAGGGGTTGTCGGCGATGGGAGCGAACAGATCCCTCTCCGGAACGCGCCCGCCCGTGCCGTCTTCCTCCGGCTCCGGCGTCTCCGTAGCTCGCGGATCGAACGGGTTGAAGGCCGGTCGGCGCTGCAGCGCCTCCTCAAGGAACGGGTTGCGTGCGGGCGTCCCGGCAGGTGGCGCCGCCCCGGCAGGTGCGGGCGTCCCGGCAGGTGCGGGCACCGACGCCCCGGCTGCGTGCGGGCGGAGCCATGCCTCGCGGTGCGACTTCGAGCCGGCGACCGCGTCCTCCCAGTAGTCGCACGTCCGATGGTCGAACGATGGGTCGGCACACGGCGGCACCAGCGCGAACCCCTCCTCGTCCGTGACGTCGACGATGCGCAGCTCGACCATCCGTCCGAGTGTACGGCGCTCCGGGGCCTCCGCGCGTCCGGGGCCTCCGCGCGAACGATGCAACTGCGCCGCCGCCGGCCCAGCCCGGCACCCACTGCTAGACTCGCCCCGGCATGCTTGCCTTCCTCGATCAGATCGTCATCCCCTTCCTGACCCACCTCTACGGCGCCGTGGGGTACCTCGGCGTCGGTGTCGCCATGGCCATCGAGTCGGCCATGATCCCGCTCCCTTCCGAGCTGGTCCTCCCCTTCGCCGGGTTCCTCGTCTCGAGCCCCGCCAGCGTCGAACCGCTGACGCACGGGCCGTGGTCGTTTTGGGTCGTCGCCGTCGTGGCGGTCGCCGGCAACACCGCCGGGTCGCTTGTCGGCTATGCGATCGGGGCCTGGGGCGGCCGCCCGTTCCTGGAGCGCTACGGCCGGTACCTGCTGATCCGCCAGGAGGAGATCGACCTGGCGGACCGGTTCTTCGCCCGATGGGGCCCGCAGACCGCGTTCTTCAGCCGCCTGCTGCCGGTCGTCCGGACGTTCATCAGCTTCCCCGCCGGGGTCGCGCGGATGCCGCTCGGGCGGTTCGTCCTCTACTCGACGCTCGGCGCGGTGCCCTGGACGATCCTGCTGCTCTACGTCGGCACGGTCCTCGGTGCGAACTGGATCGACGTCCGGCACGCGCTCTCGCCGTTCGACACCGCCATCGCGGTCGCGTGCGTCGCGGCCGTGGTCCTGTTCGTGGCGTGGCGCCTGGGTTGGGTCTCCCGCCTCCGGCGCGCGTCCTGACCCGCGGCGGCTCCGGCCGCCCGCTCCGAGCGCTACTCCCAGGTGTCGCCGCGCACCCCTCGGATGTGCGACACGTCGTTGCCGACGAGCAGGCGGGCCCCCTCGTCGAGCGAGGCGGGGAACCGCAGCACGGTCAGGTTGGCCGGCGCCTGGGTGAAGCGCCGGCGGTAGTCGCGGATGGGGACGCCCAGCGCCACCGAGAGCAGCACGCGGTTCGTGGTGGAGTGCGCGACGACGAGGACGCGGGACCCGACCGAACCTGGCCGCGCCTTGCCGACCGAACCTAGCCGCGCCTTGCCGACCGAGCCCGGCCGCGCCTTGCCGCCTGCGTCTCCGGCGGATGACTCCTGTCCCGACGTCCCGCCCGATCTGTCCGCCCAGCCGAGCAGATCGACCAGGAGCGATCGCACCCGTCCTGCGACCTGGTCGCCCGACTCCCCGCCGGGACAGGCGAGATCCGCCGGGTCCTCCTCCCAGCGCCGCCGCGCAGTCGCGTCTACCGCGTCGATCTGCGCGTACGTCAGCCCCTCCCACCGCCCGTAGTCCATCTCGGTGAGCCGCGCGTCGATCTCGACGTCGACGCCCGGCACAACGAGCGACGCGGTCTCGCGGGCGCGCGCAAGCGGGCTCGACACGATCCGATCGAACGGCACGCCGGCCAGCCGCTCCCCCAGGGCACGCGCCGCCGCGCGGCCGGCGTCGGAGAGCGGGAGGTCGAGCCGCTGCCCCAGGTGCTGCTCGGGGTCCGAGCGCGGGGTGGCTCCGTGCCGGGAGAGGACGAGCGTCAACATGGCGGCCACTGTAGCGGCAGTGGGGCGACCGCACCGGGGGCAACCGCACCGGGGGCGACCGCACCGGGGGCGACTTCCCGCCGCCTGCGCTATCCTCTCCGCGCAGGCACGAATACGCCTTCACTTCGGGGTTGGGTGGAATTCCCGACCGGTGGTCGGCGGCGCCGCAAGGCCCGCCAGCCCACGACCCGGCGCGGCGCGCGAGCGTCACGGCGGTGGATCCCCTGGCAGGGAGCCGACGGTCAGAGTCCGGATGGGAGAAGTGAGGCGCGTGCGACCGGCGCGTCCGTGTGCCGGCACCGCCCGTGCCCCTTCCGCCTGCGCCCGATGCGAGGCCGCACGACGGGGGTCCACGCCCTGACCAGCATCGCGATCCGCGGCGTCTCGCGGTCGTTCGCCACGGTGGACGGCGCGCTGCCCGTGCTCGACCGGGTCAGCTTCGACGTGCCGGAGCGCTCCGTCGTCGCGCTCATCGGGCCCAACGGGTGCGGCAAGAGCACCCTCCTCCGGCTCGTCGCCGGCCTCCTCCGGCCCGCCGCCGGGCAGATCGAGGTGGACGGCGTGGCGGTGACCGGCCCGGACCCCCGGGTCGGGTTCGTGTTCCAGGAGCCACGCCTGCTGCCGTGGCGCGATTCCGCCGGCAACATCGCGTATCCCCTGGAGCTTGCCGGATGGTCGCGCGCCCGGCGTGACGACCAGGTGCGCGACCTGCTCGGCCTGGTGGGCCTGCGCGAGTTCGCGGGCGCCCGGCCGCACGAGCTGTCGGGCGGCATGCGGCAGCGCGTGTCGATCGCGCGCGCGCTCGCCCTGGGGCCCTCCGTGCTCCTGCTCGACGAGCCGTTCAGCGCCCTCGACGCGCTGACCCGCGAGCGCTTCAACGCCGAGCTGCTGCACCTGTGGGAGCGCACCGAGACCACGATCCTGCTCGTCACGCACTCGATCTCCGAGGCCATCTTCCTGGCCGACCGGGTGATCGTGCTCTCACCCCGCCCCGGACGTGTCGTGGCCGACCTGCCCGTGGGGATCGACCGCGCCGCGCGCGAGTCGAACATCGACACGCTGGCACTCGGGCGGACGGCGACCCTGATCCGGCGGCACCTGGCGGGCGCCACGGACGATCCCTCGCCGGCAGAGCTGACCGCGGAGCTGGGCCGGCGCCAGCGGCCGGGCGGGATCCCGATCGAGGAGCTGGGCGAGCCGGCCTGGTTCGACCCGTTCGGGCCGGAGGGCGGAGCGTGAGCGGGCTCCGACCGCTGGCCGGCGAACGGACCGTGGCGCATCGGGCGCCCGTGGCCCGGCGGCGCGGGCTCGGCCGCTGGCGGCGCGCGATCGACGTTGCCGCCGCGGCGCTCGTCTTCGTCATCGCCTGGAAGCTGGTCGTGGCCCTCGGCGGCTACCCGGTCTTCATCCTGCCCGCGCCGGAGGTGGTGGCGGCACGGTTCGTCTCCGCCTGGGCCGACGGCACCATGGAGCCGCATGCGGCGCAGACGCTCGTCGAGGTCCTGCTCGGGTTCGCCGTCGGTGCGAGCGCGGCCCTCGTGGCCGGGTACGCGCTGGCGCGCTCGCGCCTGGCGGAGCGCGTCCTCTCCCCGTACCTGGTCGCGGCCCAGGCCACGCCGATCCTGGCCCTCGCGCCGCTCCTGGCCCTGTGGTTCGGGAACGGGCTGCTCAGCAAGGTCGTGATCTGCGCGCTCATCGTCTTCTTCCCGGTCGCGGTCGCGACGATGGTCGGGCTCCGCAACGTCGACCGGCGGCTGCTGGAGATGGCGCGCTCGTACCGGGCGACGCGCTGGCAGCTGCTGTGGAGCCTCGAGCTGCCCGCGGCGCTGCCCGGGATCATGGGCGGGATGCGCGTGGGTGTCACGCTCGCGGTGGTCGGTGCGATCATCGGCGAGTGGGCAGGCGGCGACCGCGGCCTGGGCGTGTTGATCAACCTTGCCCGCGGCAGCCTGTTCGACATCCCGCTGCTGTTCGCCACACTGTTGACGATCGCCCTGCTGGGCGTCGTGCTGTACGTCCTGGTCGTGCTCGTGGAACGCCGCCTGGTCGGCACCCGCGGCTGACATGTCACCTGGGGAGGTCATCGTGTCTCGACTCGCACCACGCATCCAGCCGCACCGCGGGCTGTCAGGCCCGGGCGCCCTCCGGGGGCGACTGCGCATCCTCGCGGTCCCCGCGATCCTGGCGCTGCTCGCCGGGGCCTGCGTGTCGCCTGCCGCGTCGCCCACCGGGTCGATCCCGGCGGCCGGGTCGGCTGCGGCGTCGTCCGCCCCGGTCGCGTCGGCTGCCGTCGCATCGGGCGGTCCGTCGTCGGGTGCGCCGGGTGCGCCGGCGTCGGGCGGGCCCGCCGCCTCGTCGTCTGCCGGATCGGGCACCCTCACCCACCTGACGATCGGGCTCGGTTACATCCCGAGCGTGCAGTTCGCGCAGTTCTACCTCGCGCAGCAGGCCGGCTACTACCGCGACGCCGGGCTCGACGTGACGTTCGAGAACAAGGTCGACCCGGACCTGGTGGTGCTGGTCGCCCAGGGCGCCCTCGACGCGGGCATCGCCGACGGCACGAGCGTGATCCCGGCGGTCAGCCAGGGCATCCCGATCAAGTACGTGGCCACGATCTACGGCACGTTCCCCAACATCGTCTTCGCGAAGGCGAGCTCGGGGATCACCACCGCGGCGGACCTGAAGGGCAAGCGGATCGGGACGCCGTGCAAGTGCGGCAGCTCCTGGATCATGCTCCAGGCGCTGCTGAGCTCCGCCAACCTCACGACCGGCGACGTGCAGGTGGTGGAGTACCCCGACTACAGCCAGGAGGCGGCGGTCTATCGCGGGGCGGTGGACGCCGCGACCGGCTACACGAACAACGAGCCGCTGCAGCTGCAGTCGCAGGGCCAGCAGGTCACGGAGCTGCACGTGGACCAGACCGTGCCGCTCCCCGGCCCGGGGCTGATCGCGAGCACCTCGACCATCGCCGCCAGGGGCCCTGCGCTGCGGGCGTTCATCGCCGCGACCCTGCACGCGATGCGCGACATCGCGGCCGATCCGCAGAAGGGGTTCGACGCCTCGGTGAAGGTCGTGCCGGCCCTCGCGTCGCAGCAGGCCCTGCAGATGCAGATCCTGAAGGCGACGATCGCGACGTGGGGCAGCGCGTACACCGACGCGCACGGGCTGGGCGCGATCGACCCGGCGGCCTGGCAGGCCTCGCTGACGTTCATGTCGTCGCTGCCGGACCACCCGGTGGCGAAGCCGCTGACGGTCGACCAGCTGATCGACACGAGCCTGCTGCCGGCGGGTTGAGCGGGCGGGGGGGCTGCCCGGGGCGGGATCGGCCCCGCCCATCGCGGCGCGCGCGTTCGCGGGTGCCGGGCTATCGGCCGTGCCCATCGCGGCGCGCGTTCGCGTTCGCCGGGCTGTCAGATGGCCAGCCGACTTCCTCGCCGGGCGCCCCCCGCCTGCAGCTCCGCCGCCCGGATCACGTGCTGCACGAGCACCGCGTTCGTGACCGGGCCGACCCCGCCGGGCACCGGCGTGATCGCGCCGGCAACCCCGATGGCGCTCGCCGCCTCCACGTCGCCGACGATCCTGCCGTCGACCACGTTGATCCCGACGTCGACGACGATCGCGCCCGGTTTGAGCATGGCCCCGGTGACCAGCCCCGGCGAGCCCGCCGCGACCACCAGCACGTCGGCCTGCCGCGTGAAACTCGCCAGGTCGCGCGTGCGAGTGTGGCAGATCGTGACGGTGCAGTGTCGCTGGAGCAGCAGCTGGGCGACCGGCCTGCCCACCACGCGGCTCCGACCCACCACGACCGCATGCAGACCCTCCAGCGCGCGACCGGACCGCTCGAGGATCTCGACCGCGGCCTGGGCCGTCGCCGGCACGAACGCGGGGTAACCCAGCGTGACCAGGCCGGCGTTGAGCGGGGTGACCCCGTCGACGTCCTTCGCCGGGTCGAGCACGTCCAGGACCGTCCGCAGCGGGATTGAGGGCGGCAGCGGATGCTGCACGATGATGCCAGCGACGTGGGGGTCCGCGTTGAGCGCGGCCAGTTCCCGGCGCACGCTCGCAGGCGAGACGCGGCCCTGTACCCGGACCTCGCGGCCCTCCAGGCCGACACCGGCGCACGTTCGGAGGATCTGGCGGACGTACACCGCGAAGGCCGGATCGTGGCCGAGTACGAGGACGGCGAGCGCGGGCGCGTACCCCCGCCGGCGGCGGAACGTCTCGACGTCGGCGCTGACCTGCTGGCGAATGTCGGCGGCGATCGCTGCGCCCGACAGGACACGGGTCTCGGGCAAGGTGGCGGCGCCGGGAACGGATCCGAGGTCGGTGCCGGGGCCGGCCGCCGGAACGGTGCCGGGGCCGGCCACAGGCCCGGCCACGGTCACGGCGTCGGAAACGGTACCAGGATCAGCCCCGGACCCGGCCGTCGCGGTCACGTCGAGCGGGCGGTGCCGGGCGCCATTCGGTCCGTCGCACGCACCGCGTGCCCGTGCTGCCGCTTGCCCGTCACTCCGGTTCGGGATCGCGAAGGCGACCCGCTCCGACGCGCTCGCGCGCCCGTGCGGCGAGCTCCTCGATCGACGCGAGGAGCTCCATGACCTCGTCGGTCACGCGATCCGCGAACGCGTCGTCGCCGACCGAGGGCAGGTTGACCAGCACGTTCGCCGCGGCACCCCGGCCCGCGGCCTCGACGAGGAGCGCGGCGACCTGGACGTCGCTGGCGGCATTCAGGTTGCTCCGGCCGGCCATGGCATCGACCTCGCCGGCCAGGTCGGCGCAGCGCCGCACGGCCTCCAGCGGCACCTCGGCGGCATGGCGCGCGGCGGACCGGATGGCGATCGTCCGGGACTCCTGCTGCTCCACGGTGTCGCGCGGCAGCTTCAGGGCGGCGGCGAATCCCGCGTACGCCTCGGCATCCCTGTCAGCCAGGTCGAGGAACGCGGCCGACGCGCCGGTCGCGAAGGCGAGGGCGCGCTGGTGGGTGGCCTCGTACGGGGCGTACTTCGGGCGCCCGAGCGAGAGACGGGCCACCATCGCGATCAGGCTCGCCGAGAAGCTCGCGGCGATCGCCGAGGCGGATCCGCCGCCCGGAACGGGCTCGGGCGACGCGAGCCGTGCCGCGAACTGGCCGATCGTGATGTCCGAGAAGCGTTCCGTGCTCATCGGCAGGATTGTCGCATCCGCGACGACGGGCCGCGGCGGCGGGACGACACGTGCCCGATCCGGCGACGGGTGCCGGTTGGACGGCGCGGACGAAGCTCGCCGTCAGGCGGCCCGCGCCAGGGCGACGGCGCGGACGAAGCTCGCCTTCGGGTTGCCCGTGTCGGGTCGACGGCGCCCGGCCTGCTCGCCGTCAGGCGGCCCGCGCCAGGGCGGGAACGGGTGCGAGCACCGGGTCAGAACTGGCCGGGTCGAGCCCTTCCACGATCCAGCGATGATCGCGGTGCCGGTACACCAGCTCGAACGTGGCCGTCTCCGTCACGACCTGGAAGCAGGTCCGCGGTCCGACGGCCACGGGGTAGGCCGCGGACTCATCGCGGACTCGTGTCACCGCCAGGACGGGCAGCTCCTCGCGGGCGAGTCGGATGGCGCGCGGCCGACCGTCGAACCAGTCGCAGCGAACCTGGACCTCCAGCGGGGAGACGCGGATCATGGACATCGGTCGGCTCCTTCCGGGGCAGTTCCGTCTCTCCGTTCCCGTGGGCACGTCGGCGGCGAGAGAACATCTGTTCTGTTGCGTGCCATCAAACCAGAACGGATGTTCGATGTCAAGTGGAATCGGAATCCACCCCGCGCGCGCCGGGCTTCCGGTCCGGATCGCGTTCGAACGGTTCCGGCACCGAGCCCTCGAGCAGGCGGGCCCGGGTGACCGCCCTCGGCCCGAAACGACGGCGGATCTCGTCGACCGCCGCGACGGTCCGTCGCTGTCGCTCGTCCTCGGCCTCGACGAAGAGCGGCAGCTGCGACGGCTCGACCAGGTTGCTCGCGGCGACCCCCAGGAGACGCACGCGGGTCCCGCGCAGCAGCGGCCTGGCAAGCTCGAGCGACGTCCGCCAGATCGGGTCGGCCAGGTCGGTCGGTTCGGCCAGCGTGCGTTGCCGAGTGTGGGTCGAGAAGTCGCTGGCACGCACCTTGACGGCGACGGTCCCCGCACGGAGCCCGGCCGTGCGGAGCCGGCCCGCGACCCCTTCCGACAGCCCGAGCAGGGTGCGCTCGATGACCTCGCGGTCGCTGGTGTCGACGTCGAAGGTGTGCTCGTGGCTGATCGACCTGGCGTCCTGTGGCTCCTCGACGGTCGACGGGTCGATCCCCCGCGCCCGCTCCGCCAGCTGCGCTCCGTGCTCGCCGAACCGCCTGCGCAGCGCATCCGGCGGGATCGCCGCCAGGTCGCCGATGGTCCGCACGCCGAAGTCGGCGAGTGCGACCCGGGTCTTGTCGCCCACCCCCCACAGCCGCGAGATGGGGAGCGGCGCGAGGAAGGCCGCCTCCTCGCCCGCCGGGACGACCACGAGCCCATCGGGCTTCCGAAGGTCCGAGGCGACCTTGGCGATGAGCTTGGTGGCGGCCACGCCGACGGACGCGGTCAGCCCGATCTCGGCGCGGATGGCGGCCTTGATCGCGACGGCGATGGCGTCGGGCGGACCGAAGAGCGCCTCCGAGCCGGCCACGTCGAGGAACGCCTCGTCGATCGAGACCTGTTCCACCCGCGGGGTGTAGCGCCGGAGGATCGCCATGACCTCGCGGCTGACGGCGACGTACTTCGCGCCGTCGACCGGCAGGAACACGGCCTGGGGGCAGAGCGCCGCGGCCGTCCGGAGTGGCATCGCGGACCGGACCCCGAACCGTCGCGCCTCGTAGGATGCCGCGCTCACCACGCCCCGCCGGTCCGCGCCGCCTCCGCCGCCGACGACGACCGGGCGCCCGCGGAGCTCGGGCCGGTCACGCTGCTCGACCGCCGCGAAGAACGCGTCCAGGTCGACGTGGAGGATGGTGGCGTCGCGGACGCGAACCCGATCGACCGACGCTTCGTCCATCGTCGGCGGCAGTGTATCGTCTCGCGCGATGGAGGGAACCGGCCAACCGCTCCACCCCTGGCCAACGCCCCGCGAGATCTCGATGTGGCTCGACCGATCCGTTGCCGGGCGGGCGTGGCGCGCGGTGTGGGCGTCGTCGCGATGGTCGGCGGCGACCGTCGCGACGGTTGCTGCGGCCGTCTACCTCTTCACGGCGTCGCGCGAGCCGACGGCGCTGAACTACTTCGTGCGCCTGGCCGATGCGTTCCTGCACGGCAACCTGTTCCTGACCGACCACCCCAGCTGGCTCTCGGAGCTGGTGCCGCACGACGGCGTCTACTACGTGCCGTATCCGCCGATGCCGGCGATCGTGCTGATGCCGTTCGTCCTGGTGCTCGGGCCAGGTTTCCCGCAGCAGGTCGCGAGCTGCATCTTCGCCGGAATCGGTGTCGGGCTCGCCTGGGCCATGCTCGGGCGGTTCTCGCTCCGCCCGTCGGTGCGGGCGTTGCTGACCGCCGTGTTCGGGTTCGGGACCGACCTCTGGTACATCGCGGAGACGGGCACGGCCTGGTACCTGAGCCACAGCGTGGCCATCATGTTCGCGGTGGCGGCCGTCATCCTGGCGCTCGATCGCCGCTGGCCGTGGCTATGCGGGGTGCTGCTGGGCGCCGCCACGCTGGCGAGGCTGCCGGTCGGGCTGGGAACCCCGTTCTACCTGGCGATGCTGGTCGGCGTCGGGTGGCCGCCGCGGCTACCGCGAGCGGAATGGGCGGGGGCGCTGCGCTCCACGACCATGTTCGCGCTCGGCCTCGCCGCGCCCATGGCGCTGTACGTCGCCTACAACATCGCGCGGTGGGGCACCCCCGTCGATCTCGGCTACACGAGCATCCCGGGCGTGCTCAAGGAGCCGTACTACCAGCAGGGGATCCTCTCGATCGCGTACATCCCGCGGCACCTTTACGCGATCTTCCTGCGCAGCTGGAACTTCGTGGACCGCCCGCCCTGGCTGCAGCCCTCGTGGTGGGGCCTGTCTCTGTTCCTGACGACGCCGCTCTTCCTGTGGCTGGCCAGCGCGCGGCCGCGCGATCCGCGCACGGTGTGGGCCGCCATCGGCATCGGGTTGACGCTGATCCCGATCGTCACGCACGGCAACATCGGGTTCACCCAGTTCGGATACCGCTTCGCCCTGGACTTCCAGCCGCTGCTGTTCGTGGCACTGGCGCTCGTCTTCCAGCGCGGCATGAGCCGCCTGGCGATCGCCGCCGCCGTGGCGTCGATCGCGATCAACGCCTACGCGGTCTGGGCGATCTCCACCGGGTTCGTCGCGTTCTGAGGTTGGGACGCGGCCGGGCGTCAGCCCTTGGGCTCGACGACGACCGTGACCTCCGGCGTCATGCCGGCATAGACCTTCACCGCGACCTTGTACGTGCCCAGCGCCTTCAGCGGATCGTCGAGCTCGATCTTGTGCCGGTCGACGACGATCCCCCGGCGCCCCAGCGCGTCGGCGATCTCCTTCGCGGTGATCGAGCCGTAGAGCTTGCCGCCCTCGCCCACCTTCACGCCCATCGTCAGGGTCGTGCTGTTGATGCGGTTGGCGGCGACTTCGGCCTCCTCGCGCTCGCGGCGGCGCTTCTCCTCGCGGCTCGCGATGTCGTGCTGCCACGCCCGATACGCCCCGCCGGCGGCGGGCACGGCAAGCTTGCGGGGGATCAGGTAGTTCCGGGCGAACCCCTCGGCGACGTCCTTGAGCTCTCCGCTCTTGCCGATCTTCTCGACGTCACCGGTCAGGATGACCTTCACGCGTCCTCCATGCTGAGCCAGGCGCGAACCCGCCGGTCCATCCCGGCGTGCCTGGCGACGGTTCCGGCTGCACGCAGCGCGCCCGGGAGGCGCGCCGCGAGCCGGCGGACTGGGCCGGGAATCAGGCGCCGGACCTGCGCGCGATCGCGCTCGAATGCCTCCCGGTCGATGTCGAGATCCGAGAGCGTCTCGTCGAGGATCTCGGCGGGCAGGCCGTCGAGGAACGCCTCGAGGGCCAGGACGAGCACCACGACGTCGTCGATGGCGCCCACGATCGGGACTGCCTCCGGGATCAGGTCCAGCGGCGAGGCCACGTATCCCGCCGCCAGCCCCAGGATCGCCTTGCGCGCCAGCGGAATCCGGCCGTCCCTGAGCAGCGCGACGACGAGGCGGCCGTACGAGGGGGCGCGCGACGCCAGCGGCAGGAACGCCAGGTAGTTGAGCGTGCGCACCAGGCCGGAGCGCCGGTTTCGAGAGCGGGCCATCGGGACGAGTAGTATAGCCTGCCCGTGGCGCACCGCCGCCGTCCACAACGCACCGCCGACCCTCTTGACATTCGAACAGGTGTTCTGTACCGTGGCTGGCACAAGGAGGCGCCCGTGACGAAGCACGACGCGCTGCGCAAGCAACGCATCATCGAGTACATCGCCGCGACCCTGCGCGCCCGTGGGTACCCGCCGTCGGTCCGGGAGATCGCGCGCGCCGTCGACCTCGCCTCCACCTCGGCCGTCCACCACCACCTGGCAGTCCTCGAGCGCGAGGGCTACCTCGAGCGCGGCGCCACGCAGTCGCGGGCCCTGCGGCTCACGCCGCGTGCCGCGCTCACCGCCGGCCTCAGCGCGGAGCTCGTGCCCCAGGTACCGCTCGAGGCGACCCACTACCTGCCCATCGTCGGCGAGATCGCCGCCGGTGGCCCGATCGAGGCGTACCAGGACGCCAGTGAGAGCATCGCGGTACCGGACATGCTGGCCCCCAGCGGGGACGCGTACGTGCTCCGCGTGCGCGGTGATTCCATGATCGGCGCCCACATCCAGGACGGCGATTTCGTCGTGATCCGCCCGCAGCAGACCGCACGGGACGGGGACATCGTGGTCGCCCAGGTCGAGGAGAACGCGGTCACCCTGAAGCAGTTCTACCGGGAGACCGGACGGATCCGGCTGCAGCCGGCCAACGAGCGGTACGCCCCCCAGTTCTATGACGATGTGCGCATCCAGGGCAAGCTGATCGGGGTCATCCGCCGGCTGGATTGAGGGCGTCATCTCGGCCGGGTGCCGAGGCGGGACGCCGCAGTCCACAGTCCGTCCACATCGGATCGGGGCTTATCAACCGTCGGAGGTGAACGGCGCCCGCCGCGGTGGGCAAGCCTCTTCCACCGCACCGCCCGGCGCGGCACCATCTGGTGGACCCAACCGTCGCCCCATCGCTGCCCGGAGCCGCCGTGTCGATCGATCGCCTGCCGCCCCAATCCGTCGAAGCCGAGCAATCCGTGCTCGGCGCGCTCCTCATCGACCGCGACGCGGTCATCGAGGTGGCAGACGTCCTCCGCCCGGAGGACTTCTACCGCGCCCACCACGGCGAGATCTACGCGGCTGCCATCGAGCTCTACGAGCGCCGGGAGCCGGTCGACGTGGTCACGGTGTCCGAGGTGCTCGAGCGCAAGGGCGAGCTCGAGTCGGTCGGCGGCGCCGCCTACCTGACCAGCCTGATCAACCTGACCCCCACCGCGGTCAACGCCGCCTACTACGCGCGCATCGTCGAGCGGAAGGCCATCCTCCGCAACCTGATCTCGGCCGCGGGGCGCATCGCGGGGATCGGGTACGACGAGACGGCGGACGTCTCCGAGGCCATCGACCGGGCCGAGAGCGAGCTGTTCGGCGTCAGCCAGCGGCGCGTGCAGGTGGGGTTCAGCCCCCTTCGCCAGCTCCTCCACAGCGCCTACGACCGGCTCGACTACCTCCACCAGCACAAGGGCGAGATCAGCGGGGTGCGTACCGGCTTCGCCGACCTGGACGCGCTCACCACCGGGCTCCAGCGGTCCGACCTGGTCATCGTGGCCGCGCGGCCATCCATCGGCAAGACCAGCCTCGCGCTCAACATCGCCGAACACGCCGCGGTGCGCGACGGGCGGACGGTGGGGATCTTCAGCCTGGAGATGAGCAAGGAACAGCTGGTGCTCCGCCTGCTCAGCTCGGTCGCCAACATCGACTCGCAGCGGCTCCGGACCGGTTTCCTGGAGGAGATGGACTTCACGCGGCTCGCGCCGGCCATGAACGCGCTCGCGGAGGCGGCCGTCTACATCGACGACACGCCCAACATCAGCACCATGGAGCTCCGCACCAAGGCCCGGCGCCTGCAGGCGGAGGCGGGGCTCGACCTCGTCGTCGTCGACTACCTCCAGCTCATGCAGTCGAGCGTCACCTCCCGCGACGCCAACCGCGTGCAGGAGGTGTCCGAGATCTCGCGCGGCCTGAAGGCGCTGGCACGCGAGCTGCAGGTCCCGGTCGTGGCGCTCTCGCAGCTGTCCCGCCAGCCGGAGATGCGCGAGTCGAAGGAGCCGCGCCTCTCGGACCTGCGCGAGTCGGGGTCCATCGAGCAGGACGCGGACCTGGTGCTGTTCCTGTGGCGCGAGAAGGAGCGCGGCGCCGAGGAGACCGACGCGGACGGGGAGGTCGTGAACCTGAAGCTTGCCAAGCACCGGAACGGGCCCACGGGCGAGGTTCGCCTCTGGTTCAGGAAGCGGCAGACCCGGTTCGTCTCGTATGCGGATTCCGAGCGGTTCGCGGCCGATTACGCCTGAGAAGCGGCGCGGCGGGTGCGGATGGTGCGGATATCGCACATCAGCGACGATCCACCAGCGCATCCCGTTGCCACCCTGTTGACACGGCGCGTATATTCGCGCCGTTCCGAGCGACAGGCTGTCGCTTCTGCCGGGTGCGCGCCCCCACCTGTCACGACGATCGGCCGTGGTCGGGCTCAAGGCGTCCGCGCGTCACCCGGAGGAGGGCCAGCACAGCAGGTGTACCAGGATCGCACCCTTACCTGTCGCGACTGCGGGACGGAGTTCGTCTTCTCCGCAGGCGAGCAGGCGTTCTTCGCCGCGAAGGGGCTCCAGAACGACCCACAGCGGTGTCCAGGCTGCAGGCAGACGGCCCGAAACGCACGAGCGGCGGGGGGACCGCGCGAATACCACGCCGCGATCTGCGCGATGTGCGGGGGGCAGGCGGTCGTGCCGTTCGCTCCGCGCAACGATCGGCCGGTCTACTGCAGTTCCTGCTTCGACAAGGTTCGCGCGACGGCAGGCACCACTGCCTGACCACTGCCGCCCAGCCGGGCTCCCCGGGGGGCGTGACAGGCGACCAAGCGGGGCCGGCTCTTGCAGCCGGCCCCCACGATTCTCCGTGGACGTCGCGCGGTTGCGCCTCGATCCGCGTGCCGAGTTCCCCGTGCCGAGCATGGAGGCCGAGAGGTCATGGGAGTGTTGATCGTCCGCGAGATGGTGGGGACGTCGCCTCGTTCATGGAGCGACGCGGCGCGCCAGGCGGTGGCGACGGCCGCAAGGACAGTCCGGAACATCCGGATGGTGGAGGTCGTCCAGTCGACCGCGCTCGTCGAGGACGGCCAGATCAAGGAGTACCGCGTCCAGCTGAAGATCCACTTCGAGTACGAAGGGTGAGCGTCTGAGGCGAGCGTGACGGCGGGCGCGCAGCTAAGCCGCAGCTGAGGATCCGACCCCAGACTGGCCCGCATGGCCGATCGAGACGCCCTTCGCGAACCGATGTCCCGATCGGTCGCCGCGCTCCGTCCGAACGTCCTGGGCGACGCGCAGGCCGGTCCGCACCCCTGGCCGATGCCGGTCGCGAGGAGCACGGGGCTCCGCCCGGATACCGCGTCGCTGCCCGTCGAGCGCACCGTGGACCAGTACCCGGTCTCCCGAGCCAAGGTCACGTCGCCTCCCCTGCGCGAGGCGACGCTCTCCCGCGATCGCCTGCTGGACTGGCTCGAACGCCACATCCATCGGCGGGTCATCACCGTCGTCGCCGAGACGGGCTTCGGGAAGACGACGCTGCTCACCGACTTCACACGACGGGCACCGGTCCGATGCCTGTGGTACCGCCTGGACACGGGCGATCGGGATCCGATCTCGTTCCTGAACTACGTCGTGGCGGCGGCCCGGGAGGCGATCCCCGCGTTCGGGACCCGCACGCTCGCGCTCCTCGGCGACATGCTCGCGACGCGCCCGGCCACGGACCTGATCGTCTCCACGCTGATCGCGGAACTCGCGGCCCTCTCGGACCGGTCCACCGTGCTGGTCCTGGACGACTACCACGTCGTCGACGAGGACCCGCGGGCCCGGGCGCTCGTGACGCGCCTCCTCGCGGAGGCCCCGGATCGCATGACCTTCGTGCTCCTGTCGCGCAGGCCGCCCCGCCTGTCGCTCGGCCGGCTCGTGGCTCGAGGGGAGGCGCCGCACCTGGGTGCCGACGACCTGCGCTTCTCCGCGGACGAAACCGAACGGCTGTTCCGGGATGTCTACCGCCAGCCGCTGGAGACCGAGGTGCTGCGCCAGGTGGAGGAGCGGACCGAGGGATGGGCCGCGAGCCTGCAGCTGCTGCATTCGTCGATCCGCGGCCGATCGCAACGCGACGTCCGCGCGTTCGTCCATGCGATCAGCGGCGCCGAGGGTCCCCTGTACGACTACCTGGCGGAGGAGGTGATGGGGGACCTCACCCCAGACGTCCAGCGGTTCCTGACGTGCACGGCGATCCTCGACGATGTCCGCGTCGAGCTGGCCACGGCGATCTTCGCGGCCGACGACCCGCCCCCGTCCACGGAAACGGTCGAGGCGTGGGCGGCGGTCGGGCAGCAGGCCGGGTTGATGTCGAGGCATTCGGCGCTCACGAGCGGCCGTCGCTACCACCCGCTGATGCGCGAGTTCCTGGAGCGGCGGCTCGCAGTGCTCGTGCAACCGGACGAACTGCGGGGGATGCACCTGCGGGTCGCCCAGGCTGCCGAACTGACGGACTGGCTCGCCTCGTGCCGCCACTACATCAAGGCCGACTGCGAGAGCGACGCGCTCCGGGTCCTGGTGGCGAACGCGGTGAAGGTGCTGGGGTCGGGCCAGTGGGGCGACGGGGCCGTGCTGATCCGGTCGCTCAGGGCCACCGACGAGGACGCCCGGATCGCCGTGATCCTGGCGCGCGAGGACATCTACGCCGGCCGCGTCGAGGAGGGGCTCACGCGGCTCGACCGGTTCGACCTCGCTGCGCTCGACGCCACGACTCGCGCCCTGGTGGTGCTCGCCCGGGTGCATGGGCTGTGGTGGCTCGGAGACGTGCACAACAACCAACCCGCAGTGGAGGAGGTCGCAGCCGATCCTGACGTTCCGGACGATCTCAGGGCGATAGCCCGAGGCATCCTGGTCACGCGCGGGACCACCACCGATCTGCGTCTGGAGAAGGCCGTTCCGATCCTTGTCGGCCTCGCCGAAGCGCAGGAGAGTGCGCTCCTGCCCTTTTACGCTGGCATCAGCCGTCACAACCTCGCTTATACGAGGCTCGCCATGGGCGACTACCGCGTGGCGATTGAGGACGGCAACGCTGCCCTGTCCCTCTTCGGCCAAGTCCCCGGGGTAACGGAAGAGTCGTATGCGGTTCACTTTGGGCTAGGCCGCGCTCATTTTGAGCTGGGCGAGTGGAGTGCCGGCCGGGAGCACCTGTCTCGCGCCACGAGTGGATCGACCATGGGAGCAGTGGAACAGTGGTTCGAAGCCGCTGCCCTGCTGCCGGTGCTGGGAGAGCTCGCCGAGGCCAAGGAGCTCCTCTCTCGAGCCCTGAACCACCCGACCAACAGCGTCGCCCAGAACCTGTTCGTGGGCATGATGGCCCGGGCTCGGCTGGCGTTGGCCGATGGACGGTTCGACCAAGCCTCACTGGCCATGCGTGGCAGTCAGACCGACTGGCAGGCGACAACAACCTGCGCCTGGGCGTTCTGGTTGGATCTGCGAGCGCAGATCGAGCTCGCGCGTCGGGATTACCCGGCGGCCAAGACCCGGATCGATGAGGGCCAGGCCCTCACGTTACGACAGGGCGCCCACCTGCTCGAAGGTCGCTTCCGGCTCAGCCGGGCGATCCTCGGGGGCGGCCCGGACGAGGTATCAGATGTCTTCGCTCGAGCCTCGGCCATGGACCTGCTGTCGGCGGCCGAGCCGATCGTCCGCAACCTGCATCGCCTCGGTCCGCCTCCGCTGTCGCTCCGTGAGAGCGTGGCTGGCTGGCCTCAACGCTGGCTCCCTCTGCTGCGCCTGGCGGTCGCCGATCCGTCCGACCCGGCCGCGGTCCCCGCCGCCTACCTCCTCGACGAGTTCGGTGAGCTCGGGGACGTGCGTCTGCTCCGGAGCCTGTCCCGCGGCCGCGTGAAGCCGTTGCGTGGGTCCGACATCGGGCGCGGGCTGGCCAGGCGGCGAAGCCCCTGCCTGGGCGTGCACGACCTCGGGCAGGCGTCCCTCGAAATCGGCTCTCGCAAGGTGCCACTCTCCTCGATCCGTCGCCGCGCGGCCGGCCTGCTGTGCTTCCTGCTCACCCGCAAGGGCCACCTGGCGACGCGCGACCAGGTGCTGGAGTCGCTGTGGCCGGACGCCGATCCGCAGGCCGCCCTCAACAGCCTGAACCAGACCCTGTACTTCCTGCGCCGCGACATCGAGCCCGGGTACGACGACGACTACTCCGCACAGTACGTGCACTTCGAGTCCGACCTCGTGTGGCTCGATCGCGAGCTCGTGTCCGCCGAGAGCGTCGGGTTCCAGGGACAGGTGAGCCATGCCCTCGCGACACCCGACGATCCGGATGTCAGCGCCAGCGCGCTCTCCCTTTACCGTGGTCGGTTCGCCCCCGAGTTCGAGTACGAGGAGTGGGCATCGGCGTGGCGCGACCTGCTGCACAGCCAGTACCTCCACCTGGCCGAGACCTTGATGGGGCGACTGATCCGGGACGGCAGGTTGCTCGAGGCCGCGGACCTGGCGGTGGAGGTCCTGCGCGTGGATGCGACCGCGGATCACTTCGAGCGCGAGCTGATCTGGCTGTACGGCGCGCTGGGTGCTCGATCCGCCGCGGCGGAGCAGTACGGCCACTACGCGGAGGTCCAGCGCAGCGAGTACGGCGTGGAACCACCGACCTTCGACGAGGTCATCTCGGGCCAATAGGCAAACATGCGTATTGACCGCCTTCGCGTTCGCCTCCTATAGTCCGGGCACTTCGTAGTACTTGAGTACTGGGAAGCAGTGTTAAGACGCTCGGACGCGCCGAAGCTTCACCTGAATTGGGCACTTTGGGTGAAGCGGAGCGAGTAGTGCACCCGACCGACGGCAACGTCAGGTCGGTTTTCGTGTCTTCAGGGCACGAGGGCCGCCAAACGAGCGTAGGTGGCTGGAATAATGGCAATCAAGTCCTGGTAGCCGGCAGCTCGGGCTAAGCGCCCTCGGTCAAGTCCATGAGGCGATCGGGATGCGAGTTCGATTGGCAGTGCGAGCTCTGTCTCTCTTGACACTGCTCGCCATCATCATCGGAGGAGGGGCTGGCGTCCGTCCGTTCTAGGGGCAACCCGCGAGCGACCCCGGGGCCAGATCCGTCGGTTCCGGGCGTTGAAACCTACGAGAGCTTGGTCGGTTGTCTAGATCGCTGAAGCTGCTATTGATGGCCGTCGTCACGACGGCCATCATTGTTGTGCTCGGGGCAATCCTTCTTTGGCGGCTGCCCACCAGCGCCAACGGCTGGCTTGGCGTCGTCTATTGGACAGGTCTAACCGCGCTCGCGCAGGCCTTCCCGGTGAAGATGCCGAGGGGCACGGTTGTGAGCGTGGTCATCGCGCCCATCTTGGCCGTGGCGGCACTTGGCGGCCCCTCTGCAGCTGCCGTGGTCGCTGTCCTCGGAACCACTGAGTGGCGCGAGCTGCGAGGCCGGGTGCCTTGGTACGGGAGCCTATACAACCACGCCGAGATCGCTATCCCGGCGGTGCTCGCCGCGATCGTTTTCAGGGCGGTCGCGGGTTCGGAGTTCGTCCCTAGCTGGACATCGCTGGTGGCTGCAGGACTTGCCGGCGTCGTGTTCTTTGCAGTCAACGCCGGCCTCGCGTCGCTGGTGGTAGTCATTCGCGATAACGTGTCTCCGACGGCCGTGCTGTCCGGGGACCTCCGCCTGATCGCCGGCAACCTCCTTGGGATGGCCCCGCTCGCGTGGCTCATCGCGGTGGTGTGGTCGGTGGCGTGGTGGGCAGTGCCACTGTTCGCGCTGCCCCTTTACACGAACCGCGCCGCGTACCAGGCCACCGTGCAGATCCGGGACATGTTCACCCAGACCGTGCGTGCCCTCGCCTCGGCCGTCGACGCACGCGACCCGTTCACGGCGCGCCACTCCGAGAACGTGCAGACCATTGCCGTCGAGATCGGGCGCGTGATGCGCTGCAGCGAGGCCGAGCTGGAGGCGCTGGAATGGGGGGGTCTCCTGCACGACATCGGCAAGATCGCGGTCAGGGACGACGTGCTGCTCAAGCAGGACAAGCTCACGCGCGAGGAACGGATCGCGATGAACGCGCATCCGGTGAAGGGCTACGAGATCATCAAGCCCGTGGCGCGCCTGGCCCCCGAGCTACCGATCATCCTGCACCACCACGAGTGGTACAACGGCTCGGGGTATCCGGACCACCTGGTCGGCGAGGAGATCCCCAGGCTCGCGCGCATCCTGCACGTCGCGGACGCGTTCGAGGCCATGACGGCCAGCCGCCCCTACCGCATGCGGCCGCTGTCCAAGGAACAGGCGATGGCGGAGTTGCGCAAGTACGCGGGCATCCAGTTCGACCCAGTGGTGCTCGACGCGTTCGCGCGCACCGATCGGGTCGCCCACGTGGTGGACCCGGGGAAGCCTGCGACCCACGCGGCACCCGTCGCGCTGGTCGCGAGACTCGCTGGCCGGGCACGCGGGGGTGGGCAGGCGGGGGACCAGCCGGCAGCCGATGCACACTGAGGTGCCCGCCCTGCCAGAGCCGCCCGCCGCGGCGACATCCGGCCCGGGAGCAGCGGCCGCCGATGCGCTCTGAGGTCGCCGCGCTGCCGCGATCGCCGGTCCCGGAAGCCGCCCGAGCATGGAAGCCGCCTGAATGATGCTCGTCGCGGTTGCCGTCGCGCTGGTCCTGGGCCTGCTCATCGGCGGTCGCCCCGAGAACCTCTCGCAGATCCGGTTCCGCTGGGGCATCCTCCTGTTCGTCGCGGTCGTGGTCCGCTACGGGACGGAGGCTGCGATCCGCTACGGCGTCGAGCCGGTTGCGATGCTCAGGCTCCCGCTGTACGTGCTCGCGTTCGCCGCGATCGCGGCGATCCTCTGGGCCAACCGGGCGCAGCCGGGTCTCCTCGTCGCCGCCGCCGGGGTGACCTCGAACGGCCTGGCCGTCGTCCTGAACGGTGGCTGGATGCCCGTCTGGCGGCCGGCGCTGGAGCTCGTGGGCATGTCGCCGGCCGACCTGGCCGTGTCCTTCCACCGGTTGCTCCCGGAGCAGCTCGGCCTTGAGTTCCTGCTCCGCGGGGGACCCTTCGGCGACCTGATCCCGGTGCCGTTGCCCGTGCTCACCAACGTTGCCAGCATCGGCGACGCGTTCGTGGCCGCAGGGCTGGCCTGGTACGTGTTCGCGACCCTCGTCGCGGCGCCCGAGGTGGAGCAGCCCCCGGTCACGGAGGCGGATGCGACCATGGTCGGCACCGTCACGGACACTGCGGCCCCCGTGGTGGGCACCGCGGCCCCCGTGGTGGGCACCGCTGCCGGCTTCCTCACCCCGTCCCCGGCGAGGCGGGCGGCACGCCGCTCGATCCGCGGCCCCGAGCTCGCTCCGCGCTCCGGGATCGGCGAGTCCGCCGTGCTCCGGCGACCCGTCCTCCTGGGCGGCGCCGGCTCGGGTGTGGAACTGGTGCCGGGCCTGCCGGAGACCGAGCCGGGGGACAGTGCAGCTGCCGTGCGCGGGGCGGTTCCTGGCATGGGATCGGCCGCCGTGGTGTACGCGCCACGCGTGGGTCGCGGATTCGGTGGACGCATCGGCGCTCATCCGTATGTCCGGCTCGCGCTCGACGCCAGGTTCTCCACGCTGTGGGTGGGGCAGACCATCAGCCTCCTCGGCGATCGGCTCAACCAGGTGGCACTCGGCGTCCTGGTCCTCTCGATCACGGGATCGGCGCTCGACGTGGGCCTGACCTTCCTCGCCGCCACCCTGCCCAACCTCCTGTTCGGGCCCCTGGCCGGCACCTTCGTCGACCGCTGGAACCAGAAGCACGTGATGGTCGTCAGCGACCTGATCCGGGCGGGGCTGGTGCTGCTCATCCCGCTCGCCGCGGAGCGCAGCGTGCTGCTCGCCTACCCCATCGTCTTCGGCGTCACCACCGTCAGCATCTTCTTCCGGCCCGCCCGGACGGCCGTGATCCCGCGGATCGTGTCGACCGAGGACCTCACGCCCGCCAACGGCGCGATGTGGACCGCGGAGACGATCGCCGACGTGGTGGGCTACCCGATCGCCGGCCTGTTCGTCGCGTTCCTGGGGAGCGCGCTCGCGCTCGCCTTCTGGTTCGACGCGGCGTCGTACCTGGTCAGCGCCGCGCTCGTCCTCTCGATCACGATCCCGCCGGTTCTCCGGAGCGCCGCACCCATCGTGGCGGGCAGCGTGCGCAAGTTCTTCTCGGAGGTCGGAGTGGGGTGGCGGTTCCTGCGGTCCGAGCCCGCGCTGTTCCAGAACACGGTGATCAGCGGGCTCGCACAGCTCGCCGTGGGCGCACTGCTCGCACTGCCGGTGGTGTACGCCCGCGACGTGCTGCAGGGCTCGCTGATCCCGTATCCGCAGAGTTACGCGGCCCTCGACCTCGCCCTGGGCGTGGGCAACCTCGCAGGTGGCGTCGCCATCGGCGCCATGGGTGCGGGCCGGCGCAAGGGGCCGCTGGTGATCGCAGGGTACGTCGTGCTGGGTCTTTCCACGGTGGCGATGGGCCTGACCGGCAACGAAGTGCTCGCGTTCACCTGCGCGCTGGTGGCCGGGATCGCCAACATGGTCTTCATCATCCCGACCCAGACGTTGTTCGCCGAGCGCACGCCGCAGGACCTGATGGGCCGGGTGGTGGGGATCCGCTCCAGTATGGTGCTCGGCCCGCTCACCCTCGCAATTGCGCTGAGCGGGATCGTCGCGCAGGTGGTGGGTCCCGCGACGGTGTTCGTGGGGTTCGGCCTGCTCACGGCCGCGGCGGGGGCGGCGGGTCTCATGCTTCCCGCGGTACGCGATGCGTAGGGCGCGCCGCGTGCTGGCCGTGCGTGCGCGATGCGCCAGGCCCCTGGTAGTGGCCCCACACGGGGCTGGTGCGTCCGCCCGCCATGCGCGATGCGCAGCCGCTCGGCGATAATCCGCGAGACGACTACCGCGCGAACGACACCTGCCCGCGACCCGCATCCGCGCCGTCACCGATCGATGCCGCCCGCGTCCCCGGGCGCGACCACGAGGAGCACGACACCGGCATGACCGAGCCACGACCAAACCCCGCGCAGCCCGTGCCGCCGGACGAGGAGCCTGCGACCCGGGAAGAGGCCGCGACGCCGGAGGAGGCCCTCGCCCCGGAGGAGACCACGACGGCGGCCGAAGCCGGGACACCGACCGCGGCCGGCGCGGCCCCGGAGGAGAAGCGGACGCCCGGAGGCCGAGGAGGCCGGGCCTCCGAGCCGACCCCGCGACGGGCCGGGGGATCGAAGGGACGACCTGCGGTTGCCTCGTCCGGCCAGAAGTCCGGCACCGCACCCGCTCAGGGACCCACGCCCGCAGCCGGATCTGGCGAGATCCCGTACGTCGACGACCCCGTGTCCCGCGTCTGGGTGGGGATCGTGGTCGGGCTCTTCGCGGTGGTGTTCCTCTACGCCGCGCTCCTCGGCCACGGTGGGATCCTGACGCCGGCGCACTCGCCGGCACCGCTGGCGACACCGGGCGCCTCGGTGACCACGTCCGCGGCGCCGGGTGTCGCAGGGAGCCCGGCCGCGAGCTCGGCCGCGGGTTCGTCAATCAGCCCGGCCACCAGCCCCGCGGCATCGTCGGGCGCAGGTACCCCAACGACGACGCCGCCGTCGGGCACGCGGGCGCCGTCGCTCGCCAGCCCCACCCCGTCGCCGAGCTGATCGCCGGCCCGCCGAGCCAACACCGCACTCATCCAGTCGATCGCGGAACACATCGCCAGCCAGTCGCCAGCCACCAGCAGCCAATCGCCAGTCGCCGTCTTGATCGCCAGTCGATCTCGCCGGCCGAACAGATCGCCGCCAGGCCAAGAGGGCCCAGATGATCCACCGGGGGGATGGGCAGGAACCGGGGCAGCGGGACGGGGAGCACGACGACGCCGGACGCCGCGCCGCCGAGGATCCCTTCCTTGCCCGACGCCTCGCCATGGTCCGGGAACTCCAGGCCAGCGGCCTCCGAGACCCGGACGTCCTCGCCGCGCTCGCCCGAGTGCCCCGCGAGTGCTTCGTCCCGCCGGACCTCGCGGCATACGCCTACGACGATTCCGCACTCGGGATCGGGCACGGGCAGACGATCTCCCAGCCGTACATCGTGGGGCGCATGACCGAGCTGCTCGACCTGGCGGGGCTCCTCCGCCGCGAGCCGTCGCGAGCCCCGCATGCGCTCGATGTGGGCACGGGCTCGGGGTACCAGGCGGCGGTGATGGCCGCGATCGGCGTCCTCGTCGTGTCGATCGAACGCGACCGCGAGCTGTCGGATGCGGCCGCCGACCGGCTGGTCGCGACGGGATTCGGCGACCGGGTGCTCTGCGTGGTCGGCGATGGGGGCGAGGGTTGGCCGGCTGGCGCGCCGTACGACGGGATCGTGGTCGCCGCCGCCGCGCCGCAGGTTCCCGAGCCGCTCGTGGCGCAGCTTGCCGACGGTGGCCGGCTGGTGATCCCGGTCGGAACCCGCGACTACCAGGTGCTCCACGTGGTGACCCGCACCGGCAACCGGCTCGAGGAGCGGGCATTCGATCCGTGCATGTTCGTGCCGCTGCTGGGGCGGTACGGGTTCCCGGGGTAGGGCACACGCCGATCGCCGGGGCTGCGATGCCGGTCGCCTGTGCCGCACGCGCCGATCGCGCCCGCTTCCCGGCCGATCTGGCCCACTTCCTGCCGAACTGGCCCGCTTCCTGCCGAACTACCACAGAGGGAACGCAAAGCAGCTGCGGGAGCGGCCCTGGCACCTGAATCGGCCCCCAGGGCCTCGTGTTCGGCCTCCGGATCACGAATTACGCAGCGCGAGGTGGCCTGAGCTGCGTGATTCGCACCACACGGGGTCCCGGCAGGTGCGCCGTACCGCATAGCATTCCCCGGGTGAGCGAATGGCAGAAAAGGCGGGACATCCGTGTGAGTGCAGTAGGCGTAGCGTCGCGACCCCGCGGTGTCTCCCCAGCGTGGCCGCGACTATCCAGGGTCCTACGCCTGGCTGCGCTGGCGGGACAGCTTCGTGTGACCGCAACGCGGGGTGAGCGCGGGAATAATATAGACCTTGCGTTGCTGCCATGCAAGGTCTATATTGGCGTCGTGACGACCGGCGCTATTCGACGACAGGCCGCGCTCGATGCCATCGCACGGGTGCTCGCAGGCGAGGTGGCCGAGGCTGCGGAGAGCGACCTGGTCGACTTCAAGGAAGAAGTCGGGACGGTCGGGACCGGAGGACAGCGTCGGCCGATTGGACCGAGACACGCCCCGGCCGCGGAGGTGCTGGCGATCGAGGTCGCGTGTTTCGAGAACAGCCCCAGCGGAGGCGTGCTCGTTGTCGGCGTGGACGACAAATCGAGTGGTCCTGCTGCCCTTCATGACACGTACCTCGATCTCGGATGGCTGCGCGAACGTCTCTGGTCGCTCACCTCGCCCCGCTACTCCGTCGACGAGATCGAGGAGGTTGTCGAGCAGGGCCGGCGTCTCTACCTGATCAACGTCCCGCCGGCGATCGAGGAGATCCGTGCGGGCGGCAAGCTCCGCATGCGGCGGGGCAAGAGCTGCCAGGAGGTCAGCGGCGGCGACGCTCGTCGACTCCTCGAGGAGAGGCGAGGGTTCGACTGGACGGCCCAGCCGTCGGGCCTGCACCTGTCTGCAGCCAACCCGGATGCGTTTCGAGTGGCCCGACGGTTCTACGGGGAACGACGGGGTGAGCCGCCGTCAAGCGATCGAGAACTGGCGAGGAGGATGGGGGTTCTCATCGATGACAGCCAGGACCCGGAGCTGAACCGCGCTGGAGCCATTCTGCTGGCGCCGTTCGAGCCGAGCATGAATCAGCTCCAGTTCCTCATCGCGGATGCCGAGGGCAGCCCATCGAGCATTCATGTCCTCAAACCAGCCCCCATTCTGCTCGTACTCGAGGAGGTGTTCGATCTCCTCGACAGGGTCGCATTCCCGGTCCAATCCACAGTCGTCGGCCTGACCCGGCGGGAGCTACGTGCAGTTCCAGAGCCGGCGTTCCGAGAGGCTCTGGTCAATGCAGTGATGCACCGCGACTACCAGCTCGATCGCCTGCTGATCGTGGCGCTCGCCCTTGGCGCACCAGTCGCAACCCTCAAGGTTCGGTCGCCCGGTGGTCTTCCGGCATCGGTCAGCGCCGACCGCCTGCTCGCCATTGGCTCGCGGCCTCGTAACGAGGCGTTGGCTACCGCCCTTCGTGTGCTCGCCGTGGCAGAGCGCGAGGGAGTCGGGATCAACACGATGTACCGCTCGATGCTGCGGGATGGACATCCGTCGCCGGAGATCGTTGAAGAGGGCGGGGATGTCGTCGTGCGCCTATCGGGGGGACGACCGGACATCTTGCTGCGAACGTTCTTCGATGAGATAGAGGCTCGCAATGAGACTCTCGGCCGCGATGTCGCGGCCACCATTGCCATCCGCCGTCTCCTGGAAGAGACGCCGCTGCGACCCGAGGCCCTCGCCGTGGCGGCTCAGCGGACGCCGGGCGAAGCGCTCGACACCCTGCTCGCCCTCAAAGGAATCGGAGTCGTGGAGCGCCTGCTCGATCGAAGCCGGTCGTTCAGACTGACCAGAGACGCACGTGATCGGCTGGGCGCGAAGGTTCGATATCGGCGAGCGTCGGTCGAGGAGCACTGGGCGCTCGTTCGAGCCTACCTCGATGCGCACAGCAGCATCAGCCGTGAGGAGGCTGCCACCCTGCTCGAGGTCGCTCCAATCCGTGCAACCCGCATCCTGGGACAGCTGGTCCACCAGGATCATCTCGCCTACGTTGGCCCCACGCGAGGGCGGTCGGTCCGCTACCGGCTGGTGTGACCCGTTGGGACTCCACGCGCCGGGCCCCGATTCCTGGCCGCGCCACGCCATCCGCGCCCCCAGGCGACGCCATCCGCGGGTCCCACGCCGGTGCGTTATCCTCCGCCGACATGACGCACGTGTTCATCGCGCCCCATCCCGACGACGTCGCGCTCTCCTGCGGTGGCCTCGTGGCCGGGCTGCGCGAACTCGGGCAGAACGTGACGATCATCACGGTGTTCTCGGGCGGCCCACAAGGCTTCGCGACCGGCGGCACGCACGGCGGCACGCACGGCGGCACGCACGGCTCGGGCCCCGGCACAACCGCCACGGCCCCCCTCACCGAGTACCAGCGCACCGCGCTCGGCTTCGGCAGCAAGGCGATGTTCCCGGACACCGTCGCGTTCCGCCGCGACAACGTGCCCACCGACCTTCCCGTCCCGGTCGCCCCCTCGGGCGCGCCCGGCTGGGCCGCCGACCCCGGCCGGCTCGCGGTCACCCAGGAACTCGCGAACCTGCAGGCACGCCAGTTCTGGCAGCGCGCCGCCTGGACCCGCAGCGCCAACGTCACGGCAGCCGAAACCCCCGCGCGGCCCGTGGCCGACTCCATCCCCGGCCAGGGCTCGCTCGAGGACGTCGACCTGTCGGCGGCCGGGATCGCGCAGGTCCGCCGGATCGAGGATGAGCGCTACGCGTACATGGCCGAGTGCTCGGTGGTCTGGCTCGACCTGCCCGACGCCGTGTACCGTGGCTACGAGGGCGACGACGAGCTTCTCGGCCCGGTCCGGGATGACGACCCGGCGCCCTACGAGGCCCTCCGCCGCGAGATCCTCCGCCTCGAGCCGCAGATGATCTACGCGCCGCTGGCCGTGGGCAACCACGTCGACCACCAGCTCTGTCGAGAGGCCGTCCTGGGGCTGCTCGACGAGACCCGCGGCTGGGTGATGCCGGCCCCGGGCTTCGCCGGGCGCGTGTCGTTCTACGAGGACTTCCCCTACGCCTGGTGGAACGACTTCCGCGCCCCGTCCGACCTGCCGAACGGCGGCCTCGCGCTCCCACCCGGCGTGGCCCTCGAGACCCGCTACAGCGACATCACCGAGCAGCTCGACCGGAAGGCGGCCGGGATCGCACTGTACGAGAGTCAGCTGCCCCGGCTCTTCGAGAGCGAGCAGGGCATGCTCGACGCGCTCGCCGGGTACCACGCGCGACTCGCCGGCGAGGGCGGCATCCACGGCTTCGCCGAGCGCTACTGGGCCACGGTCCCGCTGTAGGTCCGGCGGCAGTCGCGGTCTACGTGCCGTCGGGGTTCCCGGGTTCGCCCGCTCGCCGCGCGCCCAGGATCTCCAGGGGAAGGTCTTTGATCGCCTGATAGATCCCGCTGACCACGTCGTAGTACAGCTTCGTCTGCGCCAACGGCGCCTCCGCGCCATCGTACTTGACGCGATGTCGATAGGTTCTCAGGAGGTCGAGCTGGGCCGCCTGACGAGACAGGGCTGGGACGTGCGACTGGACGTACAGCCGGAGCACACGGATCGCATTCCAGTGATGTCCCTCGCCCGGCGGCACTCTGAAGCGGCAGGCGAATGCGATCGCCTCTCCCAGGAGCATCGCTGCATCCTCAATGTCGCTCGTGGCCGCTCGTGAGCGGTAGGCGACGAGGTCGGCGGCGGCCGAATCGAGGTCCTCCTTCGCCCCGGACAGGTAGACCCGGATCCGCTCCACTGGATCCTCGACTCCCGGCACGCATTGCGAGGTGAGGTGCTCGAAGAAGTCGGCCTGGGTCGCGGCGCGTGGCATGCCCTCACCCGTCCTTGAGCACGATCACGGGGCCCGCAAGCACGCCGCGCAGAAACGGTTCGTCCCGTCGCTCGGCGAACTCGCGCTCGTCGTAGATGGTTGGGTTGATCTCGCGCCCCAGCCAGTGCGCGGCATCGGCGATCTCGCTCACGATATCGGCGACCGCGGGATCCGCCGCGTCAACCACGACCACCAGGAGATCGATGTCGCTCGACGGGCCCGCGGTGCCACGAGCGAAGGAGCCGTAGATCGCGGCGTACGCGACGCTTGGAGCGCTCACGATCTGCTGGAGCAGAGGTTCGAACCCACCCAGCGTCTTGACCGCGATGGATCGAAGCTCCTCGTACAGGTAGTGACGCTCGTTTGCCCGATAGCGCGGCGGATTGGTCCCGCTCTTCACCACGTATCCCTGTTCGACGAGATCGTTGAGCACCCGGATCACGGTTAGACGGTTGAGCGTCGGAAGCTGGCTCGCCACCTCGCCGAGTGACCGGGAGTCGTCCGGATTCAGGTACAGGAGACCGGCGACCCGCATCATGGTGCTGTCGCCAAGGAGCGATCGGCCTGGGCGTGGCATCAGGCGCCTCCGAGCATTCGTCCGAATGCCGTGGACGGCAGCGGCGAGCAGGTGAAGAGCATGACGGCCAGAGTATCAGTAAGCGCTACTGAGCGTAGCACCTATGGATACGGGCCCCGGCCAGCCCGCTTCGCATCCACCTGCGGCCGAACCGCGACGTGGGTGGCACCCCGCCGGTCTATCGGGCTCCCAGCGCAGCAGCCCGGCGCTCCACCATCGCCTGGGCGCTCTCGTCGTAGATCGACTCGACCGCGCTCACCATCCGCTCCACGCAGAACCGCTCGTGGACCAGGTCGTGGCCGGCGCGCGCCAGGATGTCGGCGTACGGATGATCGGTCAGCAGCCGGAGGATCGCCTCCGCCAGCGCGACCGGGTCGTGGGGCGGCACCAGCAGGCCCGTGCGGCCGTCCTCGACCATCTCGGGGATCCCGCCCACGTTCGACGCCACCACCGGCCGGCCGAGCGCCATCGCCTCCAGGATCGTGATCCCCTGCGCCTCCCGGTAGGAGGGGAGGACCGCGACGTCCAGCGCGGCGACCACCGCGGGCACGTCCTCCCGGCGCCCCGTGAAGACCACCTTCGCGCCAGGACGCGCGTGCCGCGTGCCCACGCAGGTGCTGCCGTCGCACGACTCCCCGAGCAGCCCCAGCGACTCGGCCAGCGCCTCGAGGTCCGCGCACCGGCTTCCCTCACCGACGATGAGCAGGCGCGCCTCCGGCACCCGATCGGCCACGATCCGCCACGCCTCCAGCAGGGTGGGGTGGCCCTTCTCCGGCTCGAGCCGGGCCACCGTGCCCACGATCGGCGTGCCCGGCGCGAACCCGTACTCGTCGGGGAGCGTGCAGCACGGCTCCTGGTGCGCGTAGCGCTCCAGGTCCACGCCGTTGTAGATGAGGCTGACGGGCGCGCCGGTGCGGCGCTCGTGCTCCAGCTTGGCCACGATCGCCCGGCTCACGGCCACGAGGTGGTCCATCTGCGGCGTGAGGTGTCGCAGCGCCTCGCGGTCCTCGGCGCTCCGGACCCGGCTGGAGTGCACGGTGCCCACCACGTACGGCCGCGGGAGCCCCGCCTCAGAGAGCGCGAGCGCGGCGCGCGTGCCCACCACCTCGGCGCGGTACATGTGGTTGTGGACCACGTCGGCGTCGAAGGCCGCGAGCTCGTCGGCCACCAGCCGGACCGCGATCGTGTCGTCGAGCTCGTCCAGGACCGCGACGCGATAGCCCGCCGCCCGCAGCCGGTGCACCGTCGACCCGTCGCTCAGCGACAGCACCAGCGGCTGGTACCGCGACCGGTCCAGCCGCGTGAGCAGCGAGAAGACGTGCTCCTGGGCGCCCCCGTTGGTGCCGGTGGCCAGCAGCTCGACCACGCGGACGGGGCGGCCGCCGGGGAGGGGCGGCCGCTCGGGGGTCTCCAGGCAGGGGTCGCCGACGGCGGGAAGGGTCATCGAGCCTGTGTTCGACCCGGCTGCGGCCGGGGGATTGCGGGCGGCGTCATCGGTCGGCCCGGCGGGTCACGATCAGCCGGTGGATCGGGCGGTCCACCGCGCCCCAGGTGTACTTGTACCCCTCGTTGCCGCGCAGAAAATCGAAGACCCGGCGCCCCTCGCCCAGCCCGT
>JAJYNP010000053.1 GCA_021786265.1 Chloroflexota bacterium
CGAGCTCTACGAGCACCCCCTCCACCCGTACACCGTCGCGCTTCTCTCGGCCGCGCCACAGGTCGACCCCCGAGTGAAGCGGCGGCGACTGGTCCTGCAGGGTGACGTCCCCTCGCCGGTGAACCCGCCGTCGGGCTGCCACTTCCATCCGCGCTGCTGGCTGCGCGAGCGGCTGGGCAACCCCGAGATCTGCTCCACCGTGGACCCGCAGCTGGCCGCCGGCGGATCCGGCCACACGGTGGCGTGTCACTTCGCGGAGCGCACGCGGCCGGAGCACGAGCACCTGGTGGCCGAGGCCGCGGCGCCAATCGTTGCGCCGGCGTAACAGCGCTCCGCCCGACGGACGGTTTTGCGAATCCGGCGCGCGACCCGATGCAGCACGGTGATAGGCTTCCGGGACGCGCCGAACGTCGTTGAGCTGGGTGGCGCCGGCGGGTGCCGGGGAGCACCGGCGCCGGGGGCGCGACGGCGTTTCAGGTCGACGAGGGTCGTCCCAACGGCCCTAGACGAATCGGGTCGGGGTGGCATGATGCCACTCGTTCGACGGGGCCACGACCGGCCCAACGCTCTGCAGGAGGAGAGGACAGTGCGTTCCAGGTTGTTCGCGCTGCTCGCGGTGGCAGCAATCGGATTCAGTGCCTGTTCGGGGGCCGCCACGCAGGCACCCGCGGCACCCGCGTCGGCCGCGGCCCCCGCCGCCTCGGCCGCTGCGCCCGCGTCGGCGGTACCCGCGTCGGCTGCAGCGGCAGGCACGCCGGTCAACGGCGGCACGCTCGTCGTCGGCCTCCCGGGCGACATGGCGTTCGCGGACCCGTCGCTGGTCAGCGACGGGAACTCGCTGTACGTGATGAACCAGGTGATGCAGGGACTCGTCGGCCTGGCGCCCGGCACGCTGAGTGACGTCGTCCCGGTGCTGGCCGCCGCGCTCCCAACGGTCAGCTCCGACGGTCTGACGTACACGTTCACGCTGCGGACCGGCATCAAGTTCCAGGACGGGACCCCCTTCAATGCAGCGGCGGTCAAGTACAACTACGACCGCTGGAAGAACTTCCCGAAGGGCGATCTCCAGAACAACGCGTACTACTACGGCGCGGTCTTCGGGGGCTTCGGTGCCGCTTCGAACCTCCTCTCGGTCGACGCCCCGAACGACACCACGGTCGTCTTTCATTTCAAGACGCCGCAGTCGAACTTCGTGTTCAGCCAGACCCTGATGGTGTTCGGCATCCAGAGCCCCACGGCGCTGCAGAAGGGAAACGCGGACGCAACGCCCCTCTCGTCCAACAAGTACGCCCAGGGTGAGCTTGGCCAGGGCCAGGACATGGTCGGCACGGGGCCGTACACGTTCAAGGATTGGGTCCCGAAGGACAACATCACGCTGGTCAAGAACCCGGACTACTGGGATCCGGCGACCGCGGGGCACGTGGACGAGATCGTGTTCAAGCCGATCGGTGACTCGACGGCCAGGCTCCAGGCGCTGCAGTCGGGCAGCATCGACATCGCCGTTTCCATCCAGCCCTCGGACGTGAAGACGGTACAGAGCAGCGGGCTCACCCTCATCGACCGAGGGAACCAGACCTGCAACATGCTCAACCTCGACCTCAACCAGAGCGTGGGCGGCAAGCCGACCATCTACGCCAACAAGGACGTCCGGCTGGCGATCGCCTCGGCGGTCAACAAGCAGTCCTACATCAACGCGTTCTTCGCAGGCCAGGCTCTCGTCCCGACGAGCTTCATTCCGGTCGGTACCCTCGGCTACAAGGCCGAGACCCTGCCCGGCTACGACCCGGCCAAGGCCAAGCAGCTGCTCCAGCAGTCGGGCGTGCCGGCCAGCCAGCTGACCATCGACCTGTACTACCCGTCGAACGTGACCCGGCCCTACATGCCCGATCCGAAGAACGAGGCGGCGGCCATCGCGAACGACCTGCAGGCGGTCGGCTTCACGGTCAACCTGAAGACCGAGGACTGGGGCACCAGCTACATCTCGGACGCCACCAACGGCAAGTTCCCGGCATACATGTTCGGGTGGCTGTGTGACTGGGCAGGCGCCGACGACTACCTCAGCGTGGCCTGGTTCGGGTACATCAACGGCCAGCCGAACCCGCAGTTCCACTACGCCAGTCCCGCGCTTAACGACGCCATGCAGAAGGCACTCCAGGCGACGTCGACCGACCAGGCAAACCAGTACTGGGGTCAGGCCCAGGACATCCTGGCCGCCGACATGCCGGAAGTCCCTCTCTCTTCCGCGAAGACTCCGGGTGCGTACGACTCCAAGGTGCACGGTTTCGTGCCCCAGGGCGGCGTGCTCGAATTCCTCAACAGCGTGTGGATCCAGTGACGCTCCGGCGTTGCTGATCTCCTTCCCGCATATCGCCCGGCCGGCACGCGGTCGGACGGACGGGCAGTAGTCAGCGCCTCAACGGCCCCCCGGGGTCCGGCGATCCCGGGGGGCCGTTCACTCGGAGGATTCACCCACATCTCGTGCTGAGATACATCGTCCGTCGGGTGCTGGGCGCGATCCCGGTGCTGTTCGGGCTTTCCGTCATCCTGTTCCTGTTCCTGCGCCTGCTGCCCGGCAACCCGGCCGTGGCGATCCTCGGCCAGCACGCCACGCCGCAACTCGTCGCGCAGATCGACGCCTCGCTGGGGCTCGACAAGCCGCTGTACGTCCAGTACCTGCAGTACGTCTGGGGGCTCCTGCACGGCAACTTCGGCGCCAGCTTCGTCGACGGCCGGTCCGTGGCGAGCACGTTCCTCGTCCGCTTCCCGGCCACCGTGGAGCTCACGATCGGAGCCCTGATCTTCGCCGTCGGCCTGGGCATCCCACTCGGCCGGCTCGCCGCCCGGCACCCCAACGGCTGGATCGACGGAGCCGTGACGGTGCTGTCGCTGTTCGGGATCTCGATCCCGATCTTCGTGCTGGGCTACACGCTCGTGTTCATCTTCGGGGTCGAGCTCCACTGGCTGCCGGCGGTTGGCCAGATCGACCCGCGGCTGAACGTGACCCCGGTGACCAATTTCGCCATCATCGACGCGATCCTCTCGGGGCGCCTTGCCGCCGTCGAGGACGCGATCGCCCATCTCATCCTGCCTGCCATCGCCCTCGGATCCATCCCCCTTGCCATCGTGACCCGCATCACCCGCGCGTCTGTCATCGACGTCAGCAACGAGGACTACGTGCGCACTGCCCGCGCCAAGGGCCTCGCCGAGAGCCGCGTGGACGACCGCCACATCATGCGCAACGCCTGGCTGCCGGTGACCACCGTGATCGGGCTTCAGGTCGGCAGCCTCCTTGCCGGCGCCGTCCTCACCGAGACGGTGTTCACCTGGAATGGCGTCGGCTCCTGGGTCGTCACCGCCATCGAGAACCACGACCTGATCGTGGTCCAGTCGCTCATCCTGATCTTCGCGATGATCTTCCTGGCGGTGAACCTCCTCGTGGACATCGGGTACGCGTTCCTGAACCCGCGGATCAGGTACAGCTGAGATGAGCGGACGGGAAGCCTCGATCCTGGTACTTCCCACTTCCCGGGCCAGCCGGGGGCTGTGGCGCGACGCGCTGAGCCGCCTGATGCGCAACGGCCCGGCGCTCGTTGGCCTGGTTCTCATCGCGATCTTCGTCATCGGTGCGCTGTTCGCGCCTGTCATCGCCCCGTACAACCCCACCGTCGGGGTCCTCATGGACAGCATGAAGGGGCCCAGCCTTACGCACCTGATGGGTACCGACCTGCTCGGGCGCGACGAGTTCAGTCGGGTCCTCTACGGGGCGCGCATCAGCCTGACGGTCGGGGTGGTCGCGGTCGCGTTCGGCCTGCTCTTCGGCGTGACCGTCGGCGCGATCGCCGGTGGCGCGGGCGGGAAGGTGGACGCCGTCCTCATGCGCATCACCGACGTGTTCCTGGCGGTTCCCGGGATCCTGCTGGCGATCGGCATCGTCGCCTGGCTGGGCCACGGCGAGATCCAGATCATCCTCGCGGTGGGCATCTCCTACGCGCCGATGTTCGCGCGCCTGCTGCGCGGGACCCTGCTGGCGCTGCGGGAGGCTGACTACGTGACTGCGGCCCGCTCGATGGGCGCAAGCACGCCCCGTATCCTGCTGCGCCACATGCTGCCCAACGCGCTCACGCCGTTGATCGTGCAGGCCACGCTGGCCCTGGCCACCGCCATCATCGACGTGGCTGGGCTCGGCTTCCTCGGCCTGGGGCCCGGCGATCCGCGCATCGCGGAGTGGGGGGAGATGCTGACCGACTCGGCGAGGTTCCTGCAGTCGGCCCCGTACCTGATCTTCTTCCCCGGCGCCGCGATCACGATCAGTGCGATCGGCTTCAACCTGCTCGGCGACGGGCTGCGCGAGTCGATCGACCCGCGCCTGAAGCGGTAGGGTCGCATGGCTCTGCTGTCCGTCCGGGACCTGGTCGTTCGCTTCCGCACCCACGACGGCACCGTCTATGCCGTGAACGGCGTGTCGTACGACGTGGAGGAGGGTGAGACGCTCGGGCTGGTGGGCGAGTCCGGGTGTGGCAAGAGCGTCACGAACCTCGCCGTGATGCAGCTGCTGCCGCGGCCGGCCGGCCGCATCGAGGGCGGCGAGGTGCGCTTCGAGGGCATCGACCTGACCCGGGCCTCCGAGGCACAGATGCGGGACCTGCGGGGCCGCGACATCGCGATGATCTTCCAGGACCCCATGACCAGCCTCAATCCCGTCCTGACCATCGAGGAGCAGATGGTCGAGACCATCCAGGCCCACCGTGCGGTGACCAGGCGGGAGGCACGGGAGCGCGCGATCGAGCTGCTCCGCATGGTGGGCATCCCCAACCCGGAGCTTCGTCTCGGCAGCTTCCCGCACCACTTCTCCGGCGGCATGCGCCAGCGCGTGATGATCGCCATGGCGCTCGCCCTGGAACCGAAGCTCCTGATCGCCGACGAGCCGACCACGGCGCTCGACGTGACGATCCAGGCGCAGGTCCTGGAACTGCTCCAGCGCCTGACCACGGAGCGGGGCACGGCCGTGGTCCTGATCACCCACGACCTCGGGGTGGTGGCCGGGATGACCGGCCGGATCAACGTCATGTATGCGGGGTTCGTGGTGGAGACCGCGCCGACGCCGGAGCTGTTCGCCCATCCGCGTCACCCGTACACCGTCGGCCTGCTCCACTCGATCCCGCGCCTCGACAGCCCGGAGGGCGAGCCACTCATCCCCATCGAGGGCACGCCGCCCGACCTGCGCCGGGCACCCGTCGGGTGTCCTTTCGCGCCCCGGTGTGCCTGGCGGCTGCCGACGTGCTGGGAGATCGCCCCGGCCCTGGAGCCGCTGGAGGCCGGCGCGGCGATCCGGACGACGGGACCGCAGGCAACGCACCGGGTGTCCTGCTGGAATCCGGCCACCGCCGAGGAGGCGGTCGCGGGCAGGCCGTTGCGCGATGGGTTCGTGGCGGCGCCGCCGCCCGGAGGATCGGCAGTCGATGGACGCGGGCCCGCGACGGAGGAGGTCGAACGCGTGGTCTCCACGGCCGGCGCCGACGAGGCGGCCGCGCTGCGGGGTGCGCACGGGCGGCCGGAACCGCCCGCGACGACGGAGCCGTGGCGATGAGCATGCCCGTGGCCGGGTCCGCGCCCGCGTCCGGAGCGACGTCCGACGGCGGCGACCTGCTCCGGGTGACCGACCTGCAGATGTTCTTCCCCATCACGCAGGGGATCGTCTTCGCGCGTCACGTGGGGGACGTGCGGGCGGTCGACGGCGTGTCGCTCTCCGTGCGACGCGGCGAGACGCTCGGGCTCGTCGGCGAGTCCGGGTGCGGCAAGAGCACCGCCGGGCGTGCCATCCTCCGGCTGTACCGGCCGACGGGTGGGCGCATCGTGTTCGACGGGACCGACATCACCAGGCTTGAGGGCGCCCCACTCCGCCGCATGCGGCGGCGCATGCAGATGATCTTCCAGGACCCGTACGCGAGCCTCAACCCGCGCATGACCGCCTCGGGGATCGTGGGTGAGCCGCTCGACATCCACGAGATCGGGACGCGGGACGAGCGCCGTGTTCGCATCCGCGAGCTGTTCGAAGTGGTGGGCCTCGACCCGGACTTCGGCGAGCGGTACCCCCACGAGTTCTCGGGCGGCCAGCGGCAGCGCATCGGGGTGGCCCGGGCGCTCGCCGTGAACCCCGACCTGATCATCGCAGACGAGCCGATCAGCGCGCTGGACGTCTCCATCCAGGCGCAGATCATCAACCTGCTCGAGCGCCTGCAGGCCCAGTTCGGGCTGACCTACGTGTTCATCGCGCACGACCTCTCGGTGGTCCGGCACATCAGCGACCGGATCGCGGTGATGTACCTGGGCCGGATCGTCGAGGTCGCGGGCTCGCGCGAGCTGAACGACCGGCCGCTCCACCCGTACTCGGTGGCGCTGCTCTCCGCGGTGCCCATCCCGGATCCCTCGGTGGAGGCTCGCCGCAGGCGCGTGATCCTCAAGGGCGACGTGCCGAATCCGGCGGCCCCGCCTCCCGGATGCCACTTCCACACGCGCTGCTGGCTCCGCGAGCGGCTGGGAAACCCGGCGGAGTGCGAGACCGTCTCGCCGCCGCTGACCGAGTACCGCTCCGGGCACTTCGCCGCGTGCCATTTCGCGGACCGGACGCAGGGCATGCCGGAAACGGCCACGGCCCTCACCGGCACGAATGCGCCGGGAGTCGCCGGCGCCGGGCCCGCCTGAGATCCGCCACCGGCATCGTCCACCCGCATCAGCCGCCGGCGCCCCGCACGAGATCCGCCGCCGGCGACGCGGTCCACCCGCGGCCGGGCCGGACGAGCCGCTAGACTCGCCCCATGCAGCGCCGCCGGATCGCGCTCGCCCAGCTGGCGCCTCGCCTGGGCCGCCTTGACGAGAACCTCGCCACCCACCGCGAGGTACTGGCCCGTGCCCGCGCGGACGGCGCCGACCTGGTGGTGTTCCCCGAGCTCGGCCTGACCGGGTACCAGCTGCAGGACCTCAGCGCCGAGGTGGCGATGCGGCTCGACGATCCCCGCCTGTCGGCGCTCGCGGCCGGGACGGACGGATGCTCGGCGGTCGTGTCGTTCGTGGAGGAGGCCCCGGAC
>JAJYNP010000080.1 GCA_021786265.1 Chloroflexota bacterium
AAGTTCGGCCTAGTTCGCCTCCGGCAAGCCGGGGCCTGCCAGGCCGACCGCGGGTAGGCGATGTCATGCTCGGCCCGTTCGTGGGCAGCGGCGCGCTCCTTATCTGTGGACGCGAACGGGGGCCACGGTGGGCGAGACGCCGACACCGGGCTCAGGGTGAGGAGCGAACCGGATCGTGTGCGCTCCCGTCCCATGACGTCTTCTGCTCGGGGCGAAAGGACTCGCGACAGACCGGGACCGCAGGCGGCGGCGAGAAGAGCGTCAGAAGCGCTTCGCCACGATCTGAATCGGGTTGTCGTCCGGATCGGCAACCCAGGCCAGGCGCAACGTTCCGAGCCAGTCGTGCGGCTTCGAAAGCGCACGCGCTCCCAGGCTGAGCAGACGGGCAAACGCGGCCTCCGTGTCGTCGGTCCACAGGACCAGCTCCATGCCTCGGCCTTCCAGGCTCGGTGACAGACCGTGGTTCTCGATAGCCGTGGCCTCGGTGGCGATGCCGAGCGTGAAGCCGTCGAGCCGCATCTCCACGTGCTCGGGCGCCCCGTCCCTTGGATAGCGGAACGTCTCCGCGAACCCGAGCTGCGCATAGAAGGCCAGGGCGCGCGGAAGGTCGCGGGAGTAAAGGTTGACCTGCGGCCTGCGGAACACGAGGCAACCGTACTGAGGCACCGTGGGGGCGTCAACGATCCGGTGACCGAACTGTGGACGAACACGATTCCAGTGACCGAACACCGGGAGGTGCGGCCCTGATCTCAGCTTCGGGGATCGATGAGGGCTCGGCCCGTGGATCTCGCGTTCGAAGCCGATGGCCGCACCGCAGATGGTCGCGACCAGGAGCCGCACCCCCCTCGAGGGTGAGGGTCGGCCCGGCCGGTCAGGGCGACGTCAGGTCGGTCGACGGGTGGACCGGGAGCATCACCGGCGGGCGCGGTGGTTGGCTGAAGTTGAAGTCGGCGACCAGGTTGCCGAGCTGCGGCGCGTTCTCCCGCACGTCGGGACGCGGGTCCGGCCGGCCATCGGTGGCCGGGTCGAGCCGCTGTCCGCCCAGAAAGTCATCCTCGATGAACTTGAGGTAGGCATCGAAGCTGAGGGTCTGGTGGTCGATGTAGCCGGCCTTGGCGTACGGGCTGATCACGAGACCGGGGACGCGGATCCCGTAGCCCAGCGCATCGACCGTGGGCGGCACCACATGGTCGTAGAAGCCGCCCCAGTCGTCCCAGGTGAGGAAGATGGCCGTCGAGCTCCAGTCCGGGCTGGCCATGGCGGCGTTGACGATGCCCGTGACGTACGACTCGCCCGTGCTGACGAGCGCGGGCGGGTGCTCGCTGTCGGCGGGGTCGGGCAGGATCCAGGAAACGGCGGGCAGGGTCCCCGCCTGGGCCGCCGCAAAGTACGCCGACAGGTCGCGGATGTCGGCCATCTGGCCATCGGCGTGCACGTCGCCGAAGCCGGGCAGCACGTTCCAGATCTTGGGAACGCCGCCGTTTGCCTTCCCCTGGTAAGCGCCCTGCGGCGCGGCTCCCTGGTCGAGGTACCAGGACCAGCTGACGTGGTCCCGGGAGAGCAGGTACGTGAGATCGGTCCAGGCGAACGGGGTGGGGCTGGCATTGCTGCGGTTCGTGGGGTCCACCGCGCTCGTGCAGCTCATCGGGTCGGCGGCGTTGGCACAGGTCGCCGACCAGGCCGAGACAAGGTACAGGTGGGACGGGAAGCTCCAGGAGTGCACCGCCTCGAACAGGTGGTCCTGCAGCACGAAGTCTCGTGCATAGGTCCAGTAGTTGGGGATGTCGGAGCCTGTGTGGTAGCCCATGACGTCCGGCGTGGGGAGGTTGGCGCAGGCAGGGTCGGTGGGGTTGGCGCAGCCATGCCGGGCGCGCTCGGCCTGCGCGATGAATCCGTCCATCTTGCCGCCGTTCACGTCGGCCACACTGTTGACGTCGTTGTGCGGGCCGCCGCCGTTGCGGTCCGCGTGGTCCGGATAGGGCCGCACGCACTGCCCACTGGCGGGGTCGGCGACGCACACGGTGGGCGTGCCGTTCACCATGGGGATGCCGTCGGCGCCCGGGAACGTGCCGAAGTAGCTGTCGAAGGAGCGGTTCTCCTGGAAGATCACGATGACGTGCCGGATCTTGTGGATGCCGCTCGCGGTGCTGCTGTTCGGGCCCGCCGTCGACATCGCCGTTCCGCTCGGGGCCGTCGGGTGCGCGGTGGTGGAGGTGGTGCCACACGAGGCGAGGAGCGGCGCGAGGGCGACGGCCAGCGCCGGAAGCGCGAGGTGTCCGACGCGGCCAATTCGTCCGCTCATGGCGCCACTGTGGCCGAATGACGTGAAGACTGCATAAAGATCACGGTATGAGATCACGGTATCCGGGCCGTCGTCGGTCCCGCCCCCACGCTTCTCCGGGCTCTCGGTTCCGGCAGCCCGCCGGGGTCGACGCCGCCTTGCTGGACCGGGTTCGACCTCTTCATGGGCCTGGTCATGGCCTGCGGCGGAGTGTGAGCATCACGCCGTGGCACGACCACCTCCGCCTCGCGGCTCCCTGCCCGGTGACACCGGGTCGCCGGTCAACGGCGGCGGCTCCCGGACCGGCGGCACCGCCGCTCCATCGATCCCGGTGACGATCTCCGGCTCACACCGCCGGGCGGGGGATGAGGAGCCATACGTTGCCACTGCGGGTGCGGCCCGAGCGGCGCTTGGCACCGGTCACGTTGTTGCCGGGCCAGGTGCCGGCCCAGGAAGCGAGATGGGCGGCGTGACGTAGTCGCTCCGCTTGAAGACGCCGTCTCCGACGCGACGAGCCTGGTATGTCCCGACCGACACCCATCGGGCTCGTCCAGAGGACAGGACCCGGAGTTCGGCAGTGATGTCGGCGGCACCGAGCTCGTCATCCCGGCGCCTCCCGACCCTATGTCGAAAGGCTGATCCGGAAGTGGTAGCGATCCCCGCGATACCAGGAACGGGCGAACTCGACGAACCGGCCGTCCTCCATCTGCGTCGTCCGCTCGAGGTAGAGCACGGCCGCGCCCGGTTCGACGCGAAGCAGCGCGGCAGTGCCCGGCTCGGCGCCGCGACTCTCGATTGACTGCTCGGCGCCCTTCAGCCGCAGTTGGAACACGCTCTGGAGCACCTCGTAGAGGGACCGCTGCTCGAGGTCGATGCTGAGCAGCCCTGGACAGAGATCGAACGGGAGGTGGGTGACTTCCAGGGCCATCGGCTCGCCGTCTGCGAGGCGGAGGCGTTGGATGCGGGCGAGCGGCACATCCGGCGCGAGATCCAGCCGCTCCGCGATGTGCGGATCGGCGATCTGCTCCATGGCCAGCACCCGCGATGACGGGGTCAGGCCACGCTGGAGCATGTCCTGGGTGAAGCCGGTGAGGACGCCCAGTGGCCGGGGGGGCTTGGGCGACGCCCGGAAGGTCCCTCGGCCCGGCGCCGTGAAGACCGCGCCCTCGTCGCTCAGTTCGCGCAGCGCTTGGCGGATGGTCATCCGACTCACGCCGAGCTCACGCGCCAACTCCCGCTCGGATGGCAGCGGTCCGTCGGACAGCTTCTCGTCAGCGGTAATCCGCAGGCGGAGGAGTTGTTTGACCTGCGCATAGAGCGGGATGGGACCCCTACGGTGCAGCTGGGGCATCGTTCATCTCAGCGCCCTCCGGGCGCGCTGGCCTGTCTCCACGTGCTCGAACCTTCGCCGCTACGGCTACGCTCGATCTTGCGCAACACGGTGGTTGGGCCGCAGACGTTGCGGCTGAACTGGATCTGCGAGCAGGTGTCCCGGACTCGCGAGCCCGGGACACCTGGTACCTCCTGATTGGGTGTCCGATCACGCCGCGTGTGCGGGTTGCTTGTGAGCAGGGGCGGCCTCGGGCAGCCCGCCTGGAACCCAACCCGTGTCGACGTAATGCCTCTGCCACCAGCTCGCGGCCGCGATGAGCACGCCACACACGACGACGACCCCGAGGACCGCCGCCGCACCGCCGAGACGCGCGACGTTGCCGACCACGATGCCGAACCACTGGAAGTCGGAGTCGCCAAAGGTCGTGTTGACGAACCCGATCGCGCTCATCACCGGGACCAGGAAGGCCGCGAGGAAGGTGATGATCAGGCCGTTGACGAAACCGCCGACGACTGCGCCCCGCCGGCCGCCGGTTGCGTTGCCGAATACACCGGCCCCCGCGCCGTCAAAGAAATGCGGCACCATGCCGGGCAGGATGAGCGGCAGAGCGAGCCATGGGCCGAGCCACACGCTCAGCACAACGAACCCGACCAAGCCGCCCACGACGCTCATCAGGAAGCCGATGATCACAGCATTCGGAGCGAACGTGTAGGTCACCGGGATGTCGAGCGCCGGCACCGCCCCGGGCAGGACACGCTCCGCGATACCCGCGAACGCCGGGACGATCTCGCCCAGGATCGTACGCACGCCGAGCAGGATGATTGCCACGCCGGCACCGAAGGCAAGCGCATTGCCGAACTGCCCCGCGAGGTACCCTCCCACGCCGCCGACGGTGCCGCCACCAGCAGCCTTGATCGCAGCTGCTTCACCGACTCGCGCGAGGAGGGCGAGGGCAAACACGAGATAGAGGATGACCATGGCAGCCGCTGTCGCGACCATGGGGTCGCGCACGAACTTGATTGCATCGGGCAGCTCCATCTCCTCGGTGCTCTTGCTGCCCCTACCGACATACTGGCCGAGAAAGCCAGATGTGATGTAGCTCAACGTGTTGAAGTGGCCGATCGCGAAGGGTTGCCCGCCGGTGAGCTTCTTCATCCAGGGGTGGGCAAAGGCAGGCATGACCACCATCATGGTGGCGAGGCCGACCGTACCGCCCACGACCGCCAACGCGTCCGTCGCCTTCTGGCTGAGCAGCACCACGGTCAGGACAGTCGCCATGAAGAGCATGTGGTGGCCGGTGAGGAAGACGTAGCGCAGCGGCGTGAGCCGCGCAATGACGAGCGAGAGCAGCACGCCGAAGAACATCGCATAGGCGATGTCGGTGCCAAAGGCGGGCTTCGCGTTGACGAGCGCCGTGATGACTTCGTTGGTGGGCACCACCCCGTTGGCGCCGGTGGCCCCGAAGATCATCGCGCCGAAGGGCGTCAGGGCCCCGATCACGACGCCGGCACCGGCGGCCATGATGACGTAGCCCAGCGTGGCCTTCGCCGTCCCGCTGATGATGTCGCCGATACTCTTGCGTCCCGCGATGAGCCCGATCGCCGCGAAAAGCCCGATCAGGTATGCGGGTTTCCCGAAGACCTCCGACGAGATCCAATTGAACAGGTACCCAACGTCCATGGCGGTCCAGTGCGTCCTTTCGTCAGTCCACTGAGCGGCTCCTCAATCCGCCGGGGATGCTGCACGTGTGCTACTCACCGCCTCCCTTCCCTTGCGCTGTCGAAGAACGCGGCGAGCCGCGGCCTCCTAGCCATCCGGCAGTGCGGCGCGAAGCTTTTCCACCATTTCATTCAGGTCGATGAAATTCCGGATCGTCACGATCGGCGGCTTCACCTGTCCGAGCTGCTGGGCGAGTTCCGCGGTGGTGACGATCAGGTCGGCCCTCTGGGCGGCGGCGCGCGCCGACCCAATGTCCGCGACCTCGACATCGGCCGTTCGCCCCAGTTGTTTCAGTGCCTTTTCCGCCTGCATGCGCAGCAGGAGGCCGGTCCCAAGCCCCATACCGCATACCGCCAGGATCCTCACTCCGTCACCAGGCCTCCCTGACTCATGGCGATCTGCATTGACCTCCGTCGTGATTAGCCCGATGAGCCGCTGCTCGACGGGGAATCTTCCGCGTGACTTGCCTCGTATGCCGCGACGATGGATCTGAGCGCGGCGGCATCCCTGGCGGCCAGCAGCGCGGCGCGCCGTTCGTCATCGCTGAGCAGGTTGGCGAGCGTGGCGAGCGCCTCGATGTGCGAGCTGTCGTCGACTGCGGCCAACGCTACGACGAGGCTGACCGGGTCGTTCTCGGGGTGCCCGAAGGCGACGGGTCGGGTCAGGGTGACCCAGGCGAGCCCGGTGTGACGGACCGCAGCCGACGGGCGCGAATGGGCGAGCGCGATGCCCGGGGCGATCACGATGTACGGGCCAAGTTGCTCGATCGTCGCGATCATCTCATCCGCGTAGGCAGGGCTGGCCGCTCCGCTGGCTGTCAACGCCTCGCCGGCGCGTCGGACGGCCTGGCGCCAGTCGTGAGCGGGCTGCCGCAGCCTGATCGCACGTCCTGGCAGAAGCGCCGATAGGCTTCCCGCGCCGACTGCGTTCGCCACGAACGGCACCCTCATCGGATTGCTCCGGCTCGACACCTTGACGCTGAGCGTGCAGCGAGCAAAGCGAGGAGCAAGGCCGTTGTCAAGAGCCCAACGGACTAGACTGGTCCGTACCGGAGCGGCCAGCTGATTCGTGACGAGGCCAGGGATCGGCGATCGTCAGATCGATCCGATTACCCCGGGTCTGCCGGTCCGCCGCGCGCGACCGGCGCGGAAACGACCATCAGGCGCCTCCTGAACTGGGAAGATGGCGTTGCGGAACACGCATCACGCCCAACGAAGGAGCCCTGGATTGATGCGATCATCGCACCCCAGCCTCGACCTCCTCGACACACCTCCTCGACAGGGCTCTAGACGACGATCGACTCGTGGCCGACGTGGGGCTCCTTCTGCCGGCCAGCCTGGCCCGGCACCCGGGTCTCCGGGGGCTCGTCGACGGCCATCTGGCCCGGGCACCAAGCCGGGCCCGGCGAACGTCCGTGACAAGCTGCTCACGCTCGTGGCGTCGGCCCCCGCCGGTGGCGTCGGCCCCCGCCGGTGGGGATCGCATCGACGACGCGATGCGTCACGAAGCGCCGTCTGACCAGGTGGGAGGAAGGCACCCTACACGTCCGTCGGGGATCGGAGTGCGGGCTGCCGTCGGTCCCCCTGCTGAACAGGCCGCGGGACGAGCAGGCGTCGTCGGGGTCGGGTAGCGTGAAGCCGTTGACGAAGGGCAGACGTGGGGTGCGGAATGCAGGTGGGCGTGATCGTGCCGCAAGGGTGGACC